>JAOTYV010000130.1 GCA_029861675.1 Alphaproteobacteria bacterium
CGAGCGCCGGATCCTTGCGCGCTGGGCGCTCAAGGAGGAACAGCCGAAGGTCGCCTACGCGATCGTCCGCGGCCATGGCCAAACCGGCGGGGAATATTACGCCGAAGCAGAATGGCTGGCCGGCTGGATTGCGCTTCGCTGGCTCGATAAGCCGGAGGCGGCATTGTCGCATTTCCAGAAAATGTTCGACCGGGTGAGCTATCCCGTCAGCCGGTCGCGCGGCGCCTATTGGCTGGCGCGCACCCACGAGACGCTCGAACACGACACCTTGGCCACCGCCTGGTACCGCCGCGCCGCCCAGTACACCACCCGCTTCTATGGCCAGATCGCCACCGGCCATCTGTTGCGGAGCGAACGGCCGCAACCGCCGATCGAACCGGATCCCGCGGAAGGTGACGTCCAGCGGTTCGACCGGCAGGAGTTGGTGCGCGTTATCCGCGGTCTTGGCGCACTCGGCCGGCATGTGGAGGTGAAACCGTTCCTCTTGCGCCTGTCGCGCAAGGCGCGGACCGCCGCCGAATGGAGCCTTACCGCCCGGCTCGCCCAGGAAGTCGGCCGCCACGACGTCAGCGTAACGGTGGCCAAACGCGCCATGCGCCAAGGCATCGTGCTGTCGGATACGGGGTATCCGGCGGTGACACAGACAGGCGCCAAGGCAACGAAATTACCCAACCCGGCGCTGGTCTATGCGGTCGTCCGTCAGGAAAGCGCATTCGACGTGAAGGCGATCAGCCGCGCCGGCGCGCGCGGCCTGATGCAGCTGATGCCGCGCACCGCGCTCCAGGTCGCCCGGCGGCTGCGGGTACCCTATTCGCGCCGCCGCCTGACCCGCGACCCGCACTATAACTTGCGGCTCGGCCAAGCATATCTAACTGATATTCTTGAGGATTATGACGGGTCGCTCATTCTCGCGCTGGCCGGATACAATGCGGGCCCGCTGCGGGTCGAGCGCTGGCTCCGGCGCTATGGCGACCCGGGGCCCAACATTTATGCGGCAATCGACTGGATCGAATCGATCCCGTTCACCGAAACCCGAAACTACGTGCAACGGGTGCTGGAAAATCTCATTGTTTACCGTCGACGTGAAAACGGTCTAGATATGGCCCTCACGCTCGCCGAAATCGAACCGGGCCCTTACAAGGGCTCGGCCGGCCCGCAACGGCCGGTTACCGATAGCGGCGCAGACGACGGAGAGGATTTTGCCGGACCCTAAGCTCGCACAAGTGCAGGCCTGCGTCTTTGACGCCTATGGGACCCTGTTCGACGTATTCTCCGTGGCGGATGGCGTTCGCCAGGCGGTCGGCGACAAGGCCGACACGGTCACCGCCATGTGGCGTCAAAAACAGCTTGAATACACGTGGCTGCGCAGCCTGATGGGCGCCCATGTCGATTTCTGGCAAGTCACCCGCGACGGGCTGGATTTTGCGCTCGACGCCGCGGGCCACAGCGATCCGGCGACCGGCGACGCGTTGATGCAGCTCTATCTCAGCCTCGCCACCTATCCGGAGGTCGTGCCACTGCTGACCACGCTCAAGGAAGGCGGCATGGCGCGCGCGATCCTATCGAATGGCGCGCCGGAAATGCTCAATGCCGCGGTCGGTTCGGCCGGTCTCGACGGACTGCTCGACGCGGTGCTGTCGATCGAGGACGCAGGCATCTACAAGCCCGCCCCGGTGGTCTACCAGCTTGCGGTCGACCGTCTGAAGGTGCCGCCACAGAATATCTGCTTCTTGTCGTCAAATGCGTGGGACGTGGCCGGCGCGGCGCATTTCGGATTCAACGTCATCTGGGTAAACCGGTTCGGTCAGGTGCGCGAAAGGCTGCCCGGCACGCCGTTGGCGGAGCTCACATCGCTCGAAACATTACCCGCGCTTCTCGGGATGACCGTTTGACGGCCGATATGGTGTATCGCGAACGCCGCTTCACCGCTCAGGACGGATTATCGTTGTATTTCCGGGACTACGAGGCGCCGGACGCGACGCGAACACCGGTCCTCTGCCTGCCGGGCATGGCGCGCAATTCCAAGGATTTTCATCGCCTTGCGATGCGGCTGATGCCGGAGCGGCGAGTCATTGCCGTAGATTACCGCGGCCGCGGCCAGTCGGACTACGATCCCAACCCGATGAATTACCATCCGGCCACCTACCTCGGCGACATCGCCCATTTGATCGCAGCTACCGGGCTGCACCGGGTCATCGTGATCGGCACCTCGATGGGCGGCCTACTCGCAACCGGCCTGGGCGCGATGGCGCCCACAGTGCTCGCAGGCGTGGTCGTCAACGATATCGGACCGGACATCGACGCCGGAGGTACTGACCGTATTATAAACTACGTCGGGCGTGACGATCCGCAACCGGACTGGAAGCACGCGGTGGCACGGTTCAAGGAGCTTTTCCCCACGCTATCCTTCACCGACGAGGGACAGTGGCGCGAGGGGGCCGAGGCGACTTGGCGCGAGCACGAGGACGGCATGCTGCATTTCGACTGGGATATCCGGATCGTCGAGCCGATGAAGCGGAACCAGCCGCTGCCGGATCTGTGGGCGCTGTTCCGATCGGTGCGCGACGTACCGATGCTGGCATTCCGCGGCGGCGTCAGCGATGTCCTGTCCCAGGCGACCTTCGACCGGATGGCCGTTGAACATCCCGGCCTGCAACGGGTGTGTCTCGAGGGCGTCGGCCACGTGCCGTCGCTCACCGAACCCGAATCCACCGAGGCGCTGGACCGCTTCCTGGAAAAACTATAACGGCCGCCCAAGGCGACCGTTATATGTGTGACACCTAAAGCGGCATCACGAAGCGATTAATGCCGTAAGGCTCAGGCTTTGGGGCCCGCCGACAGGGCCGCCTTGGCTGGGGCGCTGCCATCGGATGATCCGCCACCGACAACCAAATTGGGGCCCGTGGGCTCCTTGCTGTCCGCACCGGAGGTGCGCTTGAGATTGTCGACGTGGCGGCACAGACCCTGCACGAACGCACCCGCCTCGATGGACAGGCTTTCGTGCACGATATCGCCGGTCACCTTGGCCGAGCGCGCGAGCTCGACCATTTTGCCGTTGATCTGTCCCTTGACGGTCCCGGCCACGTGTACCGTGTCCGCTTCGATCGAGCCGCTGACCACCGCATGTTCACCAACCGTAACGGTGGTGCTGCGGACATCGCCCTCGACCATGCCGTCGATCTGGATATCGCCCTCGGATTCGAGGTCCCCCGTCACCCGCAAGTTGGCGCTGACGATCGAAGGTACGACGCCGGCAGACGACACCTTGGGAGGTGACACGACGGGCTTTACCGCGCTACTGCCGCTATTCGATTGTGACTTGCTGCTACTACTGTTCTTTGAAAACATACCGACCTGCCTTGATGAAGCGTGCTGGGTTAAGTGGCTTCCCGTCGAAGCGGACTTCATAGTGAACATGCGGTCCGGTGCTCCGACCGGTACTACCGAGAAGCGCAACCTTGTGCCGGTGCCCTACTTCCTGCCCCCTCTTGACGAGAACTTTAAGCAGATGACCGTAACGGGTACGAACGCCGTAACCGTGATCGATCTCCACCATCTTCCCGTATCGCCCTTTACGTCCCGCGAAAACCACGCGGCCGGGCGCTGTAGAGTAAATCCCCGCGCCGCGCCATCCCGCCAGGTCAACGCCATAGTGCATTGCCCGTTTCTTTGTAAAGGGATCGCGGCGAAGACCAAAATCGCTGGCCTGATGATAATAATCGACCGGCGAAATCAGCGGAATGCTCTGCAGCAACTGCCGCAGCCCCGCCCACCGGGTTAGCCGGTTGTCGATTTCCGAAACGCTGCCCGGCAAACCGGCCATTTCATCGCCGCTCGCGACTTCGACGAGAGGGCCACCCTGCCCATGCGCCGGTTTGGTCGCCCGCGCCAACACCTCGTTCAAGTCCAAGCCGGTCATCGTGATCAGCCGTTCGGCCGATTCGATATTTTTGACCGTGCGCTCGCCCAGCCGATCGAGAACATTGCCCTGCGCGGCGTGCAGATCGTTCAACCGCTCCAGCAATGCCACGGTGCGGTTGCGCAGCTTCAGCGTCGGGCCGTCGTGAATGTTGCCGTTCAACTCGTCGCCGCCATCCGTGACCATGGCCACTTGCGTGTTGCCGTCGGCGCCGGTGGTCTTTTCGAGTTTGTCGAGAACCTTGTTCAGGTCCAGTTCAGCGTGTTCCGCGCGTGCCTTGGCGTCCTTGATGCCATGCTCCAGCGACGCAACCCGTTCATTAAGCTGTTCACGCTGTTCAACCACCTTGCCGTGGTCGGAGCGGCTTTCGGAAAGGCTGTCGGCCAGTTCGGTAACCCGGCGCTCGAGATAGGCGCTCTCGGTCCTCGATTTGATAAGGAATTCCTCTAGCTCGGCAACCCGCTCGCGCAATTTGGTGCGCGTCTTGATGATGTTGTTCCGTTCGTCGCCGGCGAGTTTGAGTTCGGTTTTGATCTTCAGCAGAGACCCTTCCAACAGCGAGTTGGTCTCTGTCATGACCTGCACTTTTTTGTCGATGTCCTGGAGATGTTCGCGGAGATCCCCATCAGCGGTATTTGCCTGCCCCGACAGCGGTTGCCGGAGTTTGGCAACTTTCTTGTTGTCCAGCTTGACCACGTTGCCGACCTGCTCAAGCAGGCTTTCCTGACTATCGCGCAAATTGGACGTAACGGTTGCGACTTTCTTCTGATATCTCAGGACTTCTTCGAATAAGTCCTCATAGGCCACTCGCGCTTCGCGGATTTCGTCATTCTTGACATGAATGATGCCGCTCTTGACGGTCGACATCAGCGTCATGCCGATGCCCCATACGCCGATCGCAACCGCAATCATGAAAGCGCTCATCTGAAGCCGACGCGTCAGCGGAAGGAAATGAACCCGACCCTGCGATCGAAGAATTAATTCGCGCTCGCGGAATAGTTCGTCGAAGAATTCGATCATTTGTTTGCCGTCATAAATTAAAATGCACCCAGCACGGCAAACCGGCTGTTGGCGCGACCAACCCAAAAGTATAAGTGTGCATCAGGTGGGCATTGAGTCGTCCCAACCAGCCAACGCGAAACATACACTTTTTCTTTTTGAACTCGACTACTCCTCATTCTCCCTCGCAAAAATCCGACGCTAAATCCCAAATTGCGCCAAATTTTCCCCCGCATGTTCTGTTGGCGAAGTTATCGACTGACTGCCGCCAATACAAGCTCCACTCAAGAACTAAACTTAAGAGATCAATTCCTAATTTTCGGTATACTTGTGACCGGCAAGGCCAGTCTTGACGTATTTACCTTAATGAAGGGTTAATTCGAATGCGGACTGCCGGAAGTGCCCCGTCCAACCGGCGCTAAACCTAAATCATCCCATAAAAAACAAAGAGGTAGTGGCGGCGCGAAAGAATGGGGAATATATCGAGGCAGGATTGGATTGGGCGGCCGCCGCGCCGGCATCGGTCGACGCAATCGGCGGATGCGGATCCAATTTCGATAAACTTTAGATTTGCCACGATCGAGTTAAGTCGCACTACCTCTTTCGGGGCAACGACAGCGAATCGGATCGCCGGCCAGGAAGTGGGTTTTGACGAAAACCGCGACTCGGCGCGTTAACCTTGTACCCAAGGCAAACCACCGATTTTCCATCCGCCGACCGTGCCGCGATGTCCGGCGGCATCCTTGTCGCCCTCGAATCCTTGCGAGACGTTGTAGCAATGGCCGAAGCCGCGCGCCGTCAGGGCAATGGCCGCGGCGCGCGAGCGCTGCCCCGACCGGCATAGCAACAGCACGGTCTGTTCGGGCCGGATTCCATCGGCCATGACATCCTCGACAAACCTATCGTTGAGATCATTGGCCGGAAATCGAAGCCACGAGATGCACAGGGTCTGCTTGCCGATCGACGTAAGGTCGGGCAGGCCGACGTACCGCCACTCCGCCTCGGTGCGAACATCGATCAGACAGGCGTCAGACTGATCCTGCAATATTTTCCACGCCGCAGGTGGATCGATATCGCCCGCATAGGAATCATCGGTCATGGTCTGAAAATCCCTGTTTCGTCATTGCTCACGCAGCATTCCCAAATGGCAGATAACACAACCAATGCCTTGCCGACAGAGGCGAATTTGGAATTATTTGAAGCTTGCTAATTACAAGCCAGACATAAAATAGCTTGCTATCTATTAGCTAGCTTACTAAATTCATCCTATGTCCACATTCAATCTTGAGCGTAGTCTTGGGTTTCTACTCAACGACGTTTCGCGCCTGATGCGAAAGCGCTTCGACGAGCGCGCCCGCAACCTCGGACTGACCCGGGCTCAATGGCGCGTGCTTGGCCATTTACGGCGGTACGAGGGCATTATGCAAAGCTCATTGGCCGAAATTCTTGAAGTTGAAACCGTCACGCTTGGCCGGCATATCGACCGTCTCGAAGACGCCGGCTGGGTCGAACGGCGGCGCGACCCGGCGGATCGGCGCGTCTGGCGGCTTCATCTCGCCAAGAAATCGCAGCCGATAATTGACCGCCTGAATTCACTGTCGATGGAGGTGCGGGAACACGCCCTCACCACCTTTTCGACCGAGGAACGGGACTGGCTTTTCGAGGCGCTGCAATTGATGAAGGACAACCTCGCCAACATGACCAACGGAGTTCCCATCGATCCTCCGGGCGAGCAAGATAATGAGATCGTGGTTTCCAACAGCAACAGCACCGAGCAACAAAATGTCGACTAGATTAGGATATTCCCTCCGGGTGATATTATCCCGATTGAGACGCCCTGGCGTCATTCGCTACGGTTTGCTTTTGATCGGGCCACTCATACTTGCGCTTGTCGGCGCCTATTACTACGCGATTGGCGGGCGATACGTGACCACGGAAAACGCCTATGTGAAGGCCGACAAGGTCGCCATCAGCACGGATATTTCCGGCCGGGTGTCCGCCGTCAAGGTCAAGGAAAACCAGATCGTCCAAAAAGGTGTGGTGCTCTTCATGCTGGACCGTGAGCCATTCCGGCTGGCGGCCGCACAGAGCGAAGCGAAGGTCCGCGCCATCCGTGCCGAGATCGATGCCCTGCGAAAACTATACGTCGATAAGGAAAAGGAATTTGTTGAATCGCAAAAAGACCTGCGGTTCTTCCAATCTGAATTCAACAATCGAAAAAGATTGCTCAAGCGCGGCGTGGTGCGCCTGGAGCGCTTCGATGCGGCGGGACGCAATCTGGAGGCGGTGCGCAACCGTCTCGACAGCACACGCGAAGAACTGCAACGTATTCTGACACGCCTCGGCGGTTCGCCCGCACTCCCCACCGACAAGAACCCGGAAGTGACGGAAGCCGAAGCCCGGTTATCGCAGGCGCGATTGGACCTGTCGCACGCCGTCATTACCTCGCCGGTGACCGGCATCATCACGAAGAACGATTTGCAGGTGGGTGAATTCGTCACCGCCGGCCGACCGGTGTTCAGCATCGTCGCCGCGAACGACATCTGGATCGAAGCCAATCTCAAGGAAACCGAACTGACCCATGTCCGGGAAGGCCAGGAAGCGACGATCACGATCGACGCCTATCCGGACTATGAATGGAAGGCCAAGGTCGCGAGTATCGCACCGGCGACCGGCGCCGAATTCTCGATCCTGCCGCCGCAGAACGCCACCGGCAACTGGGTCAAGGTGGTGCAGCGGATACCGGTGCGCCTGATCGTCGACGACCAGTCGACCGGGCCGCCCCTGCGGGCCGGAATGAGCGTCGTCGCAAGCATCGACACCGGACATAAACGGGACTTGCCGCCGATCATCGCCGACGCGGTCGCCCTGATCAAAGGCAAAGACGAAAAGTAGACCGGCGCCGAAACTTCCCGAACCGGCGTTATACCGGCCGGTCGCCGGCGGCCGTCGTCCTGTACAGGAACCGCGGCATGGTGTCGTCATAGTCGCGCAGCGCGTAGTGCATGGTGCAGCGATTGTCCCAAATCAAAAAATCACCCACCGACCAGCGATGGCGAAAGACGTTCTCCGGCCGCGTTGCGTGTGCGGCGAGATAATCCAGCAGCGGGCGGCTTTCCTCGGCGGTCCAGCCTTCGAAACGGTCCGTGTAATGGGGGTTCACATAGAGCGCCTTGCGGCCGGTCGCCGGATGCGTTCGCACCACCGGGTGTCTGACTGCCGAGGGTGCGACGTCAACGGAAAGCCGGTTCGGCACCTCCCGTACCAGCAATTCCGCCGTGTGCATGGCCGACATGCCGTCGAGCATTCGCTTGAGTCCCTCGGACAGCGATTCATAGGCCGCATACATGTTGCAGAACATCGTATCGGACCGGCCGATCGTGATTTCCACCGCAAACAATATCGACGCCGCCGGCGGAATTTCGCCGAACGAGATATCCGAATGCCAGAAATCGTTGCGCGGCCCTATTTTCCCGGGCTTGTTCTCCAGCACCATGACCTCGGGATGATCTTCCAGGCCACGGCGCGAGCCGAGCGGATGCGGCTCCACCGGCCCGATCCGCCGGGTGAAGGCAAGATGATCCGCCGGCGATATCTCCTGCCCCGGGAAAACCACCACCAGATTCTCATGAAAAGCGCGTTCGACCTCGGCGAAGGTCGCGTCGTCAAGCGGTTCGGACAGGTCGATACCGGTGATCGCCGCGCCAAGCGCACCGGACAGCGGCGCCACCTCGATCCGGCTGTATGAAGGTTGTGATTGGGCTGGCTCGGCCATCGTCTGTATTCCTTCCCATCCGATAAGGTCATCCGCTCCGTTATCGGGTCGCCATCCGCCTCGCAAGGGCGGTAAATCGCTACGTCCCGTGCATCGGGAATACGGATCGACTATTCTCAGCTTGCCATAATGCACGACCGCTCACTACCCCCACGGAGAATCGCCGATGAGTCATGACCGCCCTTTCGCCGGCCTCAAGGTGTGCGACGTTGCCCAGGGGATTTCCGGACCCTATTGCGGCATGATGCTGGCGCAATACGGCGCCGACGTGGTCAAGATCGAGGGCCGCGACGGTGACTGGATCCGCAACATGGGCGGCCGTATCCAGGGGGACCATTCGGCGCAATCGCTCGCCATGAACCGCGGCAAACGCAGCATCGCCCTCGACCTCAAAAATCCGGACGGCCTCGCGGTGGCGCGCCGATTGGTTCGGGACGCGGACGTGGTGACGCAGAATTTTCGGCCGGGCGTAATCGACCGGCTCGGCCTCGGCTACGATACGGTGCGCGCGGAAAACCCCGACGTGATCTATCTCACCGTATCGGGCTTCGGCCTGGACGGGCCGCTCGCCCCCCGCCCCGTCACCGACGCGATCATGCAGGGCTATTCCGGCCTGCAATCGATTACCACCGATAAGGAGGGAACACCCCAATCGGTCGGCGTCGCGATCATCGACTACATCACCGGCATCTATGGCTATCAGGCGGTGGCGACGGCGCTCTTCGCCCGCGCCAACGGCGCCGGCGGGCGGCATGTCCAGGTCAGCATGTTGCAGGCCGCCCTATCGGTGCAGGCAGGCCAGTTCATCCGCCAGCACGCCCAGGGCGGCCAACCGGCATCGGTCGGCATTCCGGTGGGTATTTTTAAGACCCAAGACGGGTTTATCAGCCTGAGCTCCAACCGGCCGACGCATTTTGCGCAGGTCTGCGATCTGCTCGGCCTCGAGACGCTCAAGAACAATCCGGAGTACGACACCCATCAAAACCGCATCTGGAAGGCCGACGAAATCAACGGCGCCTTTCAGGAAAAGTTGATGGCGCGTAGCGCCGCCGACTGGGTTACGGCCTTCACCGACCTCGGCCTGATGTGCACGCGCGTGAATGGTTATGACGATCTGCTGGCCGACGCCCAGGTCGATTCCCAAGGCATCTTCACCTGGACCAACCAACTCGATACCGGCCCGATCCCGGTCCCCAACCTGCCGGGCATGACGCCGCTGACGCCGGACGATCCGCGCGGCCAATCCCCTCGCATCGGCCAGCACAGCCGCGATGTACTGGCCGAAATCGGATACGCGGCGGAAGAGATCGCCCGGCTCGCCCGGGATGGCGCCATTGCCGGGGACGACGCCCAGGCCGCCGCGGACTAAGGCGATCCCTATTGGAGGATGGAACACCGGGGCGGTTTGCAAGGCGTCCGTTCTCGTCTTAATAAGTTGGCGAAACCGGCATGCGCAGCCGAAGGCACACAACAATCCCTAATTCAGATGGAGCCGAACCCATGAGCGACGATCTCGTCCTGTATGAGTCCAACGACCGTATCGCCACCATTACGATTAATCGCCCGGACAAGATGAACGCGCTCAGCGAAGGCGTCGTGGCCGAATTGCGCGACGCCATGATCCGCTACCGGGATTCCGACGATACCTGCGCCATCCTGACCGGCGCCGGCGACCGGGCGTTCTCGGTCGGCGCCGACATCAAGGACCCGCCGCGCGATCCGGATTTGTGGGAATGCGTGCCCGGCGTCGGCATCGACGTCGACAAGCCGATCATCGCCGCGGTGGCTGGCCACTGCGTCGGCGGCGCCTATGTGCTGGTGCAATTCGCCGACATCGCGGTCGCCGCCGACAACGCGAACTTCTTCTATCCCGAATCGCAACTCGGCTTCTGCGGCGGGCTGATCGCGAGCTGCGCGGCGCGTATCCCGCACAAGATCGCCATGGAATTCATGCTTACGGGCAAACGCTTCAATGCGCAGCGCGCCTATGAAGTGGGCATGGTCAACAAGGTGGTGCCAGCCGGCGAGCAGGTGGCGGCCGCCATGGAATACGCCGAGATCATGCGCGACAGCGCGCCGCTCGTGGTCAGCATGCTGAAACGATTCGTGCGCACGACGGTGACGCCGAAGGGCCCGTCCGAAGAGGCGGCCATCGCCCGGCGTGACCTGCTGGCGGTCCGGCGCAGCGAGGATCAGCAGGAAGGCGGCCGCGCGTTCCGGGAAAAACGCAAACCAGTCTTCACAGGACGCTAGGGCAAATCCCGAGCGAACCGGAACGGTTCGCGACGACGCATTTGCGACTAAACAAGGCGATAGACCATTTCACTCGAGCTAGTTTGAACAAGAATTGGTCTAAGGCATCCGTCAGGAGGATTCCGATGCAGACCTATCGCGGTTCCTGCCATTGCGGCGCCGTCGTGTTCGAGATCGATGCAGAGATCGAGACCGCCACGCGCTGCAACTGCTCGATCTGCCACAAGAAGAATGCATTGATGCACCGCGTGCCGGCCGACCGTTTCCGGCTGATCCAGGGCGAAGACGCGCTCACGCTGTATCAATGGAACACCGGCAGCGCGCGGCACCTGTTCTGCAAGACGTGCGGCATCTACCCGTTCCACAACCCGCGGGTCGCGCCGGACGAAGTCACGGTCAATCTGGCCTGCCTCGACGGGCTGGATACAAACGCCCTGCCCGTCCGGGTTTTTGACGGGCGGGCGTTCTCGCTTGAGAAACCTGCGGGCTGAGCCTTGCCGAACGTCCTGCCTGCTACCGCAACAGGCGCGGTACCTGTGGCAGCAGTTGAGTGTAGAGGTTGTGTCGCGGCCGCGGGCCGGTGCTGTCGAGGCGCACCACCGATTCCTTATCGACAAGCTGCACGCCCGGAATCATGTTGAGGCTCGCCCTGCCGCGCAGATCACGCTCACTGAAGACGACGTGGATATTCGGATTCCGGTCCAGGTGATAATGCTCGGCCCAGAGACGGACGTCGTCCCGGTCGGGCGCATCGTTCGACAGGTCGTAGAGCACGATTTGGACCAGAACGAGTTCCGGATGGTCGAGTGTCAGGCCGCCGCCGAACCGGTCGAGATACGCCTCCAACATCCCGAGCCCCGGTTGCGGCTGTACGCCCGTCATCGCTCCCCGTTCATGGCCACCGGAAAATGCATTGCACGCCGGGCAGGTCATCCCGACCATCTTCACCAGGACGACCTTTCCCTTGAAATCCACGATCTTGAGCTTGCGGCCGTCATAGTTGGTGAATTCAATGTCGGGAAACGGCTTACCGACCTCCGGTGGCCAAGAAACCCCCAATCCAAACGGCAATTCGTCGCAGGCCGACACCATGAAGCCGGCTAAGGAAAGAAGCGCGGCGACAATACCTGCTCGCGCCATCTTCGACATACTGCGGCTCTCGATTGCCAGTCGGCCCA
>JAOTYV010000421.1 GCA_029861675.1 Alphaproteobacteria bacterium
GAAAACACTTCACCATCGGCCCACGGCTGAACCGGCTGGCGATCGATACCCTGGCCAGTTCGGCGCAGCGCGCGCCCCGGCACGCGGTGTTGGAGGGATTGGCCCGCGATACCGGCGAGACCTGTAATCTCGGCACGCTGGAGGGCAGCCGGGTCGTCTACCTCGACCGGGTGGAGACGCATTGGCCGCTCCGTTTACAACTTTCAGTCGGCAGCCATGTCCCGTTACACTGCACGGCAATGGGCAAACTGTTTCTGAGCCAAATGCCAAAACGCACGCGCGACCGGCTATACGCCGCGGGCGCGCTCGAATCCTTCACCGATCATACGATTACCGACACCGCCTCGCTGGAGGAAGAACTGAAGGGTATTCGCCGCCGTGCCGTCGCCGTTAACGACCAGGAATACATGATCGGACTCGTGGGCCTCGCCGTGCCGGTACCGAACCCGGCGCGCGACGGAAGTTTCGCCGCCGCATTGGCGATCCACGCCCCGGAACCGCGGCTCGATGCGGAGGAGATCCTGCGCTACGAACCCACGCTGCGGCAGGCCGCCGAACGGCTTGGCGACATGATGTGGGAACCGGCATGAGATGCTGAGCCAACGCCCCTTCGAATGCCCGTCGGCGCTGCTGGCGCGGGCGAAGGCCTTGCCGCCGGTCGCCACGGCGATCGCCAACGCGGGCGCCGCGCTGCCGATGGAAAGCGCGCGGATGGCCTGCGAAGCCGAAATCATCGAGCCCTTGCTGGTCGGCGACACGAATGCCATCGCCGCCGAGGCCGAGCGGATGGGCTGGAACATCTCGGGCCTCCGGATCGTCCCTGCCGCCAGCGAAAGCGAGGCCGCCGACGCGGCCGCGGCGCTCTGCCGCGACGGCGCGGCGCGCGTGCTGATGAAGGGGCATCTGCACACCGACGCCTTCATGCTCGGCATGCTGAAACGCGATTCCGGGCTGCGCACCGGCCGCCGGCTGACCCATGTCTTTCACATGACCGTTCCGGGCGACGACACGGTGCTGCTGATCACCGATGCCGCGATCAATGTGTCACCGGACATAACCACCCGAATTCAGGCGGCGCAGAGCGCGGTCGATTTGGCGCATGCGCTCGGCATCGACCGCCCGAAGGTCGCGGTGCTGTCCGCCACCGAGGAGGTTACGCCGAAGATGCCGAGCAGCCTGGAAGCGGCCGAGATCGCGGACCGTGCGCGAGAGGGATTGCGGGGCGCCGATATCCACGGCCCGCTGGCCCTCGATCTCGCGGTGTCGCCCGACGCCGCCGCGGTCAAGGGCATCGACAATCCGGTCGCCGGCAATGCCGACATTCTGCTGGTGCCCAATATCGAAACCGGCAATGCGCTGTTCAAGATGATGGTCTATTTCATGAGCGCCTGCGCGGCGGGCATCGTGCTGGGCGCCAAGGTACCGGCGATCCTGACCAGCCGGGCCGACCCGCCCGAGGCACGGCTGGCGGCCGCGGCGATCGCCTCGATCCTGGCGAATCGGAGCGAATGACAGCGATGCGAATTGGCGTGGTGCTGCTGTCCGGCGGGCTCGATTCAACGACCCTCGCGGTCCATGCCCGGGACGAAACCGATCAACTGATCGCGTTGACCCTGGATTACGGCCAGCGGCAGCGCCTGGAACTGGATGCGGCGCGCGCGGTTGCGGAGGATCTCAAGCTCGATCACCGCGTGGTCGACGTGCATTTCTATCGCGACCTGGCGGCCCATTCGGCGTTGACCAATGCCGACCGTTTCGATCTGCCGTCGGAGCGCGATACCGCGACGATGGCCGGCGACATTCCGCTGACCTACGTGCCGATGCGCAATACCTTCTTCCTGACCATGGCCGCCGCCGCGCTGGAAAGCGAGGTGCTGCACCGGATCGAGGAAAACGGCATCGACGCCGCGGCCATCGAACCGGTGCTCTACATTGCCGCCAACGCGCTCGACTACAGCGGCTATCCCGACTGCCGGCCGGAATTCTATACGACCGTCGCGGAAACGCTTCGCCTCGGCAGCAAGATCGGCACGCAATACGGCATCCCCTTCCGCATCGAGACGCCGCTGATCGACAAATCCAAAGCCGACATCGTGCGGCTGGCGGGCACGCTCGCCGCGCCGCTCGAACTGACCTGGAGCTGCTACGCCGCCGGCCCCCGCCCCTGCGGCGTCTGCGACAGCTGCCGTTTGCGCGCCAAGGGCTTCGAAGAAGCCCGGGTCGACGACCCGGCTTTGTGAAGACGTTCCCGCGCATGAGCCTCACGCTTCGACTTCGCTCAGCATGAGGCTTGGGGTTAGCTGTTCGGACGAACCATCTGTCCCGGGTGTCCTCGCATGCCGTGGCTGATCGACACGATGAAACCAGCCCTCATCGTGAGCGAAGTCGAAGGACGAGGGCCGGTGCCGAGACGCCGATCGTGTATTTCTGGGCGATAGACTTGTGCGCCACGCCCATAAGCGGGAATACTGAAATCCGGAGGAAACCGCCATGACGTCAAGTCCGCTGCCCGATACACAATTCCAACAGAACTGGACCGTCCGCAAACCGGTCGTCACCGGCGCGAACGGTCTCGTCGCGAGCCAGCACAAGGCCGCCGCCGAGGTCGGTGCGGAAGTCCTGCGCGCCGGCGGCAACGCCGTGGATGCGGCGGTCGCTACCTCCTTCGCCGTTTCGGTTGTCGAACCCTGGATGAGCGGGCTCGGCGGCGGCGCCTATATGCAGATCGGCTTGGCCGACAAAGGCGCCTTCCGCACGATCAACATGGGCATGGTCGCGCCCAGACGGTTGCGGCTCGAAGATTATCCCCTGGCCGAGGGTGGCGGCGTGGCCGGCGACCTGTTCGCCTGGCCGCAGGTGGTCGACGACCGCAACATCACCGGATACCTCTCGGTCGCCGTGCCGGGATACGTCGCCGGCATGGCGCTCGCCTGGGAACGGTATGGCAGCATGCCCTGGGCCGATTTGCTGGCGCCGGCGATTGCCATGGCCGAACAAGGACTTCCCGCCACCTGGTACATGGCGCTGCGGACGCTGGGCGCGGCCCGGGAACTCGCGCAGTTTCCGGCGAGCAGCGAGGTCTATCTGCCGGACGGCCTGCCGCCGATGCCGGTGCAGGGTCAACCGATCGCGTATCGCCCGCTCGGCCGACTGCCCGATACCTTGAAACGTCTGGCCGAAGCGGGGCCTGCGGATTTCTTCAGCGGCGATATCGCCGCGGAGATCGAAC
>JAOTYV010000131.1 GCA_029861675.1 Alphaproteobacteria bacterium
TCTGGTGCATCCCAACGGTCGGGTCTATGTCGGGGCGGCCTGGTCGGGCAATCTCGTGGTGTACGACCGGGGCAAGGTCATCAATGAGATGACGGGCCTGTCGTCGCCGCATGACGTCGAGCTGGCGCCGAACGGGGATATCTGGCTCGCCGATGCGGGGAACGACCGGATGGTGCTGCTCTCGCCCGATCTGAAAATCAAAAAAATTCTGCAGGGCGCGCCGTACAATTTCAGCGGCCCCCGGTATCAGGACACGATGCCGGACGGCACCTTGATCGTGGCGGACAAGAACACGCATTCGGTCAAGATCATCGGCCCGGATGGAGCGCTGCTTCAGGTGCTGGGCGGCGGCGGATCGGGCAAGGAGCCCGGAAAATTCACGACGCCGGAGGGCATCGAGCTCAAGGGGCAGACACTCTGGATCTCCGATTCCGGTAACGACCGGATCGTGAAATACCGGATTACCAAGCGGTAGGCGGTGTCGACAGTCATCGGTAATACGCTGAAAACACACTATTAGGTGTCATTCCCGCGAATGCGGGAATCTAGAAATTCGATCAACCCTGGATTCCGGACCGGCGCTTCGCGCCGTCCGGAATGACACAGTTTGGGTATCGAGAGACGCGCGCCGAGGTACGGCCGCTAGGCGCCTCACGCGACCTTTTCCAGTTTCTGGAGCGACCGCAGCGGCCGGGGCATCGGTACGTCGCCGAAACTGGACGGCCAATTGGTGTAGGACACTTCGCCCACATAGATGTCGCCCTTCGAATCGATCGCCAGGCCGTGCGGGGCAAGGAACTTGCCGACCTCCAGCCCGGGCCCGTCTTCGCCGCCGAGCCGGGCGAGCAATTCGCCCTTCGCACTGACCACGCTGAGCCGCGGCCCGATATTGGGCGCCTTGCGGTTGACCGCCATGCCCGGGCCCAATTCGCCGACGAAACAATGCGGGCACTTGCCGCGCGGCATGTACAGCCCGCACGGCCGGTGCAGCATGTTCCACTGCGTCTCGTACTTGCCGTCGCCGTCGAAGATCTGCACCCGGTGGTTTTCCCGGTCGGCGACATAGACCCAGCCCTCGTCGTCGGTAACGATGTTATGCACGATATTGAATTCGCCGGGACCGGATCCGGACTCGCCCCAGCTCTTCAGCAGCTTTCCGTCGGGCGAATATTTGTGGACGCAGGCATTGCCGTAGCCGTCCGAGACGTAGATGTGGTTGTCCGGCGACAGGGCGGTGTGGGTGCAGCGATGGAACGGATCGCCGCTCATATAGGGGGCCGGGTTTCCGGGCACGCCGATCTCCAGCAGCACCTTTCCTTCGGGCGTGCATTTGCGGACGGTGTGATCGCCGTCGTCGGTGCAATAGAGCGAGTCGTCCGGGCCGATGTGCAGGCCGTGGGCGCGCGGGAACAGGCCTTCGCCCCAGGAGCGCAGAAAATTGCCGTCGAGGTCGAACACCATCATCGGATGCTCGCCGCGATTGAAGACGTAAACCTGATCCTTGCTGTCGACGCCGACGGCGGCGACATCCATGAATTCCCAGCCCTCGGGCGGCTTCGCCCAATCCTCGACCACGCGGTAGCGAAACTCGCCGCTCCCCAAAATTACCGACATTATCCGTGCCCTCCCGCTTGAAGTATTCGCGCTATTCTCCAACAATCGAACGGTCCGCGCAAAGTTCCGACCTGTTTCCCAATTTCAACAGAACGCGATGCAAGTCTGTGTGTACCGTCCGGCGCGGCGTGACGGCGCATATGAGCACGATCGAGGTTAGGCATGGATATCGAAAGCGCGATCAATTTCGAGGATTTGCGTAAGTTGGCGAAGAAACGCCTGCCGAAGGTGGTCTACGACTTCATTGAAGGCGGCGCGGACGACGAGGACGGTCTGGTGCGCAACGAGGACGCCTTTCGCTCGCGCCCCCTGGTGCCGCGGTATTTGGTCGATATTGAGACGCGCGATCAGAGCACGCAGTTGTTCGGACGGACCTATTCGAGCCCCTTCGGCATCGCTCCGACGGGCGGCATCGGCAACTACCGCCGCGGTGGCGACATGATGCTGGCCACGGCGGCGCGAGACGCGAATATTCCCTTCATCATGTCCGGCGCGGCCACCGCCCCGATGGAGGAATTGGCCGAGGTCGCGCCGGAGCATGGCTGGTACCAGCTTTATGCCGCCAAGGATCCCGCGATTTCCGAGGATATGATCCGCCGGGCGGCGGATCTGGGCCTGTCGACGCTGGTGATCACGGTGGACGTGCCGGTCGGATCCAACCGCGAGCGTAACAAGCGCAACGGGTTTGGGCGGCCGCTCAAACTGTCGCTTGCCTCCAAGCTGGATGCGCTGCGGCGGCCTTACTGGTTTAAGGATTATATGCGGCACGGCATCGCGCGGTTGTCGAATTGGGAAGCCTATGTCGAGCCGGGCGCCGACGCGGATACCTTGGCCACATTCATGTCCTCGCAAATTCATGCGACCCTGACATGGAGCGATATCGAGAAGTTCCGTAAACTGTGGCCGCGGAATCTGGTGCTCAAGGGCATCATGCGTCCGGACGATGCATTGCGCGCCGCCGAAATCGGCGTCGATGGGCTGATGGTGTCGAACCATGGCGCCCGGCAACTCGATCGCGCGCCGTCGCCGCTCGACGTGTTGCCGGCGATCGATGCCGCGGTGGGGGAGCGGATGACGCTGATGCTCGATGGCGGCGTGCGGCGCGGTTCCGACGTTTTGATCGCACTGTGTTTCGGCGCGAAATTCGTCTTTCTCGGCCGCCCGACATTGTACGGCGCGATCGCCGGCGGCATGCCGGGCGCCGCCAAGGCCGCGGCGATCCTGCGCCAGGAGATCGACACGGTCATGGCGCAGATCGGCTGCCCGAGCCTGGATCAGCTCGGCCCTGATTTTATGTTGTGGGACGAGGACGATTTGCGCCGCAACCGGCGCGACTGAAAGTCATCCTCCGGGCCATAATTCTTCATAAATTTCCCGCGACGGTTTACAATTGTACGCCACTGTCGCGGGAGATGATCGATGAATGGCTGTTTACGACGTTGTTTCACCGCATTTGCCCTGGCCGCCGTATCGGTGTGGGCATTTGCCGCCGCGCCGAATGTGGCCGGGGCCGCTCCGGCACTCGGCAAAGCGGCGCCGGATTTTACAGGCACCGACAGCACGGGGAAGCGTCACCGTCTGAGCGACATGCGGGGCAAGATCGTGGTCCTGGAATGGACCAATCACGATTGCCCGTTTGTCGGCAAGCACTACCGCTCCAGCAATATGCAGCGCACGCAAAAGCAGGTGACCGACGGCGGCGCCGTTTGGCTCTCGGTGATATCCTCGGCGCCGGGTCTCCAGGGCCATGTTACCGGGCCGGAGGCCGACGCGCTGACCCGCAACCGGCAGGCGCATCCGTCTGCGGTCCTGCTCGATCCGAAGGGCGATATCGGCCGGCTCTATCGCGCGGCGGTGACGCCGCATATCTTCATTGTCGATAAGGACGGCCGGCTGGCCTATCAAGGTGCCATCGACGATATCGCGTCATGGGACGAAGCCGACATTCCGAAGGCAACCAACTACGTCCACCAAGTGATGACGCAGTTGAAGGCCGGATTGCAGGTCAAGCCGGGTGTGACGCGTCCGTACGGATGCAGCGTCAAGTACGGGTCCTAGAGCAAATCCCGAGCGAACCGAAATGGTTGGCGACGACGTATTTGCGTAAAAACAAAGAGATAGACAATTTCATTTGAGTCAATTTAAACAAGAAATCGTCTAGCGGGCCTAGCCGCCCTTTCGGGGGGATGCGCTAGTCTGCGGAGAGGCTTTGCGCCGGTGCGCCGAACCGTTGATGCATGTCCGCGATGACATCGTCGATCGGTTCCACATCGGCGTATTTCATGTCCATGTCGAACAGGTTGGCCCGGTGCGCCATGGCGCTGCGGTCGCCGCAGGCTTCCTCCACGACGATCACCCGGAAGTTATGTGAAAACGCGTCGGCGACCGCGCCGCGCACGCAGCCGCTGGTCGAGACGCCGCACACCACCACCGTATCCACAGCGTCATAGCGCAGGAAGGATTCAAGCGGCGTTTCGAAAAACGGCGAGGGTTTGTTTTTTTCGATGACGATGTCGCGATCGGTGGGCGCGTAGGCGTCGGGCCATTGGTCGGCCTTCGGATCGCCGGTGTATTGGAATTCCTCCGCCGTACCCAATTTCAAATTCCAGATGCCGCGCCGCGTCGGGTGTGCCCGGTTGTCGCGCCGGCTGTAATAGACCGGCAGCGACAGGTCGCGAAACGTCGCCGTCAGCCGGGTCAGCGCGGCGATCAGCGCGGGGTCTTCTGCGCCGCATAATTTGTACGCCGGATCGACGAACATGTGGGTGGTGTCGACATTCAGCAGCGCCGGGCGCGCGCCGAAACCGATCTTGTTGCCAAAGGATGCCTTGCGATAGGTGTCCAATTCCTCGGCCGGGAGAAAGTCGGCCCATTTGTCGATTTTGTCCACGGCGGGCTCCTTTTGGATGGAATGGCGGTTACCAGGTCGCGCATTAGTGCGATTTTCCGGCAACGGCAAGGCCGAACATGGCGAGAACTTTGGTCTTGCGGTCGGTGATCGGCAAGTCGGCGTCGTCTTCCTCGTCCTCGGTCAGCTCACGCAGCTCTTCGACCTCCGCTTCGCTATCCGGCGCGAACAGCGACTTCAAGGTCATGCCTGTGATCTCTGCGTTCGCCGTATTGAGGTCCGCGATGATGTGGCCGTAGCGCCGGCCCCAACCTGACTTCGGCAAGTAGCGAAGATCCGTGATATCCATGTCAAGTTCCAGATCGCGTTGCAAATCGCTGAGGGTCGCCAGGTCGAGGTCGCGCGAGATCAGCCAGTCGCCGGTTTCGTCCTTGGTAATGTAGTGCGCCTGTTGAAGGCGATCCTGGGCGATGGCGACCGCGTCGGGCGCAGCCGGCGCGGCGCGCACCAATTGCCGCACGTTGAGCCCTTTTCCGGTACGGCTGACAACCAGCAGTGCGTTTAGAATTGCCAGCGCCGCCGCGAGCAACCGGGCGGCGGGCAGATTTTCCTGCCGAACGCGGCGCATGCCCGCGCGCCATTCCGGCATCGCCGCCGTCATCTCGGCGCCCAGCAAGACGACGATCCAGGCGAGGTACATCCAGACCAGCAGGATGGGGATCGCGGCCAACGCGCCATAGAGCGTCTCGTAAGTCGGGAAACTTTTGATATAGAGCCCGAAGCCCTTTTTCAGCAGTTCGAAAAGGAGACCCGCCGCGATCCCTCCCATCAGGGCGTCCCGCCGTCGCACCGGAAAATACGGCATGACGAGAAAGAGGATCGAGAATCCCATGATCTGCAACAACAACGGCACGTAGCCGGCAAGCTCGGTCAGCGGGCCGGTAATCTGTTCGACGCCGGATGCCTGGGCCGCCGTGAAGAGATAGCTGGAGAGCGAGAGGCTCGCGCCGAATAACATTGGCGAAAGCGTCAGGACAGCCCAATAGACCAACAGCCGACCGACCAGGCGCCGAGATTCATTGACGCGCCAAATTGCATTGAACGTGCCGTTGATCGATGACAAGAGCATTACTGCGGTGATGCCGAGAAAAACCACGCCGACCGCAGTGAGCTGTCCGGTTTTTTGCGTGAACCGATCGATGTGTCCGGAAACCGCGGCGCCGATGCCCGGTACGAAATTCTCGAAGACGAAGGACTGCAACGCGCCCCTGGTTTCCTGAAATGCCGGAAAGGCGGCGAAGATCGCGAAACTGATCGCAATCAACGGCACCATGGCCAACAACGAGGTATATGTCAGCGCGGCCGCGCGTTCGAAGCATCGATCCACACCGAAGCGTTGAACGACGTACCTCAGGAACCGGATGCCGGACCGAAAGCCCAGCAGCGATTTTTGCCAGCGTCGGGGCGACTTTGATTGAGGCGAGCTCTGTTTCATGGTGGAACTACTATAGCGCAGGGATTAAGGAGCGGTGAATTGCCGAATTCTCAGGCCGATCAACACCCGCCGGAGGGACATCGCCAGCCCGCGCCGCGCCTGCGGCATGGCGCGGGATTGGCGGGGTTGCTGGTGTTCCTCGGATACTTCGGCGTTTGGCGCGGCTGTGAGTTGGTCGCGCTCCATTTCGGAATTGCCTGGGCGCTTGCGGCGGCGGCGCTCGGACTTTTGGGTATGGTGGTAGTCGCGGTGGTTGGCCTCGCTGTGATCCGCGCGATGCGTCAGATGGAGGAAGTGCCGCCGCCGGAACAGGAAGGCGACACCGCCCGGAAATAGCGGAAAAATAGGCGATCGCGGCATTGATCGACCGGGTAACTTGTATAAGATGGCGCGCACTTTCGCCTGATTTGTTCGAGGGGTATAGATGGCTGAAGCTCAAGCGCTAATGGCAGGTAAACGCGGCCTCATCATGGGGGTTGCGAATGACCGGTCGATTGCCTGGGGTATTGCACAGAAGCTCGCCGAACATGGCGCGGAGCTCGCCTTCTCGTATCAGGCCGATCAACTTGAGCGCCGCGTCCGGCCGCTGGCGGAATCGGTCGGCTCCGACATGGTCCTGAAATGCGACGCCGGTGACGATGCGAGCATCGACGCGCTGTTCGAGCAACTTGGCAATAAGTGGGGATCGCTTGATTTCATCGTGCATGCGATCGCGTTTTCCGACCGCAACGAACTCACCGGTAAATACGTCAATACGACCCGGGCGAATTTTCAGCTCACCTTGGACGTGTCGTGCTACACGCTGACCGCTGTCTGCCAGCGCGCAATGAAGATGATGAACAAGGGCGGCAGTATCATCACCCTGACCTATTACGGCGCGGAACGGGTGATGCCGCATTACAATGTAATGGGCGTGGCCAAGGCGGCGCTTGAGGCGAGCGTCCGGTACCTGTCGGTCGACCTCGGCGGGCAGGATATCCGGGTGAATGCGATCTCCGCCGGTCCGATCAAGACGCTTGCGGCGTCGGGCATCGGCGATTTCCGGTACATCTTGAAATGGAACGAGTTGAACTCGCCGCTCAAACGGAACGTGACCCTGGCGGAAGTGGGCAATGCGGGGCTTTACCTGCTGTCCGACCTCAGCCGCGGCGTGACCGGCGAGGTGCATCATGTGGATTCCGGCTATCACACGGTCGGCATGGTTTCGGTCGATGCCGCCGAGGAAGTCGGAAAACTCATCGACGGCCTCAAGACCTGAGCCGCGAGGGCGGCTGCCATGTCTCATAACAGTTTCGGCCACCTCTTCCGCTTCACGACCTGGGGCGAAAGCCATGGCCCGGCGATCGGCTGCGTGGTCGACGGCGTGCCGCCGGGAATCGCGCTTGCAGAATCCGACCTGCAGCAGTGGCTCGATCGCCGGCGGCCGGGACAATCCCGCTACACGACGCAGCGCAAGGAACTGGATCAGGTGAAAATCCTCTCCGGGGTCTTCGAGGGACAGACCACCGGCACGCCGGTCGGCATGATCATCGAGAATATGGATCAGCGGTCGCGCGACTATGGCGACATCAAGGATAAATTCCGTCCGGCCCATGCCGACTATACCTATTGGAAGAAATACGGCATCCGCGATTACCGGGGCGGCGGGCGGTCCTCGGCGCGCGAAACGGCGATGCGCGTTGCCGCCGGCGGCATCGCCCGCAAGGTGCTGGGGGACGGAATCAGCATTCGCGGCGCGCTGGTGCAGATGGGACCGCACGCCGTGAACCGCAAGAATTGGGACTGGGACGAGGTGGATAACAATCCGTTCTTCTGCCCCGACGCCAAGACCGCTGCCAAATGGGGCAAGTATCTCGACGCCTTGCGCAAGGAGGGCTCTTCCGCCGGTGCGGTAATCGAGGTGGTGGCGACCGGCGTACCCGCGGGATGGGGCGCCCCGGTCTATGGCAAGCTCGACGCCGATCTGGCGTCGGCCTTGATGAGCATCAACGCGGTGAAGGGCGTCGAAATCGGCGCCGGCATGGGCGCGGCGGCCCTGCGCGGCGAGGAAAATTCGGACGAAATGGCGATGAACAACGACGGCACAGTGCGCTTTCTGTCCAATGCGGCGGGCGGCATTCTCGGCGGCATATCGTCGGGGCAGGACGTGGTGGCGCGGTTTGCCGTGAAGCCGACGAGTTCGATCCTGAAGCCGCGCCGGACGGTGACGGTGGACGGCGAGGAGACCGAGATCGTCACCAAGGGGCGGCACGATCCCTGCGTCGGTATCCGCGGCGTGCCCGTGGGCGAGGCGATGGTGGCCTGTGTGCTGGCCGATCACATGCTGCGCCACCGCGCGCAGTGCGGATGAGGGCGACAGGTCGCACATTCTTAATTGCGGTTCGTTTCAGCGGCGATGATTTCTGCATCGCCGGATTTTGTGCTGATCGCATTTTGGCGAATTTCTGAGTGATTAAAAAATAATCACTAAATATTTTCGATTAAATAATAGTCATATGCACATCGTCTATTCAAGGCAGCTCCTTGTCTGACTGACGTGATAATTTCTAACATATTGAATTAAAACACCCATTCATGATTTCCGAAATTGGCACGCATGTTGCGGTGCAGCATGTGCGGGCAAGTAACCGGCAATCCTGCCGGCATTGCACCGAAGCAGTAGGGAGATCGATGAATGGTAGCGTTTCGCGACCCTTTTGATGCGAGGATTAAATTCGCGAGTGGATGTTCTTGTGGCGCACATGGCAGTCAGCCGAGCACGATGCGGAACTCGAAGCGCAATCGCCTGCGCGGGTAGACCCGGTTGATCCTGTCCAATCGGATGTGGACACGTTGACGGCGCGTTGCGTGGAAACCGCCGTGTTGCAAAGCATCTTCGGTGGCGATGCCGGCCGCCGGAATTTCCTCCGCGCCGTCGGCGCGAGTACGGCGCTTGCAGCGGTATCGCAGGTCTTTCCCTTGGACGCCGCCAAAGCGCTGGCCGCGGAGGCCAAGGGCAAGCTGGAAAAAACCAAGCTCGATGTGGGTTTCGTGCCGATTACCTGCGCCACGCCAATCATCATGGCGCATCCGATGGGATTTTACGCCAAGCACGGCCTGGACGTCTCAGTGATCAAGACCGCCGGCTGGGCGGTCGCGCGGGACAAGTCGCTCTCCGGCGAATACGACGCCGCACATATGCTGACGCCGATGCCGCTCGCGATCTCCATGGGTGCGGGATCGACCGCGAGCCCCTGGACGATGCCGGCCGTCGAGAATATCAACGGTCAAGCCATTACGTTGGCGATGAAACATAAGGACAAGCGCGATCCGAAACAGTGGAAGGGCATGCGGTTTGCGGTGCCTTTCGACTATTCGATGCATAATTTCCTGCTTCGGTATTACGTCGCCGAGCATGGGTTGGACCCGGACAAGGACATCCAGATCCGCGTCTTGCCACCGCCGGAAATGGTAGCGAATCTGCGCGCGGGCAATGTTGATGGCTATCTAGCGCCGGATCCGTTCAATCAACGTGCCGTCTATGACGGTGTCGGCTTCATTCATCTGCTGACCAAGGAAATCTGGCTGAACCACCCGTGTTGTGCATTTGCGGCGAGCAAGAAGTTCGTCACAGATATGCCGAATACATTCATCGCACTCTACAAATCGGTTATCGAGGCGACGCAATATGCCAACAAACCGGCCAATCGCAAGGAAGTTGCGAAGGCGATTTCGCCGAAGAATTATCTAAACCAGCCAGTGACGGTGGTCGAGCAGGTGTTGACGGGAACCTATGCGGACGGCCTCGGCAACGTCCAAAAAGAACCGGACCGAATTGGATTCGACCCCTTCCCATGGCATTCCATGGCCGTGTGGATCATGACCCAGATGAAGCGCTGGGGATATATCAAGGGGGACGTGAACTATAAGGCCATCGCCGAAGAGGTTTATTTGGCGACCCGCGCGCGCGAGGTCATGGCCGAAATGGGAATCGCCGCGCCGGAGTCCACTTATACCAAGCATACGATCATGGGCCGGGTCTTCGATCCCGATCAGGCGGATGCATATTCTAAGAGCTTTGTGATCGGGAGATCGGCATGAAACTAGGCGTGCCGGTGCGCGCCGCTATTTTGTCCGGGGCGCTGTTTCTGGTCTTTGTTTCTGTATGGCAACTCGCCGTGTCCGGCGGTGCGACAAGCACCGCCGGCATGGATCCCGAATACGCCAAGCTGATGGGACAGACGGCCAAGGGTGCGTCGGCGGTGCCGGGGCCGAGTACGATTGCAGTTGAACTTTTGCGGCACCTTGCTGACCCCTTCTACGATGCGGGTCCCAACGACAAGGGTATCGGCATCCAAATGGGCTATTCGCTGATCCGGGTATTGCTCGGGTTTTCAATTGCCGCCGTTGTCGCCATCCCGTTGGGTTTTGTCATCGGTATGTCGCCGCTTGCGTATCGGGCGTTGGATCCATTTATCCAAATCCTGAAACCTATCTCGCCACTCGCCTGGATGCCCCTTGCGCTCTACACGATCAAGGATTCTTCGGCGTCCGCGATATTCGTCATATTCATTTGTTCGCTCTGGCCAATGCTCGTAAATACGGCCTTCGGTGTCGCGTCCGTTCGGGTCGAATGGCTGAATGTCGCGAAGACGCTGGAAGCCGGGCGCATACGCACCGCGTTGCGCGTCATCCTGCCCGCGGCGGCGCCGACCATTATGACCGGAATGCGAATTTCGATTGGCATTGCGTGGCTTGTCATCGTCGCCGCGGAGATGCTCGTCGGCGGCACGGGGATCGGTTATTTCGTTTGGAACGAGTGGAATAACCTCAGCATTACCAACATCATCGTCGCCATTTTGTTCATCGGCGTCTTCGGCCTGGTGCTTGACCAGATCCTGGCCCATTTGACGCGGATGGTGACCTATGCCGACTAGCCGGAGGCCGGAATGTCAGAAAAACGATTCTTGATTAGCATAGAAGCCCTTTCGAAACACTACCCTACGCCTGACGGGACGGGCGAAACCGCAGTATTCGACAATATCTGGCTCCGTATCGAGGAGGGCGAGTTCGTTTGCGTCATCGGCCATTCGGGCTGTGGCAAGACGACGTTGCTGAATATCCTGGCCGGCCTCGAGTCCGCCTCGTCGGGTGGAATCATTCTAGGCGGGTCCGAAATTACCGGCCCTAGCCTCGATCGAGCCGTAATTTTCCAGAGCCACGCGCTTATGCCGTGGATGACGGTTTTTGGTAACGTAGCCTTCGCGGTTCGCTCGAAATGGCCGACGCTCGACAAGGCCAGTCTGTATGCCCATTGCCGCAAATATCTTGATTTGGTTCATCTTGGCGAGAATCAGGACAAGCGGCCCGCACAGCTTTCCGGCGGTATGCGTCAGCGCGTCGGCATTGCCCGGGCATTCGCAATTCAGCCGAAGATGATGCTGATGGACGAGCCGTTCAGTGCGCTCGACGCGTTGACGCGGGGCACACTGCAAGACCAGTTGCTCTCAATCTGCGCGGAGACGAAACAGACATCGTTCATGATCACGCACGATATCGATGAGGCGATTTTTCTTGCCGACAAAATTGTTCTGATGACGAACGGTCCGCACGCAAAAATTGCCGAAATTGTCAAGAATCCCCTGCCGCGCACGCGCAAGCGCGAAAACATGCACCGCCACCCGCACTACTATCGAATGCGGAGTCATTTGCTGGATTTTCTTGTGAGCCGTTCGAAGACCTTCGACGACACAATCGTCGAAGGTGGTTACGACCCCAGGAACCCTCCGATTATAGAGCCCGGACGGACGCCACGGGCGACGTTGGCGACTCCGTCGGCGGGCGAATTCACCACGGCCGGACCGATGGAAAGCGCCGTGGTCCGGTGATCCTCTGAACACCTGAACTGTGGAGACACAAAAATGACGCGCGAAGAACTGACCACGACCATTATCGATCATCTGGCCGAGAAAGAAATTTCACTCAAAGCCCTCGCGGAAGCCGGTGGCCTTTCGCCGGTCTTCACGACCGCGGCCGTGATGGGACAGATGGCGTTGCCGAAAGACGCGGCGGCGAAAATCGCCAATTTTCTCGACATGCCGGAAGCATTGGGCCTTGCAAAGATACCGTCGCGTGGTTCGCTCGGCATGACGGTGCGACC
>JAOTYV010000422.1 GCA_029861675.1 Alphaproteobacteria bacterium
GGCCGGCATGGCAAGTCGCCGCCCGATTTTGCTATACTCACGCCAGTCACCGGATTGGCAGGGAGGGACACATCATGAAAGTCACGGGCAAGTGCCATTGCGGCGCCATTACCTATTCGGCGGAGATCAACCCGAAACACGTGGTCATCTGCCATTGCACCGATTGCCAGACCTTCGCGGGCTCGGCCTACCGCAGCATCGCCCCGGCGCGGGCCGAGACCTTCACGCTCCACTCCGGGACGCCGAAGCACTACGTGAAAACCGCGGACAGCGGCACGACGCGGGTGCAGGCCTTCTGCCCCGATTGCGGCACCTCGCTCTATTCCACGGCGGACGAGGACAACCCGCCCTTCATCGCCCTGCGGCCGGCGAGCCTGGATCAGCGCGACAACCTGCCGCCGCAGAAACAGATCTGGACGGACTCGTCGCAGCCTTGGGCGCATGACCTGAGCGGGATCGAAGCGATGCCGAAGCAGGGCTGAAGATGGTTGACCATCTGAAATATCTAATCGTCCGCTGAAGAGGTCGACCAGTTCCTCCCTTTGGCCGCCAATCCGGCCTGGAACGCGGCTGTCAATATTGACATGGATTGGCTAATTTCTTTCCAACGTTTCCCGTATACGGAATACCATTTTCATGACTCAAACCAGCCCTCAACCCATCCGTCTCGACGGTCCGGTCGCTGACCGGTCCGCATGGCGCGGCGTCGATTTCGCGGATGACGATTCCTGGATTTACCGTTTGTCGCCGGCCGAGGTGGACGACCTCGATGGTGCGCTCGGCCGCGCGACGGAGGCAGGGTTGCCGCCGCTGGAATTCACCCGCGATGCGTTTCCGCTGCCGGTATTCGGGGCGGGGTTGGCGGGCATCCTCGAGGAGTTGGAGAACGGCCGCGGCTTCGCGCTGCTGCGCGGCATTCCGGTGGAGCATTATGACGAGCCGTCGCTGTACCGGCTCTACTGGGGCATCGCGGTGCACCTAGGCGACATGATCTCGCAGAACGCGAAGGGCGACCTGATCGGGCGGGTCGAGGATCAGGGCGTCGATATCTCGTCGGTGAACGCCCGCGGCTACACCACGAACGCCGAGTTGCATCCGCACAATGATTCATCCGACATCGTCGGGCTGTTGTGCGTGCGGCGCGCGAAGGAAGGCGGCGAGAGCATGATCGCCAGCGCGATGGCAATCTATAACGAAATCCTGTCGAGCCATCCTGAATATCTCGACGCGCTCTATACCGGGTTCCACTACGATGTGCGCGGCGAGGGGGTGACCGGCGCTTCGGATGAGGTTACCCGCAACCGGGTGCCGGTGTTCAGCTATTTCGACGGCCGCCTGTCCTGCCGCTTCAACAAGCGTGCGATCGAGACCGCGGCAACGAAGATGGGCCAGCCGCTCACCGCGCTGGAGCAGGCGGCGATCGACACGGTGGCCCGGCTCACGCTCGATCCCGCGGTGCGGCACGATATGTCGTTCCAGCCGGGCGATATGCAACTGCTGAACAATCACATGGTGCTGCACGCGCGCAACGGGTTCGCCGATTGGCCGGAGCACGACCGGCGGCGATTGCTGCTGCGCCTCTGGGTCAACCGGCGCGAAGGCGAAGGCCGCCAATTGGCGCCCGACTTCGCGACCCGCTACAACACCGGCTTCCGCCAGGGCGTCGCGGTGGCGGGGGATTAAGCGCTCGCGCTGTCACTCTCGACATCAATCGGCCTGCCGTCGCCCGCGACGACGTATTCGGCGGACAGTTCCTTCAGCTTTTGAATGATGTGCGGATATTGCCGGCATTTCGGGTCACTCGCGATACGGAAGAAAATTCGGCTGTCCTTGCGGACCGCTTCCGTCAGATGGTGCATTGCGTCGCCCCCGCCGAGCACGAGCCGGTACCAGCCCAGGACGAAATCCGGCTCGCCCCATGACGAGTCCGCGCGCGACGCGACTTCAGCGAACTCGATCGCCGCGTCGTAGTCCTCCATCGCATATTTCCAGTGCGAGAACGCCAAATAGGACTGTGCGGCGTAATAGTCTTCCGGCGGATTGCGGGACGCTTTCGCAAGTTCGATCGCTTCGTCCCACTTCGATTGGTCGTCGCATTGCCTGAGGCTCTTGGTTGCGAGCGACATAAAAAACCACCAAAAATCTCCTCCGCTTGGCATGCGGTTACCGCCCGGATTGTCCCGATATTCATTCAATGCGTCGAAGGCATGGGCAATGGCCTTGTCGTGCATGCCTTTTTTGGTGTAGCGCGATATCGTGCCGATACGGCCGCCGATCGATCTATCGAGGCGGCGCTTTATGAACCCGATCTTGAATAACAGCCAAACGATAGGGCCAAGCACGAATCCCAGGACTTTTAGATATCTCCCAGATGGAAATTTCTTTGAAGTTTCTTCGAGTTCTTTCTTACTTAGGCCCATCTTCCCCAGGTCCCGGCGTCAGTTTTTCCGCAGCTAAACGGCCGGCGGAAGCCCCTTAGATGGTCAGAATATGCCGACCTCACGCCTCGGAGCCTAAGCCCGGAGGATTAACCGGGCATTACCTCAATGCATAAACTTCACCGAAAAAAATCGACCGCGGGCGTGCTGTTGCGACGCGCCGCAGTCGCGCGCCGCTTAATCGAACAGCGCCAGATCGATGACCTCGCCCATTTTGCAATAGCCGCTGTCGCTCGGGTGCAGCCCGTCGCCGCAATCATCCTCCGGCAGCATCTGGGTCGGATGCTCGGGGTCGCGCAGGGCGGCGTCGAAATCGACGATGCCGTCCAGTGCGCCGCTTTCGCGAATCCAGGTGTTGAAGGCGACGCGGTGTTTCTCGCGTTCCGGGTTCCAGGCGCCGGGCAGGAAGGTCTCGTTGCCGAACGGCGTCAGCGTGGCCGCGAACAGTTTGATCCCGCGCGCCTGCGCCCGCACCGCCATCTGATGCATTCCGGCGATCATCTGGTCGGCGGTGACCTCCTCGCCGGGCCGGGCGTGGCGGTTGCGCAGATCGTTGGTGCCGAGCATGACGATGGCGTGGGTGACGCCGGGCTGGGCCAGCACGTCGCGGTCGAACCGCCGCAACCCGCTGTCGCCGCGCTCGTCGTGCAGGATCCGGTTGCCGCCGAGCCCCTGGTTCATCACCGCGAACGGCCGGCCGCTTTCGCGCGCGATCAGCCGCCGGGCCAGTTCGTCCGGCCAGCGGCAAAAGGCGTCGTGGGTCGAGATATTGGCG
>JAOTYV010000423.1 GCA_029861675.1 Alphaproteobacteria bacterium
GTACCAGGTCTATGCCCGGCGTCGTCATCAGGTCTTGGATAACCGTCGTCTTCCCGCCGACATAGGTGGCGGCATCAACCTCCCCCGCCAACAAGGCCTTTGCCGCCGCCCCGCCACCCAGGTAAACGCGCTCCAAGGCATCGTCGGTATAGGACAGGGAAAGCAAGTCTTCGACGAGGACACCGGTGCCGCTCCCCTTGGCACCGACAGCGATGCGAAATCCGGCGAGACCGCGCGACGGCGACGGGCGTTTGTCCGCACGAACGAACAGCCAAAGCGGCTCCGGATACAGGCTTGCGAGCGAGACGAGATTTGGATGGTCGTCCTTATTGCCGATCCCTCCCTGGAGGAACGCAACATCGACCTTATCGGCGTCACTTGCGAGGAGCCTCAGATTATCAAGCGATCCCGACGTTTCGATCAGGTCGACGTCGATCCCATCGACCGCCAAGGCAGCTTTGTATTGTTCGCCGAACGCGGCATAAGCGCCCCCCGGCGCACCAGTTGCCAGGCGAATACTGGATGGTGGCGCGGGTCTGATGAAATAAGCGGCGACTGCAAAGCCGATAAGGACGACAAGGACGAACGGCGTGTAAATCTTGAAGGCGTCCCGCATCCGTCGACCATCCCCGCTCCCGGCCGAGACAGTACTCGAACAGGTTCAAACCGCCATCCGGCCCACAGCAACCGGTCCGAACTGAATATTAATTTACGTTCGGCGATGGCGCCAGCATGCGCGTGCACGACAGGCTGGCAAAAGAGACAACCGCAACCGGTCCTCCCGACGCCGATCAGGCCATGAAAAAATCCAGGCCGGGCCGCGCGTGCCCTTCTATGCCGAAGCAGCCTGTTCGGTCTCCCACCAGTGCCGGAGCCAGCCCTTGTTGCCGCCATAGGCGATAAGATCCCGCAGCGCTTCCGGAACGCAAGGGAAGCGCGCGCTCTGTCCCCGGGTATGGTTGGTGAACTCGCCTGCGAGAAAATCGACTTCGATGTCCTCATCCGTCTCCGCCATGGCGGTAACGCCGGCGCAATCGGTGAGAACCCTGACGCCGCAGCCGACCGCCGCCCGGTACGCCAGAAACGGCATCGATTCACAGATCAGTCCGAGGCCCAACGCCTGCATCGCCACGTACCCGTTCATCTTGGGTCCCATGCCGAAATTCCGCCCGGCGACGATGATATCGCCGGGACGGGCGCGTTCATGAAAGCCGGGATCGATCTGCTCGAACAAATGGGGCACCAGCAGTTCCGGATCGAGGAAGCGCCCCGCGATGATCCATTGCGGAATGACGGCGCCGGCATGGGGGACGTCATCGCCCAGTTTGTAGCAGCGTCCGCGCAACGTCCATTCGAAGCCGCTCACCGCCCCGTCTCCCCGGGCAGTTTCATGAGGGCATCGACGCCGCGGGGATCCGTTACCCGGCCCGCCACCGCCGACGCCGCGACCGTGGCGGGGCTGGCCAGGAAAAGCTCGCAATCCTTCTCGCCCATATCGCCGAGCAGATTGGTCGACGCGGTCGAGATCGAAACTTCGCCCGCGTGCACGGGTCCCATATTTCCGGCGTTACACGGGCCGCAGCCCGGCGGCAACATGATCGCTCCCGCGTCCTGGAAAATATCGAGCAGACCCGATCCGTTGAGCCGGCGGTTCGAGTCCTCGGTGCCCGGCACGATGAACAGACGCACGCCCGGCGCGACCCGGTTTCCCTCGAGGACGCAGGCGGCGATTTCCAGATCCTCCCATTTGCCCGACCCGCAGGAACCGATAAACGCATGGTCGATGGCGGTCCCTTCGACTTCGGCCAGATCGACCCCGTTCCAGGCGCCGTGCGTGAGCGACACCTGCGGCCCAAGCTCGCTCATGTCGAACTCCAGGTCCGCTTCGTAAACCGCGTCCGCGTCGCTATAAACCGGCTCGAAGGGGCGCTCGGCCAGCGCTGCGATCCGGGCGAGCATCTCGTCATCGGGCGGCATGAAAACGCCGATGGCGCGCACTTCGGTCGGGGACGTGCAGAGCGCTTGTTTCGCGTCCCAACTGAACTGGTCGAGCCCGGGTCCGTCGAGTTCCAGGACACGGTAATCGATATCCACACCGTAGGAACCGCCCGCCCGCAGGCCGGCCGCCAAGCGGAACCCCACGTCCCGCGCATAGACGCCCGGCTGGAGCTTTCCCGTAAGCGTCATCCGCACCGTTTTCGGCACCACCGTCCATACCGTACCGGTCGCCAGTACGCGGGTAATCTCGGCGCCGACCCGCAGCGAAAACGCGCCGACCACACCATGATTGGTGGTATGGCGGTCGTTGTCGAAGACGAACATTCCCGGCAACACGATCCCGCGTTCATTGAGGAAGATATGGCCGTGGCCGCCGCGACCGACATCGTAGAATTGGTCCACGCCCCACGCACGCGCCGCCTGACGGATCGTCGCGCCGATTTCCGCGCCCCGCGCCGAGGTGTACAAAACCTCATGATCGGTGACCATCACAACCCGCTCCGGAAATTTGAGCCGGTCGATGCCGATCTCGTCGAGCTCGTCCTTGCTCGGCAATACGAGCGCATCGTGGAGGATGATCAGGTCCGGGTCCGGGAACACCACATCGCCGGGCGCAACCGTTTCGCGCCCGCTGGCACGCGCGATGATCTTCTCGACGGCGGTCATGCCCATGTCGCAAACCCTCCGAATGAAACGGAATGGCCCACATGCCCGTTCCGGGTGCCGGAAATGGTAGATGAGCCCATCGCTCTCCGCAAACAGGATGGTGCGATTACGGCTTGCGGGTCCAGTCAAAGCGGCGACAAGAATGCGAACGGCGCGCAATTGGCGTCCAGCCACCATTTCAACTAGCATCATCAGTTAAGAAACCACCGATTTCTCACCAATCATTCAGCTATGAAAGGTCTCGGAATGTCAGCCCGTTTCGGTCTCCTTGAAATCCCTCGGAGCGTCCGCGCTGTGCTCGAACACGTCCAATTGGCCGAAGAGATGGGATTCGACTGGATCGGCGTCGCGGATTCGCAATCGCTGTACCGCGAAGTCTTCGCGACCCTAGGCATGATCGCGCACGCAACGAAAAAGCCGCTCATTGGTCCCACCGTCACGAACGGGCTGACCCGCCATCCCGCGGTCATGGCAAGCGCCATCGCAACGGTAAATGAGATATCCGGTGGCCGGGCCATACTCGGGATCGGGACCGGG
>JAOTYV010000132.1 GCA_029861675.1 Alphaproteobacteria bacterium
GGAGCCTGATTCACACCGCCAGCGCCGGAACATCGGAAGGAAACGCCACGAAATTTGCCAGCGCCGAAGTGACCGCCCTGAACGTTCCGGAAGAAGAAACGTCGGCGCGTCCAAGGGATCGGTTGGCGATCCGAAACCGGAATTTCTGTGCAACCGTTCCGAATTGTCCTTTGGTTCGATTCCAGCCGTTCAAACTTCGAATTGACACAATACGCGCCAATGGCTTGCCTGGCGCGGCGTGAGGATTTACACGAAGGGGGCGTCTTCGCAGGACAAGAATCGAAGGAATGTACAATGGCCGCGCTGACAGGCGAGCAAATTAGCCAGGCCCGCATTGATCTTGCCGCCGCTTTTCGCTGGGCGGTGCGGCACGGGTTGAACGAGGGAATATGCAACCATTTCAGCATGGATGTCGGCGAGGGCCGGTTCCTGGTGAACCGCCACGGATTGCATTGGTCCGAGATTGGCGCGTCGAATATCTTGCTGGCCGATTTCGAAGGCAACGTGCTGGAGGGCGAGGGAGAGGTCGAGCCGACTGCCTTTTTCATCCACAGCCGGATCCACATGGCGTGCCCGCATGCGACGGTGGTGATGCACACCCACATGCCGTATGCCACCGCGCTGACCCTGTGCGAGAACGGCCGGTTGGAGCCCTGCGAGCAAAAGGCACTGCGCTTCCTGCCGAAGATCGCCTATGACGACGACTATAACGGCATTGCGCTGGACAACGACGAAGGCGACCGGATCGCCGCCGGGCTCGGCAACAAGGGCATCCTGTTCATGGCGAGCCATGGCGTCGTGGTGACCGGCAACACGGTCGCCGCCGCCTATGACGACCTGTACTACCTGGAGCGCGCCTGTCAGGTGCAGGTGCTGGCGCGGCAGACCGGGCTGCCGTTGCGCCGGCTGCCGAAGAAAGTCGTCGACCTCACGGTGGAGCAATCGTCGGGCGAGCGGCCGAGCGCGCGGATGCATTTCGCCTCGTTGAAGCGGATTCTCGACCGCGAGGAACCCGACTACGCTGCCTGATCGGATACGGCGTTTCGGCCGATACGCCTGGACAGTTCACTGTTGCGGGCGATCAGAAAGGTGGTGAGCCGCTCCCCATAGTCGGGAGAGACGGCGCGCCGTACCGATGGCCGTGCGGCCAGGTGATTTCGCCAGGCATGGATTTTGGGCTTGCCCGACAGAATGCCGAATTCGCCGATACGGTCGAAAGTATCGAAATACCGGAAGATGGGAGCAAAAGCGGCGTCGACCAGCGTGAAGTCCCGGCCGGCAAACCAGGGTCCCGATCCCAATTCGGCCTCGATACGATCGAACATCCCCGTCAGCTTTTTGGCGTCGGCGGCCAGCGCATCGGCGTCCTTGGCGTTATAGAACCGCCCGATGGCATTCAAGATGGCCGAGCCGAACTCGATCCAGCCGCGATGCCGGGCACGGGCCAGTGGGTCGTGCGGATGCAGCGGGTTGGGCGCGGTTTCCTCCAGATATTCGACGATGGCCGCCGATTCGAAGAGCGCCGCCTCTTGTGCGCCGTGCTTGACCTGTAACAGCGGCACTTTGCCGAGCGGGGAGACCGCCTCGAACCAATCCGGCTTGTTGGTCAGGTCGATTTGAATGCGTTCGACCGCAACGCCTTTCTCGTCCAGCGCGATCGCGGCGCGCTGGACATAGGGGCAGAGGTGGTGGCTGACTAATTTTAGATCTTGCATGTCTTGTCTCCGGGTGTTGCGCGGCGGCTTATATGAATGCACTTGCATGTAATTAATATATGCATGTGTATTTAAATGTCAATCTTGATGCATTTGCATATAATTGCTATGACGCCGATATGGCAAATCGTAAGGATCATCCGTCCGAGGCCGCTGTGGTCGCGTGGGCGCGGCTGCTGCGGGTGTCGCAGGGCTTGCTGTCGGCGGTGGAGGCGGATTTGAAGGCCGCCGGGCTTCCGCCCTTCGACTGGTACGACGTCTTGCTGGAATTACATCGTGCGGGCCGGGGAGGGTTGCGACCCTATGAGCTGAAAGACGCGACACTGTTGGCGCAGTACAACCTGTCGCGCCTAGCGGAACGGCTCTTGAAAGCCGGGTATATCGAACGCTTGCCGTGCCCGGAAGACCGCCGCGGACACATTCTGAGGATCACGGCGGAAGGCCGCCAGGTTCGGCGCAAAATGTGGCCGGTCTACCGGGCCGCCATTTCCGAGCATTTCGCAAGACGGCTGGATAAGGATGACGTGCGGCGCCTGACCGGGATACTCGGCAAGCTGGCCTGATCGTCGGGCGGACCGGGCGGCCACGCAGGCGCACGGTTTGCCGGTCCGGCGCGTCTATGCTGATCTGTCCGCCGGTGCGGGAAAACGGATTGCGGAAGGAACAAGCCATGGCCGAACGGAAATCGCTGCGGGCGCTGCTTGACGAGGGTCGGTTCATCACCGCGCCCGGCGTCTATGACGGGATTTCCGCCCGCTTTGCGGCACAACACGCTTTCGACGCCCTGTACATGACCGGCCATGGGGTGGCGCAGTCGCAGACCGGTTTGCCCGATGTCGGGTTGACCACCTATAGCGAGATGGTGCGGGCGGTGGCGCTGATCACCGCGATCACCGATATTCCGTTGATCGCCGACGCGGATACGGGCTTCGGCGGCCTGTTGAACGTGCAGCATACGGTGCGCGGCTATGAGAAGGCGGGCGCCGCGGCGATCCAGATCGAGGATCAGGAGTTTCCCAAGAAATGCGGCCATACGCCCGGCAAACGGGTGGCGCCGGCGGACGAGATGGTGAAGAAGGTGCGGGTCGCGGTGGACTCGCGGGACAGTTCGGATTTTTTGATCATTGCCCGGACCGATGCGCGGGCGATCGAGGGGCTGGACGGGGCACTGCGGCGGGCAGAGGCGTATCTCGAGGCGGGCGCGGATATCCTGTTCGTCGAAGCCCCGGAAACCGAAGAAGAGATGGCGCGGATTTGCGAGACTTTCGACGCGCCGCTGCTGGCGAACATGGCCGAGGCGACGATGACGCCGCTGCTGCCGAAGGCGCGGCTGGAGGAGCTTGGCTACCAAATCGCAATCTTCCCCGGCACGCCGTTCTTCGCCGCCGCAGAGGCCGTGAAGCGCGTCTACGCCCATGTCGCCGAACACGGTTCGACCCATGGTGTCGATGTGCCGTTGATGGATTTTGGCGAGTGGTGCCGCGATACCGGGTTCCCGGATGTCTGGGACTTCGATGCGAAATATGCGGATTGAGCGGGGAGGGACGCATGGCTGAAATCGGATTGACGGTCGCGTGCGGCAACTATGACCGTACGCGCGCCCTTCTCGACGGCAGGATCGGTATCGACGGGTGCCGGGTGATCCCGGTGGCCATCGGCACCGAGGACGCGTTTCCCCGTGCGGTGTCGCGTCAGGAATTCGACGTCTCCGAATTGTCGCTGAGCAGTTACCTGTTGCAGGTGTCGCGGGGCGACTGCGGCTATGTGGGCATTCCCGTTTTTCTGTCGCGCGGCTTCAAGCATGAGGCGGTCTATGTGCGCGCCGACAGCGGCATCCAAGAACCGAAGGATTTGGAAGGGCGGCTTGTCGGCGTTCCGGAATACCAGATGACGCTGGCGCTCTGGGTGCGCGGCATCCTGGCGGACGAATACGGCGTGGACTTCCGCAAATTCAAGTATCGCACCGGCGGCACGAACCGGGCCGGCCGCAAGGAGCGCCTGCCGCTCAAGCTGCCGGACCACATGGATGTGCAGCCCATCGATCCGGAGCGGACGCTGAACGAGCTGATCCTGGCCGGCGAGATCGACGCGATCATGGCGCCGGGGCCGCCGCAGGCCTTCGTCGATGGGGATGCCCGCGTGCGGCGGTTGATCCAGGACACGCCCGCCGCGGAGCGCGCCTATTACGAGAAGACCGGCCTGTTTCCGATCCTGCATCTGGTGGGTATCCGCCGCGAGCTGGTCGAACAGCATCCCTGGCTGCCCGCGCGGGTCTTCACCGCCTTCGTCGAGGCCAAGAAAATCGCCATGGCCGAGCTCACCGCGATCGCGGCGGCCGGGGCCAACCCGCTGACGATGCCCTGGTTCGGCGCGGAGCTGGCGGCGACGCGGGCGCTGATGGGCGAGGATTTCTGGCCCTACGGCGTCGCGGCCAACCGCCGTGAACTCGACGCCATGTGCCGGTATTCGACGGAACAATACCTGGCTGAACGGCCGTTGTCGGTCGAGGACCTATTTGCGCCAGAAACTCTTGATATGCCGGGGGTTTAGTGACGACTTCGATCCCGCACTCAGAACTGTCAAATCCGGTCGAAAGATTGCGGCGCGAACCGATCGTACGTTTAGCGTGGCTTATCTATCTGGATCTACAGCAGTAATATCTCGTTAGCGAATTCTCGCTATATATTACGTTGAATTTTACGATTTCCGAACAATTTCTTGGTTTAATTTGCTGAGAACCGAAAAGCCGCGATCCCTATACCTTTGCGACCACACCATATCTCAATGCTTTGACGGTGGCTGGGGATTTAGCCGTCCGAACTTTGTCGCGTATCAGTTGGTAGAGCCCGAGCTGTAATAATAATGATGTACATGAATATGTTCCCCTCGCGGCCGACGATGGTTTCGATCGACTGCGTTGTGGTATTTTCGGCGATGACGCTCACATTGCTGTTGTTCCGATACCGCGAAAAAATCAGGGGGACCGGCACGGAAACGGGTGTCGGGCTGATACTTCTTGGTTGTTGGATTATCGCACTGATGTATCTCTACGACCTCGGCACAATGCTGGTGCTTCCCGCCATAATCGGGGCAAAAGAGGCCATGGCGGAGATGGTCCGGCTGCATGTTCAATACAGCTGGTTCGTTCACCTTTTTGGGATGATATTCATTGTTACGGGCGCGATAATTTCGATATTTTCCGTCGTTCGCCAGCTGCAATTGCTTATGGACGCCCGCTCACGCGCCGAGGCCGCCAGTAGAGCAAAATCTGAATTTCTTGCCAATATGAGTCATGAGCTACGTACACCGCTCAACGCAATTCTCGGATTCTCCGATCTCATTACCAAGGGGCTGCATTCCGACAAACCGGGAAAATACCAGGAGTACGCCAAGGATATCCATACCAGCGGCGAACACCTGTTGAACCTGGTGCAGGACCTCTTGGAACTGTCGCGGATTGAAGCAGGAAGCGTTAATTTCAATCCGGAAGACATCCAGTTGAATGTCTTGCTGGAAGAGATGGTGACGTTGATGCGGGGAGAGGCCCATAAACGCGAAATCGTGGTGGATTGCGCGCTTGAAGATAGCGATTTGGCGATCTGGGCGGATAGGCGGGCTGCAAAACAAGTAATTCTGAACTTGCTTTCGAACGCTTACAAACATACGCCCGCGGGCGGTACGATCACGGTGAAGAGCGCCAAACGCGATGATGGCGTGGTGTCGGTATCCGTTATTGATGATGGATCGGGAATTCCCGATCAAGTCCTGGAGCATTTGTTCATACCGTATTGGTCAAGTGACTCCACGACATCGAGCGGTGAACGAAGCTATGGTCTCGGGCTGGCACTGTCCAAGCGGCTGATCGAGGCGCAAGGCGGAACGATCGATATCAAAAGCGCGCTCGGTCAGGGGACCACGGCGATTATTACCTTACCCGCCGCGGACGCCACCGCGAGAGATGCGGCCTGAGCGCCGGCGAAAAACGCCGCGCATTTGCCGCCACCGCGAGGGCCGGCGATAATGGGCCATAGCGACGGCGGGCTGCGATACCAAACCGTACAATGCCGTCATCAACGGTATGGAGATTAAGGATGGCGCGCGCGTTGACGGAAGTGAAACGGCCGAACGATGTTTCGGCGGAAGAATGGGATACCCGGATCGAATTGGCCGCGTGCTACCGGCTGGTGCACAAGATGGGCTGGGCCGATCATCTGGCCACCCACATCTCCGCCCGCGTGCCGGGACCCGAGGACCACTTCCTGCTCAACCCCTACGGCATGATGTTCGACGAGATCACCGCATCGTCGCTGGTGAAGATCGATGTGGACGGCAATATCATCGGCGAGAGCAACGGCTATTCGGTCAACCCGGCGGGCTTCGTGATCCACAGCGCGGTGCACATGGCGAAGCCGGAGCTGTTGTGCGTCTTGCACACCCACACCTATGCGGGCGTCGGCGTGTCGTGTCAGGAAGGCGGATTGCTGCCGCTGAGCCAGATGCAGCTCGTGATCTGGCATGAGCTCGCCTATCACGATTATGAGGGCGCGGCGGAGACGCTGGACGAGCGGGAGCGCATCGTTGCCGATCTCGGCGACCGCCACATGTTGGTCCTGCGCAACCACGGCCTGATGACGGTGGGCGAGACGGTGGGGTCCGCCTTCGTGCACATGTACAAGCTGGAACGCGCTTGCCGCATGCAGTTGCACGCCCAGCAAGCGGGCGCGCCGCTGATCGAGCTGTCCAATTCGGTGGTGAGCAAGACCGCCGATCAGGGCAAGCGCTTCACCAGCAACACGGGCCACCGCCCGGTCGGCGGCCCGGAATGGGACGCGTTCAAGCGCCTGCTCGACCGGGAGGACCATAGCTATAAGATGTAGCCGAATACGCAAATTCGGTTGGCGAGAGATTGGGCCGGGGCCGTTTGGCGCCGGCCTTATCGCGTCAAAAGGGTATTTGCGTGCATAAATAATTATTTTTCTCTCTATGAGTGCAATTTAATTATTTACCACTCGCGAATTTTCGCATAGCGTTGAAGCATCATGCGAAATTTTACTTACGCATTTGTGTGTTTGTTGGCTTTTGCCACCGGCGCACGGGCGGAGCCCGCAATCGAACGCGGCGAAGCCGCGTATGAGCGGGGCGATTACAAGACTGCCCTGAAAATCTTCCGTCGTCTGGCGGCGCAAGGCGTTGCAGACGGACAGTTTTATGTGGGTCTGCACCATGGTACGGGCAAAGGCGTGCCGCAGAATTACGGCAAAGCCATGACCTGGTACCGCCGCGCCGCGGTACAGGATCATGTGATGGCGAACTATAATATCGGCATCCTTTACGACAAAGGGTTCGGCGTAAATAAGGACCCGGTCGAAGCCATCGAATGGATGCGCAAGGCTGCCGCACTCGGCAGCAGGATTGCGGAACATTTTATCGGCACCGCCTATGACAAGAGAGGCGATCTCCCCACGGACTATCGAAAGGCGGCTGAGTGGTATCGCAAGGCCGCTGCGAAGGGACACTACATTTCAATGTACAATCTGGGTGTTCTCTACGATTTCGGGCGCGGCTTTCCGGAGGACAATGAGGAGGCCGTGCGCTGGTACAAAATGTCGGCTGAGCACGACTATACCCAGGCACAGACCAACCTCGGCTTGATGTACCGGACCGGGGAAGGGGTGCCGAAGGACTTCAAGAAAGGTGCGGAATATTATCTTCTCGCCGCCGAACAGGGCGACCCGCATGGACAGCGGCAGTACGGTTATGTCTTGTTCATCGGCGAAGGCGTTCGGCGGAATCGGATCGAGGCGCTGAAGTGGTTTATGTTGGCCCTGGACCAGGGGGACACGCGGACGCGCGATGCCATCAGGGATAACGGCTGGTTTTGGATCAAGTTGGAACAGGACGAAGCGCGGCGGCGGGCCGATGCGTGGAAAAGAAAGTGGTCGAAATAGCGGTTTTTGAACCGGCGCGATCCGCCGCGAAATGCATTGCGTTTATCCGCCTTTGATCGCCTCGTCCCCCAAATAAAACCGCGGCCCCCGGTCGCGCATGTAGATGCGCACCAGATGGCGCCTGCCGCTTTCGGATGCATCGTTGAACGGCGTGCGCCGGTGGGCGATCAGGCGGTTGTTCATATAGACGATCTGGCCCGGCGTCAGGGTGAAGGAGACCGACAGCGCCGGGTCGTCGAGGATCGCGATGAAGGCTTCGAGCGCGTCCTGGCCCGCCTGATCGAAGGGGATTCCGGCGATCTCGTAGCCGCCATACACGATGCGCCGGTTGAAGCGGGCGCGCAGCCGCCCGTGATCCATCTCGAAATAGGGATAGGCGTTGACCGGCTTCGCGTCCGCCGCGTGCTCGCCGACGCGGTTCCAGTAGAAATCTTCGTACAGGCGCGGCAGCAGGTCCGGGTGACGCCGCCGCATCTCGTTGTGTGCGGTGTGCAGGCTGACCGCCTGATTGCCGCCGCCGTGGCTTGCGTCCCGCAGGCACGACAGGCCGAAATAATCCGGTGGGCAGCTGAACCCGTTGTCCGTATGCCAGGGAATTTCCTGGTTGGTCAGATCGCCGCGCACGCGCGGACCGAGCTTCTTTCCCGTGTCGACCACGTCATGCAGCATGCGGCCGTCATAGGCTCCGGCGACCACCCGGGACACCAAATTGCTGATCAGCCAGGTGATGGCCTTGCATTCAGCTTCGTCAAACTCACCGATCGCCAGTCCGTCCAGCACGGCAAACCCGACACCGTCATCGAGCCGGTGGCGGATGTCGTTTGCCATCTCCCGGCATGCGCCGAGATCGAAATCCGCCGGCCGCAACGCGATGACCGGCAGCGGGTTGGCGCGCAACACATCCACCACGCCCCGCAATTCGGCGATGGCGTCCTCGGGGATCGCGATGTGCCAGTTCTCCCGCAACACCGTCGCGGCGGTCCAGGCCGTCGGACCGGCGATCTCGCGGTCGAGCATCGATGGCGCTGCGGTGGTCATGCTTGTGTCTCCAAACCAACGGTTGCCATCGCGATGGTGGCACCGATCCCGTCGCGGTTACAAGTTTGCCCCGGCGTCGTCGTCGGGAAATCCCGTCGGCGGGGCGGGTAGCGGCCGAATTGTCTTGAATTTGGCAGTTCTCCGGGGACGGGTTATCCTGATTGCATCGGTTGTACCGTTCGGACGGCTACGCGCCGCCGGATGTTTCAGAATGAGGATATTTTGATGGCGGAAAATGGCGGGGCTGCGCTGAAGGGCGTTCGCGTTGTGGATCTCACGCAGTTCGAGGCCGGGCCATCCTGTACGGAGGCCCTTGCCTGGCTCGGTGCCGAAGTGGTCAAGGTCGAAAATCCACGGGGCGGCGACCCGGGCCGACTGTCCTCGTCCGAGGACGGCAAGACCGACGCGTATTACTTCCTTGTCTTCAACGCGAACAAGAAGAGCATAACCTGCAACCTGAAAAGCGAGCAGGGCATCGACCTGGTCAAGAAACTGGTGAAAAAAGCCGACGTTTTCATCGAGAATTTCGCGCCGGGCGTCATCGACCGGCTCGGCCTCGGCTATGACGTGATCAAGGAGATCAATCCGAAGATCATCTATGCCCAGGTCAAGGGCTTCGCCGAGGGCTCGCCGTATGAGAAATTTCTCAGTTTCGACATGATCGCGCAGGCGACCGGCGGCATCATGAGCATCACCGGGGAGGCCGACGGCATGCCGCTCAAGCCCGGTCCGACCTTGGGCGACACCGGAACCGGCATGCTGGCGGCGATCAGCATCCTGGGCGCGCTTTACCAGCGGAAAGAGACCGGCACGGGGCAGCGCATTCAGGTCGCGATGCAGGATGCCATGCTGCAATACAGCAGGATCGCGTATTCAACCCAGGCGGCGACCGGCAAGGCGGCCGACCGGGCCGGGGCGGGCACCGTCACCGGCGGCAACGCGCCGATGGGGCTCTATCCCTGCAAGCCGGGCGGGCGCAACGACTATGTCTATGTCTACGTGACCCGGGCGAACAACAGCCATTGGCACCGGCTGCTCAAGGTCATTGGTCGCGAGGATCTGATCGACGACGAACGCTACGATACGCCGCGCAAGCGCGCCGCCGTAAAACCGGAGGTCGACGCGTTGCTGATTCCCTGGACCCAGTCGCACACCAAGCAGGAAGCCATGAAGGCGTTGGGCGAGGCGGGAATACCCGCCGGCGCCGTTTACGACACCATGGAGCTGCATTCGGATCCCAGTTTCGAGGAGCGCGGCATCTTCCAGCATATCGATCATCCGACCCGGGGCGACTTCAAGATGGCCGCATGGCCGGTGAAGATGTCGGATACGGACGTCAAGGTCGCGCCGGCGCCGTTGCTCGGCGAGCACAACGAATCCGTCCTCAACGACTGGCTTGGCCTGTCGGCGGATGAGGTCACAAACCTCAAGGAAGACGGTGCGATGTGATGCGTGGCGGGCGCCGGACCGGGTATCGATGACGCGAAATGACGGAATGGCAGGAATAACCTACGCGCGGTCCGCCAAAAGGCCGCGCTGAACGGAGGGAAAAGACATGGCAATCATAGGATCTGAAGTCGTCGCACGGGCACTGCGTCAGCAGGGCGTCGATACGTTTTTTTACATCATGGGCGGACCCATGATGCATGTGGAACTCGGCTGCATGGCCAACGGCTTGCGCGGCGTCGATGTACGCCATGAACAGGCCGGCGCGATGGCCGCGTTCGCCTATGCCCGGTTGCTCAACCGGCCGGGCGTCTGCATGGCGGCCTCCGGTCCGGCGACCACCAATCTGGTGACCGGCGTCGCGCATGCCTGGGCCGATTGCACGCCGGTGGTTGCATTCGGCGGCGCGAGTCCCGATGCCTCGAAAGGCCGCGGCGTGTTTCAGGAAATCGACCAGCTGCCGATGTTCGAGCCGTGCACGAAATGGTCGACGCGGGTGCACAGCGCCAAACGCATCCCCGAACTGGTCAACCGCGCGATTCGCGAGGCGATGGGCGGCAAGCCGGGGCCGGTCTATGTCGATCTGCCCGGCGATATTCTGTACGAAGAGGTCGATGAAAACGCGCTCGACTGGCCGGATCCTTGGGATCCTTCCACACGCAGCCGCCCCGCCGGCGACCCGGCCCAGATCAAGCAGGTCATCGACCTGCTGAAAGGCGCGGAAAAGCCGGTCATCATCTCCGGCACTGGCATCATGTGGTCGGAAGCGGCCGGCGAACTCCAGGCGTTCGTCGAGGCGGCGGGCATTCCCTTCTATACGACGCCGCAAAGCCGTGGCGTTGTCCCGGAGGATCATCAATACTGCTACCTGACAGCGCGTTCGACCGCGTTCCGCGAGGCCGACCTGATCATGGTGATCGGCACGCGCATGAACTACATCATCGGCCACGCCGCGCCGCCACGGTTCAATGCGGACGCCAAGATCGTACGCATCGACATCGATCCGGACGAAATCGCCGGCAGCCCGCGCAAGCTCGATGTCGGAATTATCGGCGACGCCCGAACGGTCCTGACCCAGCTTACCGCGGGCATCAAGGGCGACGTCAACACGGACAGCTACCACACTTGGCGCGACCGGCTGCGCGGCCGCAACTCGTCCAAAGTGGCGGAACAGGAGGAGGTGCTCTCCAACCCGGAAACGCCCATTCATCCGCTGCGCCTGTGCAAGGAAATCCGCGATTTCATGGATCGCGACGGCGTTCTCTGCGTCGACGGGCAGGAAATCCTGAACTACGGGCGCCAGGCGATTCCCACATTCACCGCCGGCCACCGCCTGAACTCGGGCTGTTTCGGGACGATGGGCGTGGGCCTGCCGTTCGGCGTCGGCGCGAAGGTGGCGAAACCGGACAAGCAGGTCATCGTACTGCACGGCGACGGATCGTTCGGACTGAATGCGATGGAGTTCGACACGCTCGTGCGCCACGATTTGCCGATCACGGTGGTAATCAGTCTGAACGGCGGCTGGACCGCCGACCCCGACAAGTCGAAACCGGGCCGCGATCTCGGCTATACGCGGTTCGACAAGATGGCGGAGGCGTTGGGCGGCGTCGGTGAATTCGTCGAGGATCCGAACGACATCGCCGGAGCGCTCGAACGGGCCGCGGCCGCGAACGCGGATGGCAAGCCGGCACTGGTCAACGTCAAAACGGATTGGACGGCGCGCGCAACGACCACGGCCTTCTCGAACTATTCGACGTAAAGGGCGGCAACACTGTTTCGTCACTCCCGCGA
>JAOTYV010000133.1 GCA_029861675.1 Alphaproteobacteria bacterium
TGGTTTCCCAGCACAAATCCGCGCGCCGGAGATGAAGAAAACGCCGACACGCTCAGCGTGGTCCCTATGCCGATACCGGCCGAACTGCCGCCGGTGGCGGTAGACACCCATGTTACCGTTCGCCGCGGCGATACCCTAAAGGCCGTACTGACCCGTGCCGGCATTCCCGGCGGCGACGCCGAACAGGCCATCCGCGCCCTGACCAAAGTCTATAATCCACGGCAGCTAAAACCCGGCTTTGAAATATTCCTGCAAATCCAACCGCCGGCCCATAAGAATGGCCGGGCTTCGCTGATCTCGATAGACTTCATTGCCGGCCCAGAGAAAGACGTGTCGGTGCTCAACGAGGGCGGCGGACGATTTACCGCCGAGGTCTACCATCGAACGCTGACGCCCCAACTGGCCTATGGCCGCGGCACCATCGAGTCCAGCCTGTATCTAGCGGGGACACGGGCGGCCATTCCGGCGGCAATCCTGACCAATCTGATTACTCTCTACAGTTTCGACGTCGATTTCCAGCGCGATATTCAGCCGGGCGATGCCTTCGAAATTTCCTATGAAATCCTCAATGATGAAGCCGGCACGCCGGTCCGCAACGGCGACATTCTGGTCGCGTCGATGACCTTGAGCGGCAATACGATGAAGCTGTACCGCTTCAAAACCGAGAGCGGATTCAACGATTATTTCGACGAAACCGGACAAAGCGCCCAGAAAACTCTGCTGCGTACCCCGACCGACGCGACCCGCATCAGTTCCGGCTTCGGCCGCCGCAGACACCCGGTGCTCGGCTACACCAAAATCCATCGCGGCATCGATTTCGCCGCGCCACCGGGCACGCCCATCTATGCCGCGGGTGACGGCGTGGTGGAAAAAGCGGGTTGGTCCGGCGGCTACGGCAAGTACATCCGCCTCCGCCACAACGGCACGTATAAATCCGCCTACGCGCACATGCGGCAGATCGCGCGCGGCATCAAGGCCGGCGTCCGCGTGAAGCAGCGCCAAATTATTGGCTATATCGGCGCAACGGGACGCGTGACCGGCCCACATCTACATTATGAAGTGATTCGCAACGGACGTCAGGTCAATCCGCAAACCGTGCGGCTGCCCGCGGGCAACCGCCTGAAGGGCGCGGAATTAACCCGCTTCAAGGAAACCGTTTCGCAAATCAAGGAACGCCTGATCGCGCTGCGCCGCGAACGGGAGATGCAGAGCATGGTGATCAGCGGCGACCGGGCCTGCAAGAAATCGAAATCAGCCTGCTAGAGAAAACCCCGAGCGAACCGAAACGGTTCGCAACGACGTATTTGCGTAAGAACAAAGAGATAGGCCAATACAATTGAGTCGATTTAAACAAGAATTGGTCTAGCCAATCTCATCGCAAATCGTCGACCACCGCGAGCAAGGCCGTAAGAAAAGAGTCGCCTAATATCCTGCTGCGCTCGGGCGACCATCCCGCACGGTCGTCCGGCGCGTCCGCGTTATCCTTGAACGGCATCTCCAGTGTCATGGCCAGACAGCCGAAGTTTTCCGCAAGATTGGTCGCGCACAAGGAAAAATTCGCTTGCTTGGCCCGTGGATAGCCATGCGCGCTTTGAAAATCAGGGTTGGCGCGGCCATAAGCCGACTGGAAATCGGCGAGTAACTTTCTATGCTTCTTCCCTGCCGCGGGAACATGATCGGCACCGGCAATGAAGTTGTAGGGAAGCCCTTCATCGCCGTGCACATCGAGCGCGAAATCGACGCCGGTCTCGACCATGCGCCGCCGGACGAAAAAAACCTCGGGACTGCGTTCCGCCGATGGATTGTCCCATTCCCGGTTGAGATTTGCGCCGGCGGCATTGGTCCGCAAATTGCCCCGCCGGCTGCCGTCCGGATTCATATTCGGCACGATATGGAAACAGGCCCGGTCGAGCAGCGCACGCGCAACCGGATCCGCGCGGTTCAACAAACGATCCAGAAAACCCTCCATCCACCATTCGGCCATCGTTTCCCCGGGATGTTGCCGGCCGATCACCCAACAAACCCGTTTGGCCGGATCGGCCTCACCCACGATGAGCAGATCCAGATCATCCCCATCCACGGTCCGGCCCAGAACCTCCAGCGTCGCCCGGCCGGTCGCCTGGCAGCGCGCCACCAGATCGCGATGGCGTTCACGGGAATACGGTGCGAAGTAGGCAAAATAGATCGAATCATGGTCCGCTCGATGTTCAATCGTCAGGACCGTGCCGTCATAGCGGCTTGGCACGCGAAACCAATCCTCGCGGTCGTAGGAAGCGCATGCGCGATACCCCTCCCAACCTTTCGGGTAGGATGCCTCCGCGGCATTGAGAATTTGAAACCGGCAATCGATCCCGCGCACCCCGCTGACCCGGAAATAGAACCACTGAAAGAAATCGGCGCCGTTGTCCGGCCGGATCTTCAAGCGGACATCGGCGGGATCGCCGCAATCCTCCACCTCGATGTTACCGGCGTCAAAATTGCTGCTAATTTCCATTGAAGGCCGCTCCTGATGATCTTGATGTGGGTCCGACCCCGACGGCGGGTCGCAATCGATGCGCCCGGCATGCTACAGTTTTTTGCGCCGCCGCACAGTCGGCCAGACGTTACAAACAACCGCCGCGCCACGGCACTACCGGGTCAAACGGTCCTTCACCGACGGCAGAAACAACGTGATCGACAAGCAGATGAATTCGGCCGCGGACGCGGTCGCCGACATTCCCGACGGGGCCACGATCATGGTTAGCGGCTTCCAGGGTTCCGGCATGCCGAACGCGCTGCTGCGGGCGTTGGTCGACCATGGGGCCAAGGATCTTACGCTGATCTGCAACGGCGCCGGCCCGCACGGCACCCAGCAGGCCCGCCTGACCGATGCCGGACAGGTCAGCAAACTCATTTGCAGCAGCGCGCGCGGCCGCAGCGACGAACCGACGCCGCTCGAACGACTCTGGCGCGCCGGGGAGATCGTGCTGGAATTGGTCCCCCAGGGCACCTTCGCCGAACGCATCCGGGCCGGCGGGGCCGGCCTCGCGGCGTTCTACACACCGGTTTCAGTCGGCACCGACCTGGCCGAGGGAAAAGAAGCGCGGGAATTCGACGGCCGCTCCTATGTTTTGGAAACCGCGTTGAAGGCCGATTTCACGCTGCTCCGCGCCGACCGCGCGGATCGCCTGGGAAACCTCGGCTACCGCGGCACACAGATCAACTTCGGCCCGGCCATGGCGGCGGCCGGCGCGACCACCATCGCCGAGGTTGGTGAAATTGTCGATGTGGGCTCATTTGCGCCGGAGTGCGTTCAAACCCCGGGAATCTTCGTCGACCGCGTCGTCATTCTGCCGGATCTGCGATGATCCAGCCGCTCTCCCGTACTCAAATCACCTGGCGCGCCGCGCAAGACATTCCCGACGGCAGCTACGTCAATCTCGGGATCGGCCTGCCGGTGCTGGTGGCGAATCATTTGCCGGCCGACCGGGAGATTATCCTGCACTCGGAAAACGGCATTGTCGGTATCGGCCCCGCGGCCCCGGAAGACGCGGCCGACCCCGACCTGGTCGACGCCGGCGGTCAGCGGGTAACGTTGCGTCCCGGCGCGGCCCTGGTCGACTCGGCAGCCGCTTTCGGGATGATCGTCGGCGGCAATATCGACATCACCTTGTTGGGCGCATTTCAGGTCGCTTCGAACGGCGATTTCGCCAATTGGGATTCGAGGCATCCCTGGAAAGGACCGCTGGTCGGCGGCGCCATGGATCTGGCGGCCGGCGCCCGCGAGGTGCGGGTCATCATGCAACATACGACGAAGGACGGAGAGCCCCGGCTGGTAACGCAGTGCAGCTATCCGCTGACCGCGCCCGGCGTGGTCAAGCGACTCTATACGGATCTCGCCATCATCGACGTAACCGCCGAAGGCTTCGTCGCACGGGAAATAGCCGCGGGGTTGAGCCACGAGGATCTGTCCGCCAAAACCGGCGCAGCGATCGCCGTCGCCGCCGACTGCGTCACGCTTACCGCGCCGGATCTCTAGCCCACCGCGTCACGCCGCCTGGGCGACCTCACCGTTTATGGTAAGACCGCCTTCGCCCGCCGACACATGGACCGTATCGCCATCGGCGATCTCACCGGCCAGCAATTGCGTTGCCAGGGGATTCTGGAGCTCCTGCTGGATGACCCGCTTGAGCGGCCGCGCGCCGTAGACTGGATCGAAGCCTTTGTCGGCGAGCCACTCGGTCCCCGACGCATCGACCTGCAAGATAATCTTGCGGTCCGCCAGGACCTCCCGCAGCAACGTCAACTGGATATCGACGATCGTCGCCATATGGTCGCGGGACAAGCGGTGGAATAACAGGATTTCATCGATCCGGTTGATAAATTCCGGACGGAAGCGGCCGCGCACCGCGTCCATGACCTCACCCCGCACCTCCGCGGAATCCTGACCGACCGGTTGGCTCGACAGAACATCCGCGCCGAGATTCGAGGTCATGACGATCAGGACATTGCGGAAATCTACGGTGCGCCCCTGACCGTCGGTCAGCCGGCCGTCGTCCAAGACCTGCAGCAGCACGTTGAACACGTCGGGATGGGCCTTTTCCACCTCGTCGAACAGCACGACCTGATAGGGCCGTCGGCGCACCGCTTCGGTCAGGGCTCCGCCTTCGTCATATCCGACATAACCCGGTGGCGCGCCGATCAGCCTGCTGACCGCGTGTTTCTCCATGTATTCCGACATGTCGATGCGAACCATCGCCTGATCGTCGTCGAACAGGAATGCGGCCAAGGCCTTGGTGAGTTCCGTTTTCCCAACGCCGGTGGGGCCGAGAAAGAGGAACGAACCGATCGGCCGGTTCGGATCCTGTAATCCGGCCCGGGCGCGCCGCACCGCATTGGAAATCGCGGTGACCGCCTCGCCCTGACCGACCACCCGCGCGGAAAGGGCGGCCTCCATTGCAAGCAGTTTCTCGCGCTCGCCCTGCAACATTTTGTCAACCGGAACCCCGGTCCACCGCGACACGATGGCGGCAACCTGCTGTTCGGTGACCTCTTCGTTCAGCATGCGTCCTTCTTCCGCCTGGTCACCCTGTTCGAGCCGCTTTTCGAGATCCGGGATGGTGCCGTAGCGCAGCTCGGCGGCCTGTTCCAGGTCGCCTTCGCGTTCGGCGCGCTCCTGCGCGAGCCGGGCGGTTTCCAACGCTTCCTTGACGTGCTGGGTATCCTGAAGCTTGTCTTTCTCCGACTGCCATCGCGCCGTTAGCCCCAGCGCCTCTTCCTCCAGGCCCGTGAGCTCCTCCTCCAATTTGACGAGCCGTTCCTTCGAAGCCTTGTCGCTTTCCTTCTTCAACGCCTCGCGCTCGATCTTGAGCTGGATGATGCGCCGGTCCAGCTCATCGATTTCTTCGGGCTTGGAATCCATCTCCATGCGCAGCCGGCTCGCCGCCTCGTCCACCAGATCGATCGCCTTGTCCGGCAGGAACCGATCGGTGATATAGCGGTTCGACAATGTCGCGGCGGCGACGATGGCGCCGTCGGTGATCCGCACACCATGATGCAACTCGTATTTTTCCATCAGCCCGCGCAGGATCGAGATCGTGTCCTCGACCGTCGGCTCCGCCACAAAGACCGGCTGGAAGCGCCGTGCGAGCGCCGCGTCTTTTTCGATATGCTTGCGGTACTCATCGAGCGTGGTCGCGCCTACGCAATGCAGATCGCCGCGGGCGAGCGCCGGTTTTAGCATGTTCGACGCGTCCATCGCGCCTTCGGCGGCACCGGCGCCGATCAGCGTATGCAATTCGTCGATGAACAGGATGACCTGCCCTTCCTGTGCCGAAACCTCCTGCAGCACGCCCTTGAGGCGTTCCTCGAATTCGCCACGGAATTTGGAGCCGGCCACCATCGCGCCGAGGTCGAGCACCAGCAAGCTTTTGTCCGCCAGCCCTTCCGGCACGTCACCCCGCGCAATCCTCTGGGCAAGCCCCTCGACGATCGCGGTCTTCCCGACGCCCGGTTCACCGATCAGTACGGGATTGTTCTTGGTGCGCCGCGACAACACCTGCATCGTGCGGCGAATCTCCTCGTCCCGGCCGACCACCGGGTCGATCTTGCCGTCCCGGGCGGCCTGGGTCAGGTCGCGGGTATATTTTTTAAGCGCCTCATATTGATTTTCGGCGCCGGCGCTGTCCGCCGTACGGCCTTTCCGCAAATCGTTGATCGCCGAGTTCAGGTTTTGCGCTGTGACACCGGCATCGCCGAGCAGCTTCGCGGCGGCTGTTCCTTGCGCAAGAACCAGCGCCAGCAACAGGCGTTCCGCCGTCACATAGCTATCACCGGATTTATCGGCCAATTCCTCGACCTGCTGGAACAGCCGCGCCATCTCCGGCGCAAGGTAAATCTGCCCGGCCCCGGAGCCTTCAACCTTCGGCACCTTGGCGAGCTCCGCATCCACCGCCTGCAGCGCATTGGCCGGATCCCCGCCGGCGGCGCGAATCAGCCCGGCGGCGAGCCCTTCGCGATCATCGAGAAGAATTTTCAGGAGATGCTCGGGCTGCAACCGTTGGTGGTTCGATCCGAGTGCCAGGTTCTGTGCCGCTTGGACGAAGCCGCGCGACCGATCCGTATATTTCTCAAATTCCATAATAGACCCCTCATTTTGTCCCCCTTCGCGAGGCAGGACCAAAAAGGTTCAACAGATTTGCGGATCCTTTAAGGCATCCACCCTCCGTATATGGGACATCGCGTGCCGCTCTCAAGACCCTGACGACAGACAGATCCGCGGACGTTGGAGAGACAAACGGGCGTCATTGTGCGTCGCAATAATTTGTTAACGAGTCTATGGTGCGATGCAGCATTATCATTGACGTACACGAGGCCGAATGCCCCATCCTACCATATCGTCGCCGGGCACCCTGTCCTTTCCGACCCTTCGTGCCCGGCTCCATCATTCCGTATCGGCCTCCGCTCAAGCCCTGCGCACAGTGCGCGACGGCGTGCGGGTCCGGCACCATCGGAAGGACCGGCAGCAGTCGCTCAGCCTCGCCCTGCAAGGCGGCGGCGCCCACGGCGCTTTCTCCTGGGGTGTGCTGGACCGGCTGCTCGACGAGCCGATGTTCACTTTCCCCGCGCTGACGGGCGCCAGTGCGGGCGCAATGAACGCAACGGTGATGGCGCACGGATTGCTGACGACGGGGCCTAGCGGCGCCCAGGATGCGCTCAGGCAATTCTGGCAGGCGGTCGGCACCAAGGCGACAACTTTGGGCGTTCAAAACGCCTGGCTTGGGCCGTTTGGCGGAACCTGGCCGGATTTCAGCGCCCAGAACCGGCTCGGCATGCACCTCATGACGCAGGTATTGTCGCCCTATCAATTCAATCCGTGGGACTTGAACCCGCTGCGGGAAATACTGCTCGATCTGGTTGATTTCGAGCGGCTTCGCCTGAACCGGCGGGTCAAGCTGTTCGTTTCTTCAACCAACGTCCGAACCGGCCGGGGCCGGGTATTCCGGACCGGGGAAATCAGCGTCGAGAGTGTCCTGGCTTCGGCGGCGCTGCCTTCCCTGCACCATGCGGTTGCGTTGGACGGAGAGCATTTTTGGGATGGCGGATATTCGGCAAATCCACCGATCCTTCCCTTGGTCGAGCATTCCGCCAGCACGGATATCCTGATCGTTCAAATCGAGCCCGTCCGGGTCGAAAAGCTGCCGGTCACCGCGGAAGAGATTCAAAACCGCACCGCGAGCCACATATTCGCCGCCCCCCTGATGCAGGAACTCGAGACCCTACAGCGCATCGTTCAGGCCAGCCGCTGGGGCCTGCCCCTGTCGCTCGGCCGGCGCGCGCGGGAAACCCGGTTGCACCATATCGACGGCGGAAGCGACCTGTCGTCGCTGCCATCGGGCAGCAGGCTCCAACCCGATTGGGAATCGCTGAGCCGATTGCATGATATCGGCTGGCAGCGCGCCGACGACTGGGTTCGATCAAATGCCGGCGCGGTTGGAAGACACGCGACCTATCATTGGCACAAACACGCTGCCTGATCGGCGCGCGCTCAAACGATGGCGGCACGTTCCCTGAGGATCTCGTCGAATCGCTCAAGCTGCGCCATCACCATGCCGTAGACGGTATCCGCCGGATAGCTGCCGTCGGCGCGTTGCCGGCCGGCCTTGTAGCCGGTGAAAAGCTCGATCGCCTCTTCGATATTCTTGACCGTCCATACATGGAAACGGCCGTCCGCAATCGCTTCGACGACCGGATCGCGCAACACGACATGGGCGGCATTCGCCGCAGGAATCACCACGCCCTGGGTTCCGGTGAGCGCCCCGGAACTCTCGCAGGCCCGGTAAAACCCCTCGATCTTGTATTGCACGCCGCCCACGGCCTGTGTTTCGCCGCGCTGATTGACCGAACCGGTAATGGCAATATCCTGGCGCAGGGGTATCGCCGCCAGGTCGGAAAGCACCACAAGCAATTCCGCCATGGACGCACTGTCACCTTCGACCCCGCCGTAATTCTGCTCGAAGGTAATCGACGAGTTGAACGAAACGGGAAACCGCCGGGCGAAATGACCGGCGATGAACCCCTGCAACACCATCACGCCCTTCTGCTGGATCGGGCCGCTCATCGCGACATCCCGTTCGATATTCACGACCCCTTCGCGGCCGGGCGTCGCGCGCGCTGTAATCCGGCTCGGACCGCCGAACATATGATCGCCGACGTCGCGGACGGTCAGGCCGTTGATCTGACCAACCGCCGTGCCGGCGGTATCGATCATCACCGTGCCGTCCGCAATTTGTTCATGCACGCCATCTTCCATCCGTGCATTCCGTTGCCGGCGTTGTGCCAGCGCCTCGAAGACGATGTCGGCGTTTACGACTTTACCGTCCGCGAACCGGGCCAGTTGAACCGCCTCGGTCAACACGTCCTTTGTCAGCTCGAATCGGGCGGTCAACTTGCGCCGGTGCCCGGCCCAGCGGGACGCCGTACCGAGCAGCCGAACGACCGCGGAGTCGTCGCAGCGCATTCCGTCATGTGCCGCCACATGGCTGCGGATCAGCCCTGCATAGCATTTTAGATTTCCGGCGTTTGCCTCCATGTCCGCGTCGATATCAGCCTTGATCTTGAAATAGGTTTGGAACTCGGGATCCGCCGAGAAGAACGTGTAGTACCAATGCGGCGACCCGACGATCACAACCTTGACGTCGAGCGGAATCGCTTTCGGTCTCGGCGCGCCGGCGATCGGCACGCCCTGCGCCCGATGCAATTCCTCCAACTGGATCACACCGTCGCGCAGCGCGCCCTTCAGAAAGGTCCAGCTATTCAGATGTTGCGCCAGCGCCTCCGCACGCAACACCAGAATGCCGCCATTCGCACGATGCAATGCGCCCGCGCGAATCATGCTGAAGTCGGTATCCATGCCGCCCTGGAATGGCCGGTATTCGATCTTGCCGAACAGGTTTTCATAGGTTGGGTTCGCTTCGAGAACCACGTTCGGAACCGTGTTGTCGCCGTGGTCGACCAGCAGGTTTACGGCATAGCGGCGTTCCGGCGGCTCGGTCTCCATGGGCGGCATTTTGGGACTGGCCGGCATGAATATCTGAAGATTTTCAAGAATATCATTGCGCAATTCGGTCAACCATCGCGCCAATCCCCGATGGCCCGCATAGACCGACTGAACGTCATCGAGCAACGCGCCAACCGCATGATCGGCGACCGACTGGTTCAACTCGAGCATCTGCTTGGCGAATTCACCCTGCAATTTTGCCGCATGGCGATGGATTTCCTGCAGGCGTTCACTGATGTCGCTGGCTTTTTCCTGTTTCGCCTGACGGTCCGCCGCCGGCAATGTGTCAAACGCTACCGGGTTGCCGGACGCGTCCTGGGCGGCAACCACCATGCCCTGCGGCGTCTGAACCAGGTTCAGCCCATGGGTGCGCGCTTCGGTCGCGAGGATTTCGAACTGTTGCTGAATTTCACGGTTCAGTATCTCGCTTCGTTCGCGCAGCTCCTTTTGATAGTCGTCGCCCGAGAATGCCTGGCCCAATGCTTCGCGAAGCTGCGACACCAGCAATGTCATGCGATCGCGAAAAACCCGGCCGGTTCCCGCGGGCAAACGGTAGGGCTTCGGACGATGCCGCCGGCGGAAATTGTTTAAATACACCCAGTCGCTGGGCTGCGGCTGGCAGGATAGATGTTCACCCAAGTATTCCAGCGTCGCGGTCATGCGGCCGCTTCGGTCCGGGCCCAACACAAAAATATTGAAACCCGGATCCTTCATGCAAAGGCCGAATTCCAACGCCTCTCTCGCTCTCCGGTGGCTGGAGAAAGCGAAAACATCGCCTTCCGACGCCCGGCCAGGTGCAAATTTCGGGCGTTGCAGGTCTTTTGCTTTCAAGGCCTTTGCAGGCATGGTGTCTCCACGGGTTAAAAATCTCTCTGTCCCGTGAGTGAACCCTCATGACCTGGATGGGGTCAAGGCTGCTCGCAAAAGCTTGATGCCGCTATGCGCCCAATGTCGGCAGCATTCAATACATCGACATGCCGCACGCCCTCAATAACCGGGACGTGCCGCGGAATGACTCCCGCCGAATTCAACTGTTCAAGAAGCCGGCTTCAACAGCCGGCGCGGCAGGTCAATCCCCCGCGGGCGTGTCGCTGCCATTCGTTGTCGCAGGGCGCTTGCGTTCTTTCGGCGCCGCTGGTTTTCTCCGTCGGGTCTTCGGGGGAGCCGCCTCAACAGCCGGCGGTTCCGGCAATTCGATTTCGGTCTGCGGCTGTACCTCCGCCTGCGGCTGATTGCCATTTTGCGCCGGGCTGGCATCATCGCCGTTGGCGGCTTTAGCGACGTTGGCTGGATTAGCGGGATGCCGGCCATTTGCCCGCTGGTCACGGCCACCTTGATTTCGTTGCCCTTCAGAGTGTCGCTGCCCTTCGGAATGCCGCTGGCCATCGGACGACTGGCCGTTCGCATTCTGACGCTGGTTGCGGTCCTCCAAGTCGGCGGAGTGAATGCGAAAATAATGCTCCGCATGCTGGTAGTAATTTTCGGCCGCTATGCGATCGCCGGACGACGTGGCGTCCCGCGCAAGTCCTAAGTATTTTTCGTGCACCTGAAATGCGTTACCGCGAATTCGCACGGCCGGTCCGTTGCTATCGAACATATTCTGCCGATTACCACCCCGACGGCCGTTACTGCGGCCGCGCGTGCGTTTTGAGCCTTGCCCTTGTTTCATCATTCCTTACACATCGACGCTGTTTCGGTGAATTCCATTTTTGAATCGACGTTTACACACCGCGATTCTGCGGCAGGCCGCTTTCCGCGGGCCTCCCCAAAAGATACACTTTCGAAGAATTGCTCTACCTCGGATGCTTTGACCCTAAGGGCCAAGACGCATTCGACGAGGTAACAGCAGGAAGTTAGACGGTTCCTTCCTCAGTTCCAACAGTTTTTTTTGGTTAACAAGACGATACGGCGCGCTGAAAGACGAGGCATCGTTCATGGCCCGCCAAATCCTTGGCTGTTTCGGCATGGTAAAGTCCGGCAGCACCGAGGATTTTTATGACATCGTGGGCCTGACCGGCGCCAATTTCCAGCACCGCCACCCCGTCCAGGGTCAGGAAATTCGCCAAAATCGGTGCCAAATGGCGATAGCACGCCAACCCGTCGGCACCGCCATCCAGGGCGAGACGCGGCTCGAAGCGCGATACTTCGGGCTGCAATTGATCGATCTCATCCCGCCGCACATAGGGCGGGTTAGCAAGGATCAGATCGAAGGCGCCATCCAGGCCAGCCCCCCAATCGGCCTCAACGAAATGTGCCCGCCCGGCGAGATCGAGCCCTTCGGCGTTTGCCCGCGCAACGGACAGGGCCGCCCCTGAAAAATCAACGCCTATTCCGCGGGCCCGCGGCAATTCACTAAGCAAGGATAGCAGCAGGCAAC
>JAOTYV010000424.1 GCA_029861675.1 Alphaproteobacteria bacterium
AGCACGGATATTTTCATCACGCCGGGCTACCGGTTCGGCGCCGTCGACATCCTGATGACGAATTTCCATCTGCCCCGCTCGACGTTGTTCATGCTGGTTGCGGCGTTTTCCGGTCTTGCGACGATGAAGCGCGCCTACGCCCACGCGATCGCGGAAGAATACCGCTTTTATTCCTATGGCGATGCCTGCCTGCTCCACCCGCCGGAGGGCACATGAGCGACTTTGCGTTTCATATCCTGTCGCGCGACGGCGCGGCGCGGCGCGGTGAAATCGCCACACCGCGCGGCACGATCCGGACGCCGGCCTTCATGCCGGTCGGCACGCAGGCGACCGTCAAGGCGATGTATCCGGACCAGGTGCATGAGCTCGGCGCCGATATCGTGCTCGGCAACACCTACCATCTGATGCTGCGGCCCGGCGCGGAGCGGGTTGCCGCTTTGGGCGGATTGCACCGTTTCATGAACTGGCCTTATCCGATCCTCACCGATTCCGGCGGTTTTCAGGTGATGTCCCTGGCCAAGCTGCGCAAGCTCGACAAGGACGGCGTGACCTTCCGCTCCCATATCGATGGCTCGCAGCACCGGTTGACGCCGGAACGCTCGGTGGAAATCCAGACACTGCTTGGCGCCGACATTATCATGCAGCTTGACGAATGCATCGCGCTGCCGGCCGAGGCGGCGGAAATGGAACGGGCGATGATGCTGTCGCTGGCCTGGGCCGAACGCAGCAAGGCGGCATTTGACGCCGGCGGCGGGCGCGCGCTTTTCGGCATCGTACAGGGCGGCGACAAGGCTGATCTGCGGCTAAAATCGGCGCGGGTGCTGACCGAAATCGGTTTTGACGGCTACGCCGTCGGCGGGCTGGCGGTGGGCGAACCGCAGGAGGTGATGCTCAAGGTCCTTGAGGAGACCGTTCCGGCGCTTGACGAGGACCGGCCGCGCTATCTGATGGGCGTCGGCACGCCCGACGATATCCTGGCTTCGGTCAAGCGCGGCATCGACATGTTCGATTGCGTCATGCCGACGCGGGCAGGGCGCCACGGCCAGGCCTTTACCCGGTTCGGCACGGTCAATCTACGCAATGCCCGCCATGCCGACGATCCGCGACCGTTGGACGAGACCGCCGATTGCCCGGCGAGCCGGACCTGGTCACGGGCCTATCTGCATCACCTTGTCAAGGCCGGCGAGACGCTCGGCGCGATGCTGCTGACCTGGAACAATTTGGCCTATTACCAGTATCTGATGAACGGTGCCCGACTCGCCATCGGCGAGGGGGCCTATGATGATTATTGCGCTGCTGTCCGGGCCGGCTGGACGACAGGCGATCTGCCGCCGCTGGACTCGTAAGAAAGGCCCGGCTGGCAAGAGCCGGGCCTTTTCAAATAATGCCGTGAACGGGTCGAAAAAGCGTCAGACCAGATCGCCGGGGGCCGGTAACAGGCGGCAGCCCACGATCTTCCAGTCACCGGCGTTGTCACGCGCCATGGCAAAAGACGCGCGCCACTGCAGACCGGCCGTGTCGGTCACATATAAATTGGCGATCGGCATGTTGGCGGCGGTCGTTATGCTGTCGAAGGCGATCGATTTGGCCTGCACCAGCGGCGGATGAACCCGGCTGAAGAAGGCGTAGATGGCGTCCTTAGAGCCGAATTTCGTCTGTTCGACTTCCGGCGCGATCAGCCAGACCGCACTCGACTGCCGGTTTGAAAGACCCCAGACAAAGGTCTCCACCGCAGCCTTGATTTCAAGCTTGTCGGATAGACCGATCTCAAAGACATGGTCGATGGAACCGACCCTGGCCTCGGTACTGGTGGTATCGGGCATGTCGGCAATGCCGGTTACCACGATACCTGTCGCCGACTAATCGACTTCGTCTGACAATGCGATCGCCGGACTCATGGCAGCAATGCCCAACGCGATCACTGTGGCGAATGCCGATGTGCGAAGCCCCAAAATGCCGAACGTTCCGATTGCGGTTCGCATGGTTTGCTCCTTGGTCTGTGCGGATCCGGATCAAATGCCGGGTGCCGCTGTTCAACAATGAGATGGGGAGGCGGGCAAATACGCGCCAATCAGGATTCACGCACGCACGCTCACATAATTGTGCTGGCGCGGTGAATTTTCCTGTTTTTTCAACCTGATCTGGGGAAAATTGCAGGAAAACCGTGAGCCAATTCGCTTGCCTTTCTTTTACCGGTCAGGCGAGAAGAATTGGTCACGAACGGTCGACTGTCGTATCGGTTTACGGATTATTTATCTAAATTTTTAGCCAAAATTGCAGGATTCATGCACCGAATACCTACATTACGGTATAATGATCAAGCACTTACAGCCAACCACTTAAAGACGGCAGAGAAACAATGAAGCCACTTCAGTTCCTGAGGCAAAAGATCGCCAATCGGTCGCGGGAATCCGATCAGCGGTCACAGAACCGGGTTCCAGCCCGGTACTATGCCTATCTTCATGCTGCGACAGGTGCTGTGCTTTCGGAATGCCTCGTCAAGGATATTTCCGAGACCGGTGCCCGGATCATCCTGCCGATGACGGCCAGTTTGCCAAAGCGGATCATGCTTCGCGTTACCGGCGAGGCGACGCCGATGACTGCGTCGGTCGTTTGGCAGGCGGGCACCAAATGCGGTCTTGAATTCAAGGAGGCCGGTTGGGCTTGACCGCACAGAGGGCGGTCTTGGCCACGAGAAACCCGTGGCGTTCGTGCTTACCGTCTGTTCACCCATCTTTGTGAATATGACGGCTACATATCATGATCGGATTGAAAACACAGTTTCATATGGGGGTTAGTCATGTTTGGGCAGCAACGGCATCAACGAGACCGCAACGCACCGCGGTTGCCGTCTTTTGGCCGGGCGGAAATCCTCGACATCGAAGGCCGGCCGGTTCAGCAATGCCTCATCAAGGAAATATCGCGGACTGGCGCGAATATCATTCCCGACAATCTCGAGACCTTGCCTGAGGTTTGCGAAATTTGGATCCCGCACCTTGACCTCACCCTCAAGGCACGTGTCCGGTGGCGCAAGAAGAAGAAAACCGGATTGGAATTCGAGAAACCAATCGCGGCCTCGCGGCTCGTCGGAACAGATACAGGTTGGGAAACGGGAACCTGATCCGGCGCGTCTTCGCCGTTTGAATGAATCTGTTCCCGCCACATCGCCAATTCGGTT
>JAOTYV010000134.1 GCA_029861675.1 Alphaproteobacteria bacterium
CAAAATAAAGAGATCCGTTTCGCCCTCGAAGGGCGCGATCGGTCCTGGTGCAGTGTCCGCCGCGCCGCGCGCCGCGGTTTCCAGCAGCCGTAGCGGGGTGCTGCCGACCGCTACGATGCGGCCGCCAGCGGCCCGTGCAGCATTTACGGCGGCGGCCGTTTCGCGCGACACCGTGCCCCATTCAGGTTGCATGATATGGTCTTCCGCCCGATCCGCCGTCACAGGCAGGAAGGTGCCGGCGCCGACATGCAGCGTCACCATCGTGCGGCCGACGCCGGCGGCGTCGAGCTTGGAAAACAGGGGTTCTGTGAAATGCAGTCCGGCTGTCGGCGCGGCGACGGCGCCGTCGTGTGTGGCGTAAACCGTCTGGTATTTCAACAGATCGTCGGAATGTGGGCCGCTCTTGCGGTTGATATATGGCGGCAACGGCATCGCACCGTGTTCATGCAGTGCGGCCGGTAAATCGCAAGCCGTTACCGACGGCTCGAGCGTCACTTCGCCGCCATCATGCTTTGCGGCGACGAGGGCCGAGAAGGCGGGGCCGAAGATAATTCGATCCCCGGCCCGAAGCCGGCGCGCCGGACGGGCAAAGGCGCGCCAATTGCCGCTCCCAAGCCGGCGATGCAGCGTTACCTCGATCTTCGCCTGGCCTCGCGTCCCGGTCAGCCGGGCCGGTATGACCCGCGTGTCGTTCATCACCAGCAAATCGCCGGGCATGAGGAGGCCCGGCAAGTCGCTGACGCCGAGATCGCGCAACGATTGAGAGACTTCCAGCAAGCGGGCGGAATCGCGCGGATCGGCGGGTTGTTGCGCGATCAGATCGCGCGGCAGGTCAAAGTCGAAATCTGCGGTACGCATGACAGGGCGGCGGCTCGGTATGGGGAATGGATGCGGATGGATGTACCGTATGCCGCACAGCGGGGAAAGACGCGGATGCGGGGGCGTCTATTTTTTCCGCTTGGTCTTGGTGCGCCAATTCCAGGGCGTCTCGAAAGTACCCCGCCAAAGCCCTTGCCGGCGGCTGCGCGCCAATTCCTGCCTGCGGAGATAGGGAGCTCCCTCAACCGGGTCCGCAAGGGCCCATCCCGTATGCACCATGTTACCGGAAAGATCGAAGCCGTCGGCGGCACAACGGGCAACTTCGCAATGCGTCCGCTTGGCGCCGGTTGGCGTACAGTGCACGGTGGCACCGGCAAGGAGATCCATCAGGGCGGTTGTGGCAATGCGGCTGCAATCGTAGGTCTTGCCATTCCCAAGCGCACAGCGCTGGCCGCGATCGGGAGCGTCGACCCCGAACAGGCAATACCGGCTCCCACCGAGCTCGATGACGTCGCCGGCAATGGCGTGCGCACCATTGCCCGCCAATGCCGGTATCGACGCCAGAAGGCAGGTGGTCAGCAACACCAGCGGCGTAGCGAGGCGAAGGCGTAGGGAATTGAATTTCTCGACCATGATTCGATCAGTCCTGCGACATGAAAAATAGCCTTGTATCAACCGGTTGCCGGAGAACATTGCCATGTCGACGAAAGCCGCCTGCGATTTAAGGAAAAATAAATTCTCCGGGCGTTAACCTTATCTCTATTGTAGCGGACGTTGGATCGCAGGGACCAGTCGGCATCACGTCAAATTGTTGACGCCGGAAGGTCCCGGTACTGCTCAGCATCGAGTCCAGCGCAGCACCCGGGGGGGAATCGTGCCAGAAGTATCGCTACCCGATCTTATAGCCATATCCTGGTTCCTGCTTCTCTGGTCGGGCTATACGCTCTATTCGGATCGAGTGGACGGCGGCGGCCGGAACCTCGTGGCCACGATGGCGCTGCACCGCGAGATGTGGATGGTGCGGATGCTGGGCCGCGACAACCGGATGCTCGACATACAGATCATCCGCAACCTGACGCGGACCTCGAGCTTCTTTGCATCCACGTCGATCCTGATTCTCGCGGGGCTCGTGACCGTCCTCGGAGCGGCGGAGAAGGCGGTTGACCTCACCGCCAGCATTCCCTTCGTCTCGAAGCTCACCTCGTTGCAATGGGAACTCAGGTTGCTGTGCCTGATCCTGATCTTCATCTATTCCTTTTTCAAATTCGCCTGGTCGATCAGACAGATTTCTTATTGCGCCATCCAAATCGGCGCGATGGACCCGGTGTCCGATCTCGGGGACGACTGCGAGGAACGCGCAAAATGTATCGCCCGGCTTGCCACTTTGGCGGCGGTGCATTTCAACAGGGGATTGCGCGGCTACTATTTCGCCATGGCGTTGCTGGCGTGGTTTATCCATCCGATTGCGCTCGGCATTACCGCCACATGGGTTGTCCTGGTTCTGTATCGCCGCGAATTCCATTCCCGCACGCTTCAAATTCTGCACGACGGCGGTGGCTTCACCAAGTCGGGCAAGGCGTAGGACATAGAGCGATGGCGGCCACACAATATGGTCAAGACGCGCTGCTGACGGTGGCGGAGATGTACGCGGCCGACGAGGCGGCGACCGCCGCGGGTGTTGCCAGCCTTTCCCTGATGGAGGCCGCGGGTGCAGCGGTGGCGGATGCGGTGCGCTCGCTCGGCGGGCCCCGTCCGGTCTGCGTGCTCTGCGGTCCCGGTAACAATGGCGGCGATGGTTTTGTCGCCGCGAGACTGTTGCAAGGCGACGGCTGGCCGGTTCGCCTCGGCTTGCTGGGCGATGCGGCCGGGCTCGCCGGCGACGCCAAGCACATGGCCAACACATGGGGCGGCGGCATCGAACCGCTGACACCGGCGGTGATGGAGGGGGCGGAGATCATTGTCGATGCGTTGTTCGGCGCCGGCCTCATGCGCGATATCGAGGGACCGGCGCGGATGGCGATCGAGGCGATCGCCGGGCGGGACTGCGTGGCGGTGGATATCCCAAGCGGCGTTCACGGCGATAGCGGCCAGATCATGGGGATCGCGCCGACAGCTCGCGTGACCGTCACATTCTTTCGGCGCAAGCCGGGTCATCTCCTGTTGCCGGGCCGATCGCGCTGCGGCGAGGTTCGGGTCGCCGATATCGGCATTCCCGATCACGTGCTGGACTCCATAGCACCGCGGCAGGTCGTGAACGGGAAACAGCTATGGCTGGACGATTTTCCCTGGGCGCGCCCGGACCAGCATAAATACGACCGCGGGCATGCACTGATCAGCGGCGGGCCGATAATGACCGGCGCGGCGCGGCTTGCGGCCCAGGCCGCCCGGCGCATCGGAACCGGTATGGTCTCGGTGGCCGTCCCGAACGATAACGCCGTGGTTTACAAAGTCGCGCTGGTGGGGGCGATCGTCCGGCCGGTCCGCAATACGGCGGCTTATGCGGAATTGGCGGAGGAGCCGCGGGTATCGGCCTGTCTGCTTGGCCCGGGAAACGGGGTTATCGGATCGACACGGGAACATGTCCTGGCGGCGCTGCGCACCGCAAAACCGGTCGTACTCGATGCCGATGCGCTGACCGTGTTCGCGGATTCGCGCGATTTGCTGTTCTCGAGCATCAACGGGCCCTGTCTGTTGACGCCGCATGATGGCGAGTTCGACCGTTTGTTTGCATTGGACGGGGATAAGCCGTCGCGCGCCCGCGCCGCCGCGGAGATGTCGGGCGCCGTGGTTCTTTTGAAAGGGGCGGACACCGTCATAGCCGCGCCGGACGGCCGGGTCGCGATCAACGAGAATGCGCCGCCCGAACTTGCCAGCGGCGGAACAGGGGACGTTCTCGCAGGCTTTTCGGTCGGCCTGATGGCGCAAGGATTGGATCCCTTCACCGCCGCCTGTGCCGCGACCTGGGTACACGGCGCGGCGGCGCAGCTTTTCGGCCCCGGCTTGATCGCAGAAGACCTACCCGAAATTCTGCCAAAGGTCTTGCACCGCCTACGGTCGGAACCAGATAAGTAGCCCATGTCCACGCACTTGAAACCACGCGACGACGAGCCGGCCGCGCCGCAGCACAGTGTGCGGTCGCAGGGGTCGCTGCTGGACCGCACCTGGGTTCGCATCGTCAATCTGTGGCGCGATGTTGCCGACAATATGACCGGTACGGTCGATGCGGCGCTGTCGGGCGACGGTGACGTCAAGCGTCTTCGGGATCAAATGCAGGCATGCCTCGAGGCGCGGGGCGGCGAGGTTTCGGCGCGCGCCCGGGCCGCGGCGCTGGGCCACACCTATCTGGGGCTGGATGAATTGGGCCGCGAACGGTTCTTACGCCTTCTGGCCGGCGGCTTCGACGCCGACCGCAAGGCGATAGACGCCGCGATTTCGACGTTGCAGGCGGCGACATCGGAGCAACGTCCGCAGGTGGAATTGGCGCTGCGCGACGCTCTGGAGCCGCCGCGCATGAAGCTGCTGATGCAATTCAACGCGCTGCCGCAAGGTGTCAAATTCCTCGTCGATCTGCGATCGGACCTGCTCCCGCACGTTCGCAAAGACGCGACGATGACATCGCTTGACGGGGATCTTCAAAAGCTCCTGACGTCCTGGTTCGATATCGGGTTTCTCGATTTGCGGAGGATTACCTGGAATGCGCCGGCGGCGTTGCTGGAAAAACTGATTGCCTATGAGGCGGTTCACGAAATTCGCGGCTGGGAGGACTTGAAGAACCGCCTCGATTCCGACCGGCGGTGCTTCGCCTTTTTCCACCCTCGCATGCCCGACGAACCGCTGATTTTCGTCGAGGTGGCTTTGGTCAATGGGCTTGCCGACAATGTCACGGTTCTGCTGGACGAAGCGGCACCTCTGGTCGACCCATCCCGGAACGCGGATACGGCGATATTTTATTCGATCTCAAATGCTCAAAAAGGATTGGCGGGGGTCAGCTTCGGCGGATTCCTGATCAAGCGCGTCGTTGATCTGCTTAAATCCGAACTGCCGAGCCTGAGAACTTTTGCGACGTTATCGCCGATTCCGGGATTTCGGCGCTGGCTTAATGGGCGCTTGGAAAACGACGCCGATTTATTACGTCCGGCCGATGCGCGGGCGTTGGCCGCGGTCGCCGAGGTCGAAGGGGGAAATGAAGCGTTGCGGCGTCTGCTATCGACCGAATCCTGGCATCAGGATGAGAAAATCGTCGCTGTCTTGAAAGACCCGTTGATGCGGTTGTGCGCGGAATATTTGCTGAATGCCAAGCGGCGCGGCAAGCAGACCCTTGATCCGGTGGCGAATTTTCATTTGACCAATGGCGCGCGCGTGGAACGGCTGAATTGGCTGGGCGATACCTCGCCCAATGGGTTATCGCAATCCCTGGGGCTGATGGTGAATTACCTCTACGAATTGGATCGAATCGAGGAAAATCACGAATCCTATACTGGAGAGGGATCTGTTACGGCTTCCGCTACAGTCCATCGTTTGATATGACTCAAAGATCGTTACAAAAAAATAACAAACAGGGATCCGGAAATCCGGGTCCCGTACAGACGGGGAAACCGGACAGTGAAGCCGGATTTGAGTTTGAACGGCCGGACCCAGGCGACGTATGTCGGGTTCCGTGGCAGGGATCGTGCGAGTGCCTTTTTCAAGCGCGGCCGCGATATGGAATACATTCGGCGCGGCATGGAGTTTCGCCGGACCAAGCGCGATAATTCGATCGAAACCGCCCGTGTTTTATCGGTGGTGCTCGACCGGACGCGGATCCCGCATATCAGGTATGAGGTCAATATCCATCACGCCGGGCGCGCTAGCGCCTTCATCGACGGCCCCAGGATGTTGGCCCTATCGGTATTCACGGACACCTACAACGAACGCGTGGACTCGGCGAAACGCAGATAAAGCGGTCAATTACACGGATAGGACCGCCATTGGGGTGCGTCTTGGCGTGCTTGACCCGGCCGGTTCTGCTACCTATACAGGGGCGCTTTTGAAATAGGGTGCCGATCGCGCGGGCGTGGCGGAACTGGTAGACGCGCGGGTTTTAGGTACCCGTGGAGTAATCCGTGGGGGTTCAAGTCCCTCCGCCCGCACCAGCAGGTAAGCAATTTTCCGAAAGATTCTGTCCGCAACATCGACCGGCCAACCGACTAACTCTTTGAGGAAAAAGTGGATACCATGCAGGTAACCGAGACCAAGAACGAAGGACTAAGCCGCGAATTTGCGATTATCGTGCCGGCCGCTGATATCGAGCAGCGCGTCTCCGCGAAAATCATGGAATTGGTCGATCAGGTGAATATGCCTGGATTTCGGCCCGGCAAGGTTCCCGTTACCCTGATTCGCAAGCGTTATGGCGATGCGGTTACGGGCGAGGTCGTGCAGGCAGCCGTCACTGAAACGACGACCCAAACCCTGACGGAACGTGAGTTGCAGCCGGCGGTTCAGCCGAAAATCGAAGTCACGAGTTTCGAGGACGGCAAGGATCTGGAGTTCACCCTGGCGGTTGACGTGCTGCCGGTGATCGATCCGGTCGATTTTCGGACCATTGAACTCGAACGGCTGAAAGCCAAGATCGAAGACAAACAGGTTGACGAGTCGCTCGATCGGCTGGCCGAGGAATACGCTCGCACGGACCCGATCGACAAACCCCGGAAAAGCAAGACGGGCGACGTCGTCGTGATCGATTTCGAGGGATCGATCGACGGGACGCCGTTCGACGGCGGCAAGGCCGAAGATTATCAGCTTGAATTGGGAGCTGGCCGTTTCATTCCCGGATTCGAGGATCAGTTGATTGGTGTCGATGCGCCGACGGAAACGCAAGTCGAGGTGAGCTTCCCCGACAATTACGGGAATGCGGATCTCGCCGGTAAGGCGGCGGTATTTGCCGTATCTGTCAAAGAGATACGGGAACGTGTTAAAGCGGATATCGATGATGAATTCGCAAAGACATTGGGCATGGAGACGGTGGATGCGTTGCGCGAGCAGGTGCGCGGCAGCCTCGAAAACGAATATGGTACGGCATCGCGCGACCGCCTGAAGCGGCAGCTCCTTGACCGGCTGGATGAACTGCATGATTTCGAGACGCCGCCGGCAATGGTGGAGGGGGAACTCGAATCGATCTGGGCTCAATTCGAAAATGCCCGCAAGATCAATGAACTCGATCCGGAAGATATTGAAAAAAGCGACGACGAGATTCGTGAGGAATACCGTAAGATCGCCGGCCGGCGCGTGCGTCTTGGCCTGTTGCTCGCCGCTGTCGGTCAGCGGAACGCCATCGAGGTGACGCCGGAAGAGTTGAACCGCGCGCTCATCCGCCAGGCGCAGGCTTTTCCTGGGCAGGAACGCCAGATAATTGAAACCTATCAGAAAAACGAAAATCTGATGGGTAGCCTGAGAGCGCCGATTTTTGAAGACAAGGTGGTGGACTATATCCTTGAAATGGCCGCGGTCAGCGAGCGCGACGTGAGCGTCGAGGAGCTGTTCCGGGACCCCGACGAGGATGCGGATAAGCCGAAAGCGAAATCGTCAAAGGGCGCCGCGCGTGGTAAGACAGCGGCGTCCGGCGGCAAGAAACCGGCGGCCAAGAAGCCGAAAGCGAAGGCGGCTGCAAAAAAGAAGGAAAAGTGAGGCGGCAACCGGCCGACTCGCAACGGTTCAACGCTTAACACTACGACCAGAGACCATTCAGGTTACATCAGGAAAAAGAGGCACATGCGCGATTCGGTCGAAACCTACATGAACATGCTTGTCCCAATGGTCGTCGAACAGACGAATCGGGGAGAGCGCGCGTATGATATCTACTCGCGGTTGCTCAAAGAGCGCATCATCTTCCTTACCGGCGGCGTGGACGATGGCGTGGCGAGCCTGATTAATGCGCAGCTTCTGTTCCTGGAGTCGGAGAATCCCGGCAAGGATATTTCCTTCTATATCAATTCTCCTGGCGGAATTGTGACGTCCGGCCTCTCCATATACGACACGATGCAGTATATTCGGTGTGATGTATCGACCGTGTGCGTAGGGCAGGCGGCATCGATGGGCTCACTGTTGCTGTGCGCGGGCGCGGTCGGAAAACGCTACAGTCTGCCGAACAGCCGGATTATGCTGCATCAGCCGTCCGGCGGCTTTCAGGGGCAGGCAACCGATATCGAAATCCATGCCCGTGAAATCCTGGCCTTGCGGGGACGGTTGAATGACATATATGTCCGGCATACCGGGCAGAACTTGAAGACGATCGAGGGTGCTCTGGAACGGGACAATTTCCTGGCGGCGGGAGAAGCCAAGGAATTCGGCTTGATTGACGAGGTGGTGACGGAGCGTCCCGAAGCGGCCGATGAAGCCGGCGGTAAGTCGGCAGACTCCAAAAAAGAGGGAGACGAATAGGCTGGCGCTAAATATATCGAGACCGGATTGCAGCAATGGCGGGGCCTGCCGCGTCAAGCACTTTTCAGTATGGTTTATTTAGTTTTAATTATTTTTCAATTTATCTATGGCAGATTTATCCCACTGTCGGTAGTTGAAGCTATTGGCTAACATGGCGGGCCTTGGTCCTCCGAAAGGAAAGTGCAGAGAATGAGTAAGAGTGGCTCCGGTGACTCCAAGAACACCCTCTACTGCTCCTTTTGCGGTAAGAGCCAGCACGAGGTCCGTAAGCTAATTGCGGGTCCGACCGTATTCATCTGCGATGAATGCGTCGAGCTCTGCATGGACATCATCAAGGAAGATCACAAGGCAACGATTTCGAAGTCGCGTGACGGCGTGCCGACACCGCGTGAAATCCGCAAGGTTCTCGATGACTATGTCATCGGACAGGGCCATGCGAAACGCGTCCTGTCGGTGGCTGTTCATAATCATTACAAGCGCTTAGCGCATGGCGGTAAGAACAACGACGTCGAATTGGCGAAGTCGAACATCCTGTTGATCGGGCCGACCGGTTGCGGCAAGACCTTGTTGGCGCAAACACTGGCCCGGATCCTCGATGTACCGTTCACCATGGCCGATGCCACGACTCTGACCGAGGCCGGCTATGTCGGCGAGGACGTCGAGAATATCATTCTGAAGCTGCTGCAATCCGCCGATTACAATGTTGAGCGCGCGCAACGCGGCATCGTTTACATCGATGAAGTCGATAAAATCAGCCGGAAATCGGACAATCCGTCAATTACGCGGGACGTTTCGGGTGAGGGCGTGCAGCAGGCGCTGCTTAAGATCATGGAAGGCACCGTTGCCAGCGTACCGCCGCAGGGCGGCCGCAAGCATCCGCAGCAGGAATTTCTGCAGGTGGACACAACGAATATCCTCTTCATCTGTGGTGGCGCCTTCGCCGGGTTGGAAAAGATCATCGCGTCGCGCGGCAAGGGGTCGTCGATCGGCTTCGGCGCCGACGTGCGGGGGCCGGAGGACCGCCAGATCGGCGAAATTCTGCAGCAGGTTGAGCCCGAAGATCTGCTCAAATTTGGACTGATCCCCGAATTTGTCGGCCGGCTGCCGGTTCTGGCGACGCTGTCGGACCTGGATGAGGACGCGCTTGTCGAAATCCTCTCGCAGCCCCGGAATGCGTTGGTCAAGCAGTACCAGCGCCTGTTCGAAATGGAAGGCGTGCAGCTCGAATTCACCGACGACGCCTTGCGTTCGGTTGCCCAAAAGGCGATCGCCCGAAAGACCGGTGCGCGTGGCCTTCGGTCGATCATGGAGTCCATTTTGCTCGACTCGATGTACGAACTACCCGGTCTCGAGGGTGTCGAGGAGATCGTGATCAATCGCGAAGTGGTCGAAGGCAACGCCAAACCACTGCATATTTACGCGGATCGCCGCGAAGATACGGGTCAGAGCGCCTGATAGGCGAAACGTCAAGTCTTGATTGTCGGCCTGTTCAAGGCCATCTAATGACGCAAGTTGAGCCCTCCCCGCCGCCGTGTTTGGCGGTTACAAGTTCGGACGGAATTTCATGGAAGACGTAAGCCGAGATCAGGTGTATCCGGTTCTGCCGCTACGGGACATCGTCGTTTTTCCGCACATGATCGTGCCGCTCTTCGTCGGCCGCGAGAAATCGGTGCGGGCGCTCGAGGATGTCATGTCGGATGACAAGCAGATATTGCTTGTCACCCAGAAAGGCGCGGCGCAGGACGACCCGATGCCGGCGGATATCTATACGATGGGCACCGTCGCGACGGTGCTGCAGCTCTTGAAGCTGCCCGACGGCACCGTGAAGGTGCTGGTCGAGGGTAATCAACGCGCCAACATTACCGAATATGTCGATAACCCCGACTTCTTCCAAGCCAATGCCCAGTTGATCGAGGACAATATCGATAATCCTCAGGAACTGGAGGCGCTGAGCCGTGCGGTGGTGGCGGAATTCGAGCAATACATCAAGCTCAACAAGAAGGTGCCGCCGGAAGTCCTGATTTCCGTCAATCAGATTGATGATCCGGGCAAGCTGGCGGATACGGTCGCGCAGCATCTGACGCTGAAAATAGCCGATAAGCAGGCGTTGCTCGACGTTTCGATCGTCGCAGAGCGGCTCGAGCGGGTCTATTCCTTCATGGAAGGCGAGATCGGCGTGATGCAGGTGGAAAAACGCATTCGCAACCGCGTCAAGCGCCAGATGGAGAAAACCCAGCGCGAGTATTACCTTAACGAACAGCTCAAGGCGATTCAGAAGGAGTTGGGCGAGAGCGAAGACGGCCGTGACGAAATGGCCGAGCTCGAGGAAAAGATCAAGAAGACCCGCTTTTCCAAGGAAGCCCGCGAAAAGGCGCTTGCCGAACTCAAGAAATTGCGGTCGATGAGCCCGATGTCGGCGGAGGCGACGGTCGTTCGCAACTACCTCGACTGGATGCTCAATATTCCTTGGAAGAAGCGCACCAAGATCAAACGCGATTTGAGTGAAGCCCTTCGGGTGCTGGACCAGGACCACTACGGTCTGGATAAGGTCAAGGAACGGCTGATCGAATACCTCGCGGTGCAGCATCGCATGAAGAAGGTGAAAGGGCCGATCCTTTGCCTCGTCGGCCCGCCGGGTGTGGGTAAGACGTCACTCGGCAAATCGATGGCGCGCGCCACCGGCCGCAAATTCGTGCGCATGTCGCTGGGCGGCGTGCGGGACGAAGCGGAAGTCCGCGGTCATCGCCGGACCTATATCGGATCGATGCCGGGCAAGGTCATTCAGGGCATGAAGAAGGCCAAGTCATCAAACCCGCTGTTCCTGCTCGATGAGGTCGACAAGCTTGGCGCCGATTGGCGTGGCGACCCGTCGTCGGCGCTGCTCGAGGTGCTCGACCCGGAACAGAATTACAGCTTCAACGATCACTACCTGGAAGTGGATTACGACCTTAGCGATGTGATGTTCGTGACCACGGCGAATACGCTGCGCATGCCGCAGCCGCTGATGGACCGGATGGAGATCATTCGTATCCCCGGGTATACCGAGGACGAAAAGTCGGAAATCGCGAAGCGCCATTTGATCCCCAAGCAGGTCAAGGAGACCGGGCTCAAGGAATCGGAATGGTCGATTACCGATGACGCGTTGCGGGATCTGATCCGGTATTACACACGTGAAGCCGGTGTCCGGAATCTTGAACGCGAAATCGCCAACCTGGCGCGCAAGGCGATCAAGGAAATCCTGATGGAGAAGGCGGTCGACAGTGTCGAGATCACGCCGGACAATCTGGAGAAATTTGCCGGCGTCCATAAATTCCGTTTCGGAGAAGCCGAGGAGAAGAACCTCGTTGGCGTGGTGACCGGGCTCGCCTGGACCGAGGTCGGTGGTGAATTGCTCACCATTGAATCGGCCTTGTTGCCGGGTAAGGGCAAGATCATTCGCACCGGTAAGCTTGGCGATGTCATGTTGGAATCCGTACAAGCGGCCGAAAGTTACGTCAAAAGCCGTGCGCCTTCCTTCGGCATCAAGCCGACGATTTTCGAAAAGGTCGATATCCATGTCCATGTCCCGGAAGGGGCGACGCCGAAGGACGGCCCGTCCGCCGGAGTGGCGATGGTCACGTCGATCGTTTCGGTGCTG
>JAOTYV010000135.1 GCA_029861675.1 Alphaproteobacteria bacterium
CGTCCTTCATTGGGCGCAGCCCAAATCCTGCCGTCGTGGCTTTCGATGATCGATTGGCACACCGAGAGGCCGATTCCAAGACCATCAGCCTTGCTGGTGTTGAATGGGAGAAAGAGATTTTCAGCGATTTTATCGGCGATGCCGGGACCCTCGTCGGACACTGAGACCACCACTTCATCCTTGCCGCCGAACGCCGTGGCGATCAGCAAACGTCCCGATCCGGTTTCGAACATCGCGTCGAGGCTATTCCGGACAAAATTAACCAGGACCTGCTGGATTTGGATGCGGTCGATCAAAACTTCCGGAAGATCATCGGCCAATTCGAACTCAACGTCGATACCCGCCGCCACCGCACCGGTTAGAGCGATCGTGCTGGCCTCCCGGACCACCTCGTTGATATCGTCGTTGAGGCGTTCGGTTTCGCCGCGCGCCGCGAAATCCCGCAGCCGCTTGATGATCTGGCCGGCCCGATATGCTTGCTCCGAGGCCTTGACCATGAAGTCGCGGATCTCCTCCGTCTCGTCGCCAAATTGCGCTTCCAGCATACGGTTGCATGCCTGCAGGTAATTCATGATCGTCGCGAGCGGCTGATTGATTTCATGCGCCAAACCCGTGGCCATCTCACCCATCACGCTCAGGCGCGACACATGGGTGAATTCCGATTGCAATTCTTGCAAACGCCGGTCGCTCTCGCGAACCGCCTCTTCGACCCTTTTCCGCTCGGACAGGTCGCGCATAAAGCCGGTGAAGATCCTGTCACACCCGGTCGCCACTTCTCCAACCGCCAAATCCAGAGGAAATTGCTCTCCGTTCTTCTTACGGCCGGTGACCTCGCGCCCGATACCGATGATGCGTTTTTCGCCCGTATCCAAGTAGCGTGCGAGGTATCCATCATGCTCGTCATGGTAGGGGGACGGCATCAGGATCTTTACATTTTGCCCAACCACTTCACGCGCCGAATAGCCGAACAGGCGTTCCGCCGCCGGATTGAAGGAGATGATAGACCCATCCGGTTTGATCGTAGCAATCGCATTGGGCGAGGTTTCGAAAGTCGACTTCAGGATGGCCTCGCTGTCCCGCAAGGATGACTCCGAGCGGATCTTTTCGGTCAAATCCATGCCGGTTCCGATGACGAAGTCCACGCTGCCGTCCGCATTCCGAGAAATCGTGTTCGACCACGCGATAAAACGCCTGTCGCCCGCCTTCGTGACCCAGTGATTTTGATATTCGCTCGGTAATTTCCCGCTATACAAATCGGCGAAGACGGACCGCACGGCCTCGATTTCCTCGTCGGGCACAAGGAAATCCCAGACCGTCCGGCGCAGGACTTCCGACTCTCTATATCCGGTAACCCGTTCGCACGCCGTGTTGAAGCGCGCCACCCGCCCCTCGCGGTCGAGAAAGATGACAAGCGCGCCGATCGTGTCGAGCAGCTTGTCGTATGCGTCGGACGAAATGCGCGGGTGTTCGGACATCGGCGGATTGTCTCCTAATCGGCGGCGCGGAACAACGCGACATATCGACTGGTTTCGATGGCCGGGCTGCGGGTCGCCGACTGGACGATGCGCTCATTGATTCGCATCAATGCCGGTTTATCGGCGATCGCCCTTGATGAACCGGAATGTTTCCGCGGAAACCAATATCAGGACGCGTGATCATGAACGAAAAACAGATTTCCGACTATGCGCGCCGGTTGCGCGATTCGCATGGCGACAAAGCGGAGCTCGTGGCGGCGCAGAAAGCGAAGGATTTCGAAGCCCGCAACAAGGCGGACGATGCGGAGGATTGGAAGCGCATTCGCGCCGCGCTTCGGGAACTGCGCGACGTGAAGCTCAGCTAACCGTCCGTACCAATGAGACGCCGGAAAACCGCCCCTGCCGCAGGAACATCCGAATTGCACCGCGGCCGGGGCGGCGCAAACCAGGAGACGCGCAATGCCGCGACAATCGACACGATGGGTATTGGTCGCCAACGGCCATAAAGCCTGTATTCTATCGATTAAAAAGAGGAAAGAAGTATCGCTGATAAAGGAATACGAAACGGATGCGCTGCCGACGCGGGAACTGGTTTCCGACCGGCCCGGCCGCAGTTTCGACCGGCATGGCGACGGTCGCCATGCTATGGAGCCGCCGACCGATGCACACCGCCAGGCCAGGGAAACCTTTCTCATCGACGTCGCGGGGTTTCTCGATCAGGAACGGCGTCAGAACCACTATCAGCAGCTCATTGTCATCGCCGCGCCGGCGGCGCTCGGCGTGCTCCGCAAGCACTTGTCCAAGGCGGTACACGAAGCGGTTGTCCGGGAAATTCCCGCAGACCTTACCCAATATCGATTCGACGAGTTGCCGGCCTATCTTGAAAAACTCGAAGGACGATGAATTCGACCCTGGTTCCAACCGAAAATAACAGAGATTAAGGCAACGCCCGCTGCATGGATAAAAAAATTCATCTGAACGTTTGGTATTTTCTGTTCGCGCTGCTCGCGATCGTTTTCGTCCGCAACTGGTGGGCCGAGAGTCAGCAGGTTGAAACGATTCCGTATAGCCAGTTTCAGAATCTTCTGATGTCAAATCAGATCGAAAAAATCGCGATCGCCGACAGATATGTGCGCGGGACATTGCGGACGCCGCTGCCGGACGGCCGCCGCCAGATTTTTACCTTGCGGGTCGACCCGGATTTCGCGAAGGATCTCGCGCAATACGACGTCACCTATACGGCGATTGTCGAAAACAAGTTCTTCTCCAATCTGCTGTCATGGGTCCTGCCGGTGCTGTTTTTCTTCGGCATCTGGTATTTCGTCATGCGCCGCTTTGCGACGCAGCAAGGTCTCGGCGGCATGATGTCCGTCGGCAAGAGCAAGGCCAAGGTTTATGTCGAAACCGACACCAAGGTGACCTTTGACGATGTCGCCGGCGTGGATGAGGCGAAGGAGGAGTTGAAGGAAATTGTGGATTTCCTCAAGGACCCGACGACCTATGGCCGGCTCGGCGCTCGCATCCCGAAGGGTATTCTGCTGGTTGGGCCGCCCGGTACTGGGAAGACCCTGTTCGCCCGGGCCGTCGCCGGCGAGGCAGGCGTGCCGTTCTTTTCGATCATCGGCTCGGAATTCGTTGAAATGTTCGTTGGTCTCGGCGCCGCCCGCGTCCGCGATCTCTTCGAACAGGCGCGGAAAAGCGCGCCCTGCATCATCTTCATCGACGAATTGGACGCGCTCGGGCGTGCCCGCGGCGCGGGACCGATGGGCGGCGGCGCCGATGAAAAGGAACAAACCTTGAATCAGCTCTTGAGCGAGCTCGACGGATTCGATTCGAGTTCGGGCGTCGTACTGCTTTCGGCGACGAACCGTCCGGAAATTCTGGACCCCGCCTTGCTACGCGCGGGCCGTTTCGATCGGCAGGTGCTCGTCGATCGTCCGGACCGGGCCGGCCGGGTGGCGATCCTCAAGGTACACATGCGGAAGATCGAGATCGACGACGAGGTTGACCGGGAACAAATCGCCGCCCTGACCCCGGGATTTACCGGCGCCGATCTGGCCAATTTGGTCAACGAAGCCGCAATTCTGGCAACCCGGCGGACGGGCAGCACCGTCACGATGGACGACTTCACCGGTGCGATCGAGCGGATCGTCGCCGGGCTGGAAAAGAAGAGCCGGGTCATCAATCCCATGGAACGCCGGGTAATCGCCTATCATGAGCTGGGCCACGCCTTCGTCGCGATCTGCCTCGCCGACAGCGACCGGGTCCATAAGGTGTCGATCATTCCGCGCGGCGTCGGCGCGTTGGGATACACGATCCAGCGGCCGACCGAGGATCGATACTTGATGTCGCGGTCGGAATTGGAGAACAAGATTGCGGTTCTGCTTGGGGGCCGCGCGGCGGAATCGCTGTTTTTCGGCGAGATTTCGACCGGCGCGGCGGATGATTTGAGCAAGGCCACCGACATCGCCCGCAATATGGCGACACGTTATGGCATGGATGAAACGCTTGGCCAGGCAACATACGCGGAAGAAACGCCGCAATTCCTGTTGCCGATGCAGTATCCGACGACGACCGGTGCGGTCCTCAGCGAGGAAACCAAACAGGGGATCGACCGTGCGGTCCGAAATCTGATTGCCTCGGCCTTCGACCGCGCGCGGAAAATCCTCGACCAGCATCGCGACCGGCTGGAGGCGGCGGCGATCCTGCTGCTGGACAAGGAAACGCTTCAGGAAGAAGACCTCAAGGTGATCGCCCGCGATCTGGGCCGGCCGCCGGAAGACCCCGCCGCATCCGGGCCGGCCCGCGCGGCGGGGTAATGTCCGCTCGACGTTCAATCCAAATTAGCGAACGAAGACGACCCGAAACGTGCGCTGGACACCGTCATGCTCGGTGATGGAGATATATTCGCCCGGCGCGATTTTATGATCGCCGAGCCGAAACATCGGCTCATCATCCGTCTCCGTCGTCGGGTCGTAGGAGAACACCCAACGGTCGCCCTGCCGCTCAATCAATCCGTTCTCGTCCGCTTCGCCCTCCCAAAATCGCCGAACCGTGCAATCCTCCTTCACCTTCGCCCACGCCGCCGCGTCGAATGTTCCGTCCGATTGCAGGGGAATGTTGAATTCATAGCCGCAATGAATGCTGCCGCTGGGATGGTCAGGCGTCCGGGCTAGTTCCAAGCGTACGTGGCGCAACGTCATGGTCGAGTGTCCTTTGCGTTTCGGAATAATTCTTCAATTCGGCGGATCAATGTGCCGCGAAAATTGGCGGATGGTCTTCTTTCAGCATATGCCGGGTAACGCCCCCGAGCACCAGTTCCCGCAACCTGGAATGTCCGTAGGCACCCATTACCAACAAATCCGCTTCGTTGCGCCGGACTTCCGTGAGAAGCGCCTCGCCGATGAGCCGTTCATCGGGCTCGAATGTCGCCAATGTCGCGGTGATGCCGTGCCAGGATAGATATCGCGTGAGACCGGTTTGCGCCGGTTCCGGTCCGGTATCCTCGTTCACGCTCAGGATGTGAACCTGATCCGCCCGCGACAGCAGGGGGAGCGCCGCATCCACCGCGCGCGCGGCTTCGGCACTGCCATTCCACAGGATGTCAATCCGTTTGCCGATGCCGTCGACCGGTTCCGCGGTCCCCAGCAGCGCGGGACGGCCCGTATCGAAGATAGCCTTTTCAATCGCCGTATCGTGTGCCGCGCCGGTTTCATCGGATCCCGGCCCCAGAATTACCAGGTCGTAGACCCGGCCCGCGCCCGCGACCAAATCGGCTTCATTCCCTGTCTGCTCCCGCCAACTCGCGGTAACATGGTCGAGGCCATCGGGCGTATCGAGCATGGGAATATTTTTTTGTTCCACCCACGCGTCGAACGCTTTGCGGGCGACCTCCGAACGGGCCGCGTTCTCCTCCTCCGCCGCCTCGATGATCCGGCTGTATACGTCGATCGACATGGCATCGCCGGTGTAGCTGACGTAGCTCATCGGATCGCTGCGCACATGAAACACATCGACATGCGCGTCGAACTTTCCGGCGATTTGATCCACCACCGACATCGTCGCCGTATCTGTGCCAGTTCCGGTCAAGACGGCAAGAATGGATTTGTAGGTCATTCCGTATCCCCACTGCTGTTCACAAATTGGACGGCGAAGACCCGTCAATGATTAAACGATGATTTTAAGTATCGGCAAAATTGCCGGCGGCATCATTGACGTGAATCAAATTATGCGACGCTATTGGCCCGCTGTACCGATAGGCACAGCGGGCCAAAGTTGAAAGGGGAATCATCCGATAACGGGCGTTATTTCGATTGAATGGGAACCCGCTTTTCCTTCGCCGCGGATTTCGGATCCTTCGGCAACTCGATCGTCACGACGCCATTGGCGAATTTCGCGCGAACTTTTCCCGCCTTCACGGAATCCGGCAGCCGGAAGGAACGCATGAAGGAGCCGTAACTCCGCTCCTTCATATAGAAGTTCTTTTTTTCTTCCTTGCGCTCGGACTTCTTCTCGCCCTTGAGCGTCAGGAGATCGTCTTTGATGGTCAATGAAATATCTTTTTCATCGACCCCGGGCACTTCGGCCGCGATTTCAAATTTATCGTCCTCCTCGGTCACATCGACTCGCAGCTGTACGGCTGCGTCTCCGCCACCGGAACCCGCAAACGGTCCCACCTCCAGCGCGCTCGACCGGAACGGCCAATTGCTGAACATGCGATCGAACGCGACGTCGATGTCGTCGCGCAATAGGCCCAGCGGACGAAAGACCGGATCGCTGACGTTGCGACCCTTTTCAGTTTCAACATTCAATTCCTTGGCCATGTCATTCACTCCATCATGATTCCAACGCCTCTTGGCAAAATGCAGCGGCTCTCCGGCCGGCACATTGATGTGGGTCAAAATTTTGCCGTTCCGACGCCGAAAAATCCGATCGCCAAATCGGCCGCGCCCTTTGCTTGATGCACATCAGTGACCAAACCAACGCCCTTTGAGTGCATGGCATCATTCGGACAGCGCAGGACGTCACATGCCGAAGGTGGGGACATACATCGTGTGGGCCGGTTTGGTCGTTGCCGTCGTACCCGGCGCGGGGCATGGCGGCGAAGCAAAACGCCTGGGTGATTTGATTGGCACGCAATCGACGGCAACGATCAGGGACCAGGATACCCTATTGGACATCGCCCGCCGGCACGACCTCGGCTTCGTGGAGTTGCGCGCCGCCAATCCTCGGGTGGACCCGTGGCTGCCCAAACCCGGCACGCGCGTGGTTCTACCGACCGCCCATGTCCTGCCGGACGTTGCGCGGAAGGGATTTGCGGTCAATTTGGCCGACCAGCGACTCTACTACTTCAATTCGGGCGCGACGACGGTCACGACCTACCCGATTGGCACGCCGCGCGACGGAAAAATCATTCCGCTGGGCGTGACCAGGATCGTGGGCAAACGGAAAAATCCGACGTGGCATCCACCCGCCTCCTTGCGAAAGGAAGATCCCGGCCTGCCGAAATCGGTCCCGCCGGGGCCGGACAATCCGCTCGGCGATTTTGCATTGGATACCGCTTGGACCGGCATCGTCATTCATGGAACGAATAAACCCTATGGCATTGGACGCCGGGTCAGCGCGGGCTGCATCCGCCTGTATCCCGAAGACATTTCGAATTTGTTCAAGGCCGTTCCGATCGGCGTCCGCTTTGCGGTGGTCGATCAAGCGGTCAAGGCGGGTTGGTCGAATACCATGCTGTATCTTGAGGTCCACCCAAGCGGTCGGCAAATCGACGCCATCGAGGAGGGCGAGCAGCCGAACCCGGGCGGCCCGGAGCCTCTGCCTAACCTGCGTTCCTATCTCACGACGAAAGCCGGGCGGCTTGCGGACCGAATCGATTGGCGTCTGGTCGAAAAGACGGCGTCCGAACGAACGGGAAGGCCCGTGGCAATTTTACGCCGCCGCTGAGGACGGCTTGCCACGGCGCGCATCCGCATTCCAGACGCCGGCTTATTTGCGAAGGGATTTCCGGAACATCCGATCGGCCTTGGTGCTGACGTCGCTGGCCGCCGCTTCGGCTGCCGCCGCCCGGCGCTCCGCCGCTGCCGCCTGCGCCGCCGCTTTATCGGCCGCGACCCGCGCCGCCCTGGCATCGCTCGCCGCCGCTTCGGCAGCCGCGCGCGTATCCTGCACCTCCGAACGCAACGAACTCACCTCGCTCTGGGACGCACAGCCAGCCACGAACATTAAAGGAACCAAGACCGCTACGGATTTTGCCAATTTATTTTTGACCTGCATCGTCGTTCTCCTTGTTAAGCGCCCTGCGCCTCCGAACCGAACCGATAGCGCCAATTGCCTTGATAAATGCCAAGTCCGGGAACGTCGCACATTGACTTCCATCAATGCCTCAGGGCGCACAAGGAGCGACCTTCCCAACATCGCGCACAGGCGTATGAACGCGATCTCATGCGGAAAGGTGGGCCATGTTGAAATTGAATACGGAGGCTTGGTCGCCCTATGTCGCGGGCGTCATCATCGGCCTCTTGCAAATTCCGGCGTTTCTCGTCGTCGACACGGCGCTTGGGACATCTTCTTCATATGTGAAGGTCGGGGGCCATCTGGCCATGCTATTCGACCCTGCCGTGGGTGAAACCGGCTACTTCGCCAAATATATCACCGACGCAAAATATATCTGGCAACTGGCGCTGGTGATCGGCGTGACGATCGGGGCCTTCGTGTCCGCCCGCCTGTCGAATCTCGAGCGGATCGGAATGTCACGCGTTTGGTGGCGTGCGGTCGGCCTGCGGTCGCTGCGGCTGCGCATGGTGATGGGTTTCTTCGGCGGATTCGTCATGCTGTTCGGCGCCCGGCTGGCCGGCGGCTGCACGAGCGGCCACGGCGTCTCCGGCCTGGCGCAGCTTGCCGTCGGATCGACCATCGCGATCGCGGCGATGTTCCTCGGCGGCATCTTGATGACAATGATGTTCCGAAGGATTTGAGGAGCCGCCATGAACATTTCCCTGTTTATCCTGACCGGGTTGTCGATGGGCATCGTGTTTGGATTCGCGCTGGAAAAATCCAGGGTCTTCGAGCCCGGCATCATTCTCGGTCAGTTTCAGCTACGAAACTTCATCATGCTGAAAGTCTTCCTGACCGCGAGCGCGACCGGATTACTCGCGCTGGCGCTCCTGAACGGTACGGGTACCGTTGCCTTGCATCCGAAGGCGACGTTCTATCTCGCAAACCTCATCGGCGGCCTGATATTCGGCGCCGGCATGGCCTTTGCGGGCGCCTGTCCGGGGACGGTCCTGGCGCAAATCGGCGCCGGCTATAAGGACGCCTGGGCCGTGCTGATCGGCGGCATCGCCGGGGCTATCGCCTTTGGATATTTCTACCCCGAGATCAAACCGGAACTGCTGACCGGCGGACCCGGGAAGGTAACCTACGCCGACCTGACCGGAGTGCCGTTCTGGCTCCTGGCGCTCATCGCCGCCGCCCTATTGATCGCGGTGCTTGCGGCGCTCGAAAGGTGGCGCCCCTGGGAATCCGAATTGGGCGACGATTTCGACGGCATGGTGCCCGCGGCGGAATCGAAGATCGAAGTGCGGATCGAGCGCTGACCGCCACCGCGGCGTTCAGTCCTCGCGTGATTTATCCGATCGGCCGACCAGGTAGTAGTTGAACAAAATTCCGAACAGCATCAGGCCGATCGCCGTCCAGAATATAACGTCATCGGTGGCGCGGCTGGCGATAACCAGGCCAAGCAGGCTGAGCAGACCCATCGCAATTCCCACGCCCCAGCTCGACAAATCGTTCATTGCAATCGCTCCCATACTGCTTGCCGGCGGTTCCCGACTAATCGCCAAAACCGGGTGATCAAACGGGCTGCCACGCGGCCGGTCATTGACCTGAATCAAGGCCGGCCCCGGCGCTACCGGGAACTCTGTGCCGCTGAAACGGCCGGCAGAAATTGGGGACGACAGGGAGGCATGACGTGAGCGACACCGCGGCTACAACCGGGGGCGATAGGATTGAGTATAACGAGCAGATTGTCCGCCTCTTCGTCATCGCCACCGCGTTCTGGGGGATCGCCGCTTTCGCGGCCGGCGTCTTTATCGCGCTTCAGCTCGCCTATCCCGTATTCAACCTCGGCCTGGAATGGACGTCCTTCGGCAGGCTTCGACCGCTCCACACCAGCGCGGCGATCTTCGCGTTCGGCGGCAACGCCTTGTTCGCGACGTCGCTGTACACCGTCCAGCGGACCTGCCGGGCAACCCTGTTCGGCGGGCGCGACCTCGCGCTGTTCATGTTCTGGGGCTACCAAGCCTTTATCGTCATGGCGGCGAGCGGGTACGTGCTCGGCATCACGCAGAGCAAGGAATATGCCGAGCCGGAATGGTATGTCGATATTTGGTTGACCGTCGTTTGGGTCATCTATCTCGTGGTCTTCATGGGAACGGTAGTCCGGCGCCGCGAGCCGCACATCTACGTCGCCAACTGGTTTTTCCTGGCCTTCATCCTGACCGTCGCGGTGCTGCACATCGTCAACAATCTCGCGGTGCCGGTGTCGATGTTCGGCACCAAGAGCTACATACTCTATGCCGGTGTGCAGGACGCGCTGACCCAGTGGTGGTACGGCCACAACGCGGTCGGTTTCTTCCTGACTGCCGGTTTTCTCGGCATGATGTACTACATTATCCCGAAACAGGCGGAACGGCCGATCTATTCCTACCGGCTGTCGGTCATTCACTTCTGGTCGCTGATATTTCTCTACATCTGGGCCGGGCCGCACCATCTGCATTACACGTCGCTGCCCGATTGGGCGCAGACGTTGGGCATGACATTTTCGATCATGCTGTGGATGCCGTCCTGGGGCGGCATGATCAACGGCATCATGACCCTGTCGGGCGCGTGGCATAAGCTGCGTACCGATCCGGTGTTGCGCATGCTGGTCACCTCGGTCGCTTTTTACGGCATGAGCACCTTCGAAGGTCCGTTGATGGCCGTGAAACAGGTGAACGCCCTGTCGCACTATACCGACTGGACCATCGGGCATGTCCATTCCGGCGCCCTGGGCTGGGTCGGCTTCGTCAGTTTCGGCGCCCTGTATTTCCTGGTGCCGCGGCTGTGGAAGCGCGAGCGTCTCTACAGTCTCCGCCTGGTCAGCTATCACTACTGGATCGCCACCATCGGCATCGTTCTGTACATCGCCACCATGTGGGTGTCGGGAATCCTGCAGGGCCTGATGTGGCGTTCCTATGACGAACTCGGATTTCTGCAATACGCCTTCGTGGAAACCGTCGATGCGATGCATCCGTTCTACGTGATCCGGGCAATGGGCGGCATCCTGTTCCTGCTCGGCGCCCTGATCATGATCTACAACCTGATACGGACAGCCCGTGGTGATTTGCGGCAGGAGGCAGCGTATGTCCTGCCCGGCCGCGCCGCCGCCGCCGCAGAGTGAGCCGGCCATGAAATTCAGCCACGCAAGAATCGAGCGCAACGTCGTCCTGCTGGCGGTGCTGACGCTCATCGTCATTTCGATTGGCGGGATCGTCGAGATCGTGCCGCTCTACACTATCGAGAGCACCGTCGAAAAGGTGCAGGGCATGCGGCCCTACTCGCCCTTGGAGCTGGCGGGACGGAACATCTATATCCGGGAAGGCTGCTACAACTGCCATTCGCAGCAGATCCGGCCATTCCGCGACGAAGTCGAGCGCTACGGGCATTACAGCATCGCCGCGGAAAGCATGTACGACCATCCTTTCCAGTGGGGCTCCAAACGCACCGGCCCGGACCTTGCGCGGGTCGGCGGCAAATATTCGAACGAATGGCATGTCGAGCACATGGTCGATCCGCGGTCGGTGGTGCCCGAATCGATCATGCCCGGTTACCGGTTTATGTTGAACCGGCCGCTGCGCGCCGATGACATCCGCGCGCATCTGCAGGCCAATCAAGCAGTCGGGGTCCCCTATACCGAGGAGATGGTCGCCGAGGCCGAGGCCGATTTGGCGGCACAGTCCGACCCGGACGCGGACACCGAAGGTCTGATCAAACGCTATCCGAAAGCCGTGGTCGGAAATTTCGACGGGAACGCCGCACAGCTGACCGAGATGGACGCGATCATCGCGTATATGCAGATGCTCGGAACGCTGGTCGATTTCTCGAAATATCGCGTCGACGATCTCAAACAATAGGGCCGCACTATGCAGGAAATTGCCAATTTTCTTTATCCAGTCTGGGTCGCCCTATTCATGGCGATCTTCATCGGAATCGCGGTCTGGGCGTTTTGGCCATCGGAGAAACGGAAAAAAAGCATGGAGGACCACGCTTCGATTCCCCTGCGCGATGACTCCTCACCGGAAAACGGCGGATAGGAA
>JAOTYV010000425.1 GCA_029861675.1 Alphaproteobacteria bacterium
GACCCGGTTTGCCGCAATCTGTGCGTTCAGGTCTCCCTTGCGTTCATCCGGCGTGCGCGAGTTGAGAAAGATGACTTCGCAGATATCCCTGCTCAGGACGCCTTCATGCACCAGCCGAACGGGCGGCAGGCGCAGCCCTTCCTGGAAGATGCTTTCGCAGACCGCCGCTTCGCTTCCCGGCACCATCCCGCCGACATCTGCGTGGTGGGCGATATTGGCGACAAATGCGACGATGCGGCCGTCGTGAAACACCGGTGCGATAACGTTCAGATCCGGAAGATGCGAGCCGCCGCCATTGTAGGGGTCGTTGGCGACGAACATGTCGCCCGGACGCATATCGGTATCGTCGAAGCGCTCCCGGATCGAGCGGATAGCGCCGATCATCGATCCGAGATGAATCGGGACATGCTGCGCCTGGGCAACGACCGCACCCGCGGCGTCGAAGACCGCGGTCGAACAGTCGTGACGTTCCTTGATGTTTGGTGAAAAGGCGGTGCGCATCAGCACGACGCCCATCTCCTCCGCACAGGCCAGGACATGGCGCGACACGACCTCGACCGTGATGGGATCGGTTGCCGGCAATTTGGTGTTGCCTGTACTCATGCCTGTAACTCCATCCGTATAGATCCTTCCTCGGCCACGGTTGCCCGCCATCCCGGCGGTATGACCGTCGTCGAATCCATCTGCTCGACAATAGCGGGACCTTCGACCTGTTCCCCGGGACCTAAGGTGTCGCGCTGGTAAAGCGGCGTATCGACGAAGCCGGCGGTGCGGAACCACACCGGGCGGCGCGCCACCGTCCTGCCGGCAACGGGGGAACGAGATGTCGGCTCGAGCGGCGCCAGCGGGCGCGCTGCAATATTGGCGAGGCGGATATTGACGATCTCGACCGGATGATCCGCCATGGCGTAACCGTTTAATGCCTCGTGGTGCCGGTGGAAGGTTGCCGCCGCGGCCTCGATTTCAGCGATCCCGCAGGCGGCATCGGGAAGTTCGACGCCGAGCTCGAAGGATTGGCCGGCATAGCGCTGGTCGACGCGCCATTCCCGTCGCACCTCGCCTTCCGTCAATTGTTCCGCTTCAAGCCATTCATTCGCGCGCTGCAGCAGGCTCGATCGCGCGGCAGAAAGCATCTCGACCCCGGCCGGTTCCGCCGGAATGAGACAGGTTTGCGCAAAATCGCCGCGTATGTCGGCGTCGAGGAGTCCCCGCGCGGACAATAACCCGGGATGCGGCGGCACGATCACCTGCCGCATGCCGAGTTCGGCCGCGACTTCGGCGGCATGCAAAGGTCCCGCCCCACCAAAGGCAACGAGTGCACAGTCGCGCGGATCTTCACCGCGTTCGACCGACACGACCCGCACCGCGCCCATCATATTGACGTTGACGATTTCAACAATTCCGGCGGCGGTCGCCGTCGCGTCGAGCGAAAGCGCGTCGCCGAGGCGTTCAATTGCCGCCTGCGCTTTCTCGGGATAGGCCTGCATGCGACCGCCCAGCAGCGCATCGCCGGACAATCGGCCGAGTACGGCATTGGCATCGGTCACCGTCGCCTGATCGCCGCCGCGGCCATACAGCGCCGGCCCGGGGAACGCCGCGGCGCTTTGCGGACCGACCTTCATCAATCCTCCAGGATCGATCCAGGCGAGGCTGCCGCCGCCCGCGCCGATAGTATGGATATCGAGTGTGGCGATGCGCACCGGCAGGCCGCCGATCTCGCGCGCCGCCCGCCGCTGCGGCGTGCCGTTCCGTATGAGGCAGACATCCGTGCTCGTCCCGCCCATATCGAACGAGATGAGGTCGGCGGCGCCAAGTTGCCGGCCCAGTTCGGCGGTCGCGATGACTCCGCCGGCCGGACCCGAAAAGAAGGTGTTGACCGGCATGCGCCGCACCGCCTCGCAGGAAACAGCGCCGCCATTCGATTGCATCACGAGCGGCCGGCAGGCGACACCGAGATCTGCGATGCCGCTTTCGAAGTGATCGAGATAGCGGTCGACGACCGGCATCAGGCTGGCATTCATGCAGGTCGTCGCGAAGCGCTCGAATTCACGAAATTCACGTGAGACCTCCGCGGAGGTCGTGACATAGGCATCCGGCCAAACCGATTGGATCAGCGCCTTGGTGCGCGCCTCATGTACCGGGTTCGCATAGGCGTGGAGGAAGCAGACCGCGACGGCTTGCACGCCGGAGGTCCGCAACGCCGCGGCGGCGTCGCGCACGCCCGCTTCGTCCAGCGGCGCGACCTCGTTGCCGCGTTCGTCCAGCCGCTCGGCGACTTCGAGAATAGCGTCGCGTCGCGCCGGCGCTTGCGGTTTCGGCACATCGAGGTTGAAGAAGCTGGGCCGCCGCTGGCGGGCAATCTCCAAGACGTCGCGAAAGCCGCGCGTCGTGATCATGCCCGTCGGCGCATATTTGCCTTCGAGCACCGCGTTTGTCGCAAGCGTAGTGCCATGGGCGAGATAGGAAACCTGCGCTGGCGTCGCGCCAACCGCCGCCAGCAGTTCCGTGACGCCTTCCAGAATCGCGCGGGCGGGATCGTCGTTCGATGTCGGGAGCTTGTAATAGGCGTAGCGACCGCTCGCGGTGTCGGCAAGGACGAGATCGGTAAAGGTGCCGCCCGTGTCGACGCCAATCCAGAGTCCGCTCACGTACGCTTCCTTGTCATTGCGAATTTCGAACAACGTTAACGCCGCATATGCACAGGGTGCAAATGGATCGCGCCGCGTGGTCCGTCAGTTGGGCATTGTCGGACCAAACCGGAATGAGGCTGGCGTGGCCTGCTTGTGGCGCGGATCAAAGCGTGATCCCATTGGGAACCAGCGAAAATAACCGTGAGCGTCCGCCATGACCGAAGCCACGGCCGCCGATCTCATACTGACCGGAGGCAAGATTGTGACACTGGACCCGCAATCGCAAATCGCCGAGGCGGTGGCGGTCGCCGGCGATCGCATTGTCTCGGTCGGCCAGGACGACGATTTGATCGGGCTGGCGGCGGATGCGCGGCGGATCGACCTCGGCGGCCGCACCGTGGTTCCCGGCCTTATCGATGGCCACGCGCATATGGACCGCGAGGGCCTCAAGGACCGGCAGCCATCGCTCGCCGGTGCCCAGAGCATCGACGACATCTTGAATATCATCGAGGCGCAGGTGCGGA
>JAOTYV010000136.1 GCA_029861675.1 Alphaproteobacteria bacterium
CGCCGTAGATCGCCCGGCGAAGCGCCAACACTTCCGCCGCGGAAGTGTTGGCGCTTCGCCGGGCGATCTACGGCGGCGGCAACCTGGATGCGGGACATGTGGATGCAATATTCCGGCTCGACCAGCGCATCCGCGAGAAATGCGAGCCCTGGAATGAATTCTACGTCGATTCACTGACCGATTTCTTCATCTGGCGTAGCGACCCGCCGAACTATATCTCTGAAGATCAAGGTGAATACCTGATCCGCAATCTGCTCCGCGATAACAAGATTGCCGGCATCACCGAACTGGAACTGCTGGTAAATTTGACCCATTGGGCGGTCTCTACCCCGGATCAACTGAAGGCGCTGGTGCTGGAAGCGGTCCGGGACAGCGTGCTCACGCCGGATGATGCGCTCTATGCGACCGACCGGAAAGCCGGCGTCATCACGCCGGTCGATGTGGGCATGATCCGGCGGACAATTTATGGCCGCGGCGGCTTCGGCGACTACACGGTGAGCCTCGCGGAAGCCGAACTCATCTTCGAACTCGAGGACGCGACCGCCGGTGCGGATAATGCCGACGGCTGGCAGGATTTGTTCGTCAAGGCGATTGCCAATTACCTGATGTTCCCGCGCAGCGCGCCGGTTGTTCCGGCGGCCGTGGAATACAAACGGCGCGAAAAATGGCTGGAGGAACAGCGCGGCGTCGGAAACCTGCTGAAGGAAATCAGCAAGAACGCCGTCTCGCTCGACAAATTGAAAGACGGCTGGGCGAACATGGATACCTTCGGCAGCAAGGACCGTCGTGCGGAAGCGGAACGGGAAGAGCAACGAATAGGCGAAGCGCTTTCCCGCGAAAGCATCGATGCGCGCGAAGCACGCTGGCTCACCGACAAGATCAGCGCCAACAAAACGGTGACCGAGAACGAGCGCGCGCTGCTGCGCTTCATTCGCAAAAATGCGCCGCAAATCGATCCGAATCTGAAAAGTCTGATGGATACGCTCGATATTTGAGGGCGATCCGGCCCCTGCGGCAATTTCCTCCTTTACCTCGCGGCGATTCCTTTAGACACTCGCGCTTCAGCACAGCGTGGCACCCGCCATTGCACTGCGTGGCAAAGGTTAAGCAAAATGGCAAAAAAGGCGTCCGCGGCGAAGGGCCGGAAGACCGCCGGCAAGAAACGCACGGCACCGCAAAAGCAGCGTCCGGTATCCAATGCAAGCGTATCGTTGAGCGTTACCGACGGCGCGATGAAATCCGTCATACGATCGGCGTTCTTGCGGCGCGACCGGTAGTCAACACCGAGAACGAGACGCACCCGAATTGACCTGCCTGCTCTTGCGCGACACTGCAGGCCGGATCGCGGCGGCGGCCACCGGGGGCCGATCGTAGCGCCGGTATATCCACGATCGCAATCAGATGCGCGGTAGCGAACTGGGTCCATCCCTTTCCCGTCCCTGAAGGCCCGCCGTAATCCGGGTTCCGCTGGCAATACATCTCTTAACTCTACGAACCGGTAGCGGGCTGAGCTATAGTCCGGGCAGTGGCCGTCCTCCTCTGGGCCGTCCGGAATGCTTGCAAAAGGAGCCCGTCCATGCGCGAAGCCGTCATCGTCTCCACCGCCCGCACGCCGATCGGCAAGGCCTATCGCGGTGCGTTCAACAACACCCATGGGGCCGAACTCGGCGCGCATGCGCTCGCGCAGGCCCTGTCGCGGGCCAAGCTGGAACCGGACGAGGTCGAAGACGTCCTGATGGGGTGCGCGATGCCCGAAGGCGCGACCGGCGGCAATATCGCCCGGCAGATCGCCATTCGCGCCGGCTGTCCGGTGACGGTGTCCGGCGCCACGGTCAATCGATTCTGCTCGTCCGGCATGCAGACCATCGCCATGGCGGCGCAGCGGGTGATCGTCGACAACGTGCCGGTCATGGCGGCGGGCGGTCTCGAATCGGTCAGCCTCGTGCAAAACGAACACAAGAACGAATTTCGCGCTAACGATACCTGGATCGAGCAAAACAAGCCGGCGCTCTATGACTCCATGCTGCAAACCGCCGAAACGGTCGCCGCACGCTACGGCATCGACCGCGAGACCCAGGATGAATACGCCGCGCTCAGCCAGCAGCGCACCGCGATCGCCCAGCAGGCGGGCCGGTTCGACGATGAGATCGTGCCGATGACCTCGACCAAGATCGTCACGGACCGGGAAACCGGCGCGACCCACGAGGAAGACGTCACCCTGGAGCGCGACGAAGGCAATCGCCCCGGCACCACCGTCGACGACCTCGCCAAGTTGAAGCCGGTCATGGGCGACGACGCGATCATCACGGCGGGCAATGCCTGCCAGCTTTCCGACGGCGCATCCGCCGCCATCGTCATGGAGGCAAAGGAGGCCGAAAAGCGCGGCCTTGAACCGCTCGGCTATTTTCGCGGATTGGCCGTCGCGGGATGTGAGCCGGATGAAATGGGCATCGGTCCGGTCTATGCGGTGCCGCGCCTGCTGGAACGGCACGGCCTCAAGATGGACGATATCGATCTGTGGGAACTAAACGAGGCCTTCGCCGTACAGGTACTCTATTGCCAAGATAAACTCGGCATTCCCGGTGAGATCCTCAATGTCGACGGCGGGGCGATCTCGATCGGCCATCCCTATGGCATGAGCGGCGCCCGTATGGTCGGGCACGCGTTGATCGAGGGCCGCCGCCGCGGCGCAAAACGCGTCGTTTGCACCATGTGTATCGGCGGCGGCATGGGGGCCGCGGGACTGTTCGAAATCGTCTGACGGCCCGCTTGCCGCGGATCCTCGGCGGCACGGCCCGCCCGGCGTCAACCTTTTATTCATGGTTGCCCTGTAAGTCCTTAAGGGAGCCCCGATTAAACGGGGACGCCAAGGGATTCAGGAGGATCTGCCATGCCCGCGCCAGCAATCGAACAATCCTACGCGGTACACCGCCAAGACAGCACGCCCATCGATCGATTCTGGGCCTGGTTCAAGGAAAACACCGACCTTCTCGCCGCATTCGAAGACCGCGGGGAGCAAGTGGTCGAGGAAGTCGAAACCTATCTTAAGGCGGTGCACGAGGATTTGACGTTCGAACTTGGCCAGGACGACGACGGTACCTTCGAATTCGTCATCAGTGCCGATGGCGTTCGCCGGGTCTTTCCCGAGGTCACCAAACTGGCGAAATGCGCCCCCGCGATCGAAGGGTGGCGCGTCACCGCATTCCGTCCGCGCCGCGACCTGAAGGTCGCCGTCCGCTTCATGGATCAGGAATTGAAGGGCGACAACATCTGGTACGCCATCGAATACGACGACGAGGTTCCGGTTCTCTGCCTGCTGATCGATGGCATGACGGAAGAGAACAGCCGGCAGATGATCGCCGCATCCTTCGTTCTTCTCGACATGGCGCTGGGCGAATACGACGTTGCGACAAAATTCGGTGTCATCGAACACTATCCGCTGCCGCCGCAGCCGAAGAAAAACGGCCTCAAGCCCTTTCAGATGCTGCCGTCGGACGTGGACATGCAATTTCGCACCGTGCTGCACTAAGGAACAATACCCGCCATCGCCAGGCTGGCGACACAACCTCGGCGTCAGCGTTTACCGAAAAAGAGCCGCGCTTGCCCGTCCGACCGGCAGACAACCAAGCGCGGCTCTAATTTTTCACGATTGACCGGACGGAGACGGCCGAACAATAGGGCCGGCACGGCGGCATTCGTCCGAAGGCAATCCGAATTTCTAGTGTGTAATGATCGGTGGCAGGTCTTTCGCCTGCTCGACCCATTTTGTGACTTGGCTTGCCGACGGAACGGTGCGCGTCAGTTTCTTGGCTGCGTTGACCTCCGCCATTTTAGTGGCCAGATTGTCGGCGTTGCGGTTGCGCAATTCCTTCACAGTATCGACGCCGGCGGCTTCCAGCAGTTCGGAATACTCTTCGCCAACACCGGAAATACGCATCAAATCGGCCATGTTCGCCCATTTGAGCAACTGCGATTCGCTCAGGCCCGTTTCGCCCGCGATCTCCGAGCGGCCGGGACGGCTGCCGCATCGTTCCAATAAGATTTCAGTGTTGGTGATTCCCACCGCACTCAATTTCTTGCCGAACGCCGGACCGATTCCCTCGATGTCCTCGATTTGATATTTCACGCTAAATCCCTCTTCACATTCACTGCGTTGAACGGCGTTATTGCCGGAGTCCCCTGCTCCCAACGAATGCCAGTCTTGCACAGCTTCTACGCTTTGGAAATTGTCTAAATCCAACGCATCGACGCAAACGAAAACCGCCGACCATCGCAATGGCCGGCGGCGTCTCAAGGCGATACTTCCTATTTCTTGATCTTCTTGTCGGCGCTGAGCACCTTGCTTTTCACTTTTTCTTTAGCGGCCTTCGTCGCCGTCTTGGCCTTCTTCAATTTCTTCGCGGCATCAGCTTTCGCGGACTTCTTCTTCGCGGTGCTTTTCACCTTGGCTTTCTTAACCTTCGCGGCGCCCGATTTTTTCGCGGCGCCCTTTGATGTGCTGCGGCAATAGGATTTGACCGCTTTGCCCGCCTTAGTCTGATATCCGCCGACCCAACTACAGGAGGAATTGCTCGTGCACTTTCCTTTCGCCAACCCCTTGCATGCGCTCTGCGCGCTTACCGGCGCGGTCTGCGACAAGATCGCCCCCACTCCAAACGCCAAAGCAATCGTCATCAATTTGATAATGTGAATTCTCATCTTTCTTGTCCTCTGGTTTTAACGGCTGGGGTCATTGCTCCGTGTTCGCCCCATACCGCGACGTTATTTCGCGCAGGTACGTTGGACCCGTGCAATCAAATCCAAGCCGAAATCTCGAATGGCGTTGCGATGACTGCTTACGTCCCGACACTGAACTACGCGTCCAAATTCGGGCGATTGTATGGCGATTGACGGCACAATCCACATCTACGCAGCCGTGGCGGCCGCCGTGCCGAATTGCACTTTATCGACGCTGAGCCGCTCGACCACGTCGTGGTCGAACCGGGCCTGGAAGCCGGGCTGCAGGACGATCGCGCCGTCTTCGAAGGTGAGCGGCGTCTCGAGAAGCTGCTCGCGGATTTTCAGGAAGCCGCAATTCTCCCCCGCATTGTCGATGGTATCGTGTGCCACGCATGCCTCGATCCAGCATCCGGCGTCGGGTCCCGCGCCATTGCCGAGCACCGGCGTCAGGCCGAGTTCGCGAATCCGCCGCAACCCATCGGCCAGCATGTCGAGGCCGGTCATCTTGGCGATCTTGAGCTTGACGAAGCCGCAGCCCTTCATCGCCGCCGCGCGGTCGATGTCGTCGACACCATAGATCGATTCATCCATCATCACCGGCACCGGCGACATGGCCGCAACGGCCGCGTTGGCGTCCCAGTCCTTGCTGTTGCAGGGCTGCTCGAACAGTTGCAGTGAATCGGGATCGAGTTTGTCGGCGAAGCGGATCGCCTGTTCCTGCGAGAACCCCTGGTTCGCATCGACCCGCAGTTTCGCCCGGCCGGCGTTCGCCTGTTGGATCACCGCAAGCCGCTGCAGATCCTTGTCCACGTCCCAGCCGACCTTGATCTTGAGCGTCCCGAATCCGTCGGCAATATGGCTGTCGATCTCGCCGGGGATGACATCCAGATCCTTCGAATTGACGGTATTCAGGATCGGCACGCGGACCGGCGCCTTTGGCGCGGCCAGGATCGGGTTGCCTTCGATCATCTCCATGGCGACCTGCAGCACACTGACCGCGTGGGGATCGGACAGGCGATAGGGATCGAGGCGCGCCTTCCCGTCCGATGTATCGACCCCGACAAGCTGTTCCGCCTGCGCCCGGCAGAAGGCCCAGCCGCCGTCGCCGTTCTCATGGGTATACCCGGGCACGATGGTGCATTCGCCGATGCCGATCTGGCCGTCGGCGCCGCGCATTTCCGTGATGATGGTGTCGAAGGTGTCCATCGCGCCGAGCGCGGTATTGTAGGCTTCGTAGAGTGGCACCGCCACGCGCCAGAGCGAAATGCTGTCGATCTTCAATGCCGTGCTCCCCGTCGTGCTCCCTGTATGGTCCGTGCCTTCAGTCGGCGTAGTACGGCGCCTCTCCCTTGAGCTGGGTGCGGTGCATGATGCGCCGGTCGCCGGGATCGAAGGCTTCCCGCCGGTGCATGGCGCAGCGGTTGTCCCACAGCAGCAGGTCGCCCTTCCGCCATTGGTGGGTCCAGACGAAACGGTCCTGCACCGTATGGGCCCAGACCGCGTCCAGCAGCGCCTCGCTCTCCTCGACCGGCAGGCCAAGAATATAGGCGTTCACGCGGCGGCCGAGAAACAGCGCCGTCCGCCCGGTCGTCGGATGGGTGCGCAGGATCGGGTGATGCGCCCCCGGCGCCTCGCGGACATCCGTCACCTCCTCGATACCCTTCCGGAGCCCGCCAGCGCTCGTGTAGGTCGCGTCGTGGATCGCCTTCTTGCCGACGAGCTGCTTCTTTAGGCCTTCCGGCAAGGTCTCGCAAGCCCGGTACATATTGAGAAAACTGGTATCCCCGGCCGATACCGGCACTTCGATCGCATAGAGCGCGCTCGCATCCGCCGGCTCGGGCATATAGGACATGTCGGTGTGCCAGGCGCACTCGCTCGCGCCGAGCGAACCGATTGAAATCCCGTCGACCACCACATTGGAAATTATCGTCACCTCCGGTGCATCGGGAACGTAACCGTCGCTCGTGGTATTCGACGCCTCGTTCGGTGGCGCATGGTCGCATTTGCCGAAATGATTGCTGAAGCGGACCAAATCCGCATCGCTCAGCTCCTGATCCCGGAACAGCAGCACGAGATGCGCGTCCCAAGCGTCCTTCAACACGCCGACCGTGGCGTCGTCGAGCGGCTGGCTCACATCGACCCCCCGGATCTCGGCACCCAACGCGGGGGAACAGGCAACGACGTCTATGGGCATTCCGGCATCCCTCACTGTGACGAACCCGATCCGACGATACGGGCAACCGCACGTTCCGGTTTCATAACAAAATCCAATGAGGACCAAAATACAAGTGCGATTGCAAGAAATTGTCGGCTGCTCACAAACTTGCCCGCTGGACGGCGCGTGGTGGCGGGGGGCAAATCGGCGGCGTCGGTGATTGGCTTGATACCCGCTTTCGCGGGGATGGCGAGTGAGTTGATTCGGGTATGGCAGGAAACAGAACCGAGAATTCATAGGCCGGTCGTGGTGAGAATTCGTACCCAGTGAAATATTCAGCCAATATGATCGAAATGCTGGCGCTTTATGGTAAATGGTTAACGCCCGCCGGCCCAACCGGCGGTCGGCATCGCCACGGCGCCGGCCGTCCGGAGGCCGAGACGACAAGACGGAAATGCGCCGCCATGGCATTGGAAATCGCCGCTCTCGTCTTGCTATCCGCGGTGCTGCATCCGCTCTGGAACGCATTCATCAAGAAAACCGGACGGCCCGAAGGCGGGTTCCTGATCCTGACGCTGTTGATGGTCGTCCTGGCCGCCACCCATTCGATGATCCTGGGGCACGACCTGCGCGCCGCGTCGGCGGTCTGGCCGCTCGTCCTGATATCGTGGGGCGGCCAATTGCTCTACGGCACGTGTCTGGTCGCGACCCTACGGCGAGGCGACCTCTCCGCCTATTACCCGATCGTCCGGTCTTCGCCGGCCCTGATCGTCCTGATCGGCGTCGCGTTCCTCGGCAAGAGTTACGGGCCGGTGCTGCTCGCGGGGATCGCGCTGGTGCTGATCGGCGGCTATGCGCTGCAACACCAGCGCGGCACGAACCTGCTTAACGACATTCGGACGCTGTCGCTCGCGGTCCTGGCGATGAGCGGAACGGCGGTCTATTCGCTTTCCGACTCCCACGCCATGCGAACCGTATCGCCGTCGGTCATGTTCTTCTGGGTCGAGGCGCTGTGCCTGCCGAGCTACATCGTCCTGTTTCGCTTCCTGGGGCCGGCGAAGGTTCCGTGGACGGCCGTCTTCACCTGGCTGCGTGCGCCGGTCCCGCACCTCATCGCCGGCGGCATGTGCTATGCCTCCTACTGGCTGATCCTCGCCGCCTATAGCGCGGGCGGCGACGTTGCGGCCGTGACCTCGGTCCGGCAGGCATCGATCCCCTTTTCGATCTTGATCGGCGGGCTGTATCTCAAGGAAGGCCGGTTGTGGCAGCGGCTCGCCGCCTCGCTGATCCTCGCCGCCGGTATCGTGATGATCGTGTCCGGCTGAGCCGGCGTTAGTTCCGCTTGAAATGTTTGCTGAGCGCGAGCCCCTGGCCCTGGTAGGACGAGCCGATGTCACCGCCGTAGAGCTTGTCCGGGGTGGCCACCAGTTTCTCGTACATCAGGCGGCCGACGATCTGGCCGTCCTCGATCAGGAACGGCACCTCGTGCGAGCGCACTTCGAGCACCGCCCGCGTGCCGCCATGACCGTGCGGCGAGTAGCCGAAACCGGGGTCGAAGAAGCCAGCGTAGTGGACGCGGAATTCGCCCATCAGCGTGTCGTAGGCGACCATCTCGGCGGCGTAGTCCGGCGGCACCGGCACCGATTCCTTCGACGCGAGGATGTAGAAATCGTCCGGGTCGAGGATGATCCCGTCGCCCTTGACCGGTGAAATGACCTCCCAGTAGTCGAGCGGGTCGTAGTGATCCGGCTTGTCCACGTCGACCAACGGGGCGTGCTTGCGCGCCTTGTAGCCGATGATGCCGGGCGCCGCCTCGCCTTTCAGCTCGACCGAGATGGGAAAGCCGCCGCGATAGACTTCTTCCGGCGGCGGCATGTGCTCCGGGTCGCGCAACTCCTCGAACAGCCGGCGGAACGCCATCTCGCTCAAGGCGGGCGAGCCGCGCTGCAGCCGCAACTGGTTCAAGCGCGAGCCCTTGCGCACCACGATGCTGAAGGCGAGCGGCGAAATCTCCGCATAAAGCGGGCCGTCATAGCCCGCCGGGACCCGGTCGAATTCGGCCGCATTGTCGGCAATCAGGCGGGTAAAGACGTCGAGCCGTCCGATCGAGCTTTTCGGGTTGGCGGTGCCTTCCAGATCGTCCGGCAGGCGTACCCGCTCCGCCAGTTCGACGATATAGACGCAGTTCTTTTCCAGGATGGTGTCGTCGTTCAGGTCGAAGCGGTGCGTCGCAAAGGCCTCGATCCGTTCCGCAACCGTATTGCGCTTGCCCGGCAGGAAACTGGTGCGAATACGATACCCGTTGACGCCGAGCCGGAGGTCGAGGCTGGCCGGCTGGATCTGCGCCTCGGGGATGGCGTCCTCGGCCTGGATCGCACCCTCGGCGATCAGCGCGCGCAGATCCTGCGACGGCAGAATGCCGGTCACCGAATCCGGATCTTCCGCGTCGTCGGGGAACAGGGGTCGTACACTATCCGCCATCGTCACTCAGCCGCAATTGTCGGGGACACCGCAAAGCAGCCGGCATCCGCAGGATAAAGCCTGGGTCTACGGCTCCAGAAAACAATCCGCAACGGGAAAGATAAAGCGGTTTGTTTTCCACAGGATTCACATTTCATCCACAGAGATTTCATATGAACAAACGGATACAATAGTCTGTATATACGTGTTGTTCTGAATTGTACCCGCTATCCACAGGATGGCTGATCGCCGGGAACAATGGATCGATCCCGCGCGCGAGCGCCGCGATGCACAGACTCGGGCGGCTACGCCATCCGCATCACCCGCAGCGCGTTAAGGCCCAGCACCTTCGCCTTCACGCCCTCCGCAAAGGTCCATTCGTCGAAGGCCTGCACGCTTTCGATCAACGGCCGCGACGGATAGGCGGTGCCGAACAGCATGCGGTCGCCCATATACATGTTGGCGGCTTTCACGTACTCGTCCGCGCCCGGCAGGTTGACGCCGACCATGTAGAGGTCCGGCGACACGTAGATGTTGGGCAGCACGAAGCAGATGCCAAGCAGCTCGCGCACCCAGGGCCAGGCGCCGTGCGAGATGACGAAATCAAGCGTTGGGAAATCCTTGGCCGCGGTGTAGAGCGGCATCGGCGAGCCGTATTCGTAGGGCACGCCGGCCATATGGCTGAGCAGGCCGCTGAGCGTGATCGAAATCGGCACGTCGCGGCCGACGCAGCGCTCATAGATCGGATAGAGCCGCTCGTCATCCGCCATCATCGGCGTCGGCGACGCGCCCGGCTCTAAGGACACGCCCTTGAAACCCGGCAGGGCGAGACAACGGTCGATCTCGGCCAGGCACCAATCGGTCTCGCGGCTGATATCGATCCCGGCAAACGAGACGAAGCGGTCCGGATAATCCGCGATCACCGCCGCGATGTCGTCGTTCGGGATGACCCCGTGCGGTTCCGCCGATTGCCGCCCCATGACGACGCCCAAGGTGATCCCCGCTTTGTCCATCTCCTCCAGCAGCAGCGGCATGGAGCGTTGCTCGGCCGAGGGCGGCCGGGGAAACCCGATGCGCGACGGATAGAACTCCGCGCCCTTGCGGAATTGCGGCTTATCGGTCCAGCTCGCCAGCGGCGGCCGCAGGCGCATATCGACGATGGTCATGATCCCTCCCCGATGTGATTACAGGCCCAGCAAGCGTTGCGCGTTGAGGCCGAGCGCCTTGGTCAGCGCGTCGGGCTCGAACGGCAGCGCCTTGAAGTCCTCGACCGTCTGTTTCAACGGCCGGATCGGATAGGCGGTGCCGAACAAAAGCTGGTCCGCCATGAACCCGTTGGCCGCGGTCACGTAGCCTTCCGATCCCGGCACGAAGTGATAGATGTCCGGCGACACATAGACATTGGGATGTTTGAAGGCGACGGCGATGATCTCGGTCACATAAGGCCAGGCGCCATGGCCCGCGATGATGTTGAGGTCCGGGTACCGGGTCGCCACCGCATCGATATGGCGCGGATCGGTGTATCCGATGTCCGGGCCGGCGAACGGGCCGGACATGATCGAGACCGGGACGCCGTATTCCAGGCATTTCTCGTAGACCGGCATCACGGCCGCATCGTCGGGCTGCCCCGGCAGGGCGCGCTGCGGCTCGACAAACACGCCCTTGAGGCCGCACTGGCCGACGAATTCGTCGATTTCCGCGACCGCATCATGGATTTGATTGGAAACGTCGACGCCAGCCATACCGACGACCCGGTCCGGATAGCGCGTCTGAAGAACCAGGACATGCTTGTTCGGGATGATACCGGCCGGAAACCGCCGCTCACCAAGCAGCATTTCGGGGCTGTTGCGGCCGAGCGCGACCGTGTAATCGATCCCCGCCTCGTTCATTTCCTCGAAGAACAGCTCCAGCGAGCCTTCGAGAAAAGCCTGCGACATCGATCTTGCGCCCACACGCTCGCCGATCCAGCGGGTGCGATCCGGCCCGAAATAGGTCAGATACTCCGGCGTCGGCGGCCGCCCCCGGAAATCGACAATCATTGGCCGCTCCCTCTCAAGTATGCGTTTGCAGGACCTGGCGGATGACCGAGCCGTCGGCCAGGCGGTCGAAGCCCTCGTTGATTTGATCGAGCCGCAGATTGGCGCTGCGCAGGCGGTCGACCGGCAGACGGCCCTGCGTGTAGAGCGCGAGCAGGCGGGGAATGTCCCGCGCGGCGACGCAGCTGCCCATATAACTGCCCTTCAGGGTCTTTTCCCCCTGCACCAGGGCGGCGACGTCGATCGTCAGGCCGCTTTCCGAACTGGGCAGCCCGGCGGTCGTGGTGGTGCCGCCGGTGCGGGTGATCGCATAGGCGGTTTCCAGCGCCGGCACGCTGCCGGCCATCTCGAAGCCGTAATCGACACCACCCTTGGTCGCCTCGATGATCTGCTGCACGCAATCCGCATCGCTGGCGTTAAAGGTGTCGGTCGCGCCAAGCTGACGCGCGAGCGCCAGTTTCTC
>JAOTYV010000426.1 GCA_029861675.1 Alphaproteobacteria bacterium
CGATTCGGTTGCGTGGGGGTTGGCGGCAGAGGCGGCCGCCGTTGTCGTCAGCATCGACTATCGGCTCGCACCCGAAAATCCCTATCCCGCCGCGTTCGATGATTGTTACGCGGTACTGTGTCATGTCGCCGAACACGGAGCGTCTGACGGTATCGATGCCGGGCGGATTGCGGTCTGCGGCGACAGCGCGGGCGGCAATTTGAGCGCGGCCGTGTGCATCGCGGCGCGGGACCGGGGCGGGCCCCGGATCGCCGCCCAGGGGCTGATCTATCCGTGCCTGACCGATGTATTGGACGGACCGGCCTACAGCCGTTATGCGGTGACGCCGGGCCTGACCTCGGCATCGATGAAGACCTATTGGGAATGGTATCTTGAAGGCACGGAACGGCCCAGCGCGGATCCGCTTGCGACGCCGCTCGTGGCCACTGACTTGTCGAATTTGCCGCCGGCGATCATTCAGGTCGCCGAAATCGATCCTCTGGCCGATGACGGCCGACGTTATGCGGATGCGCTCACGGCGGCTGGCGTCGCGGTGCGGTACAGCCGCGCCAACGGCATGATCCATGGGTTCCTGCGGGCGCGGTTCTCGGGACCGGATACGGCCGCGGAATTCGGGACCTTATGCGATTTTCTCCGAACCCATTTGGGTTGAGGATCGCGCGGTCCGGCCGCGTCACGCCGCTGTGCGCTATTTGAATTCAGGCGCGACCTTTTCCATGAACAGGCGGATGCTGTTTTCCGTCACGTCATAGGGCATGGGGCCGATCCGGAAGGTCAGTATCAGTCCGCCGACGCCGATGTCGTTGATTTCGGCGATGGCCTCGGCGACCGTTTCGGGTGATCCGGCGAGGATGCCGTGCTGTGTCGTGCTGCGCGCGGCGGGCGCCGTTTCCTTTTTCATGATCAGGCCCTGTTCCGCGTAGACCTTCTTGCGCATGCGGGCGCGAAATTCGTTCTGGGTTTCGAAGGCGGGAATCGCCAGGCGTTTCGCCTCGGCGTCGGTGTCGGCGATGAAGATGTTCCGCCATACCCAGCTGTCGTCTACATTCCGTTGCACCGTTTCGTCGTCGAAGCCCGATTCACGCAGGGTGTCGCGGTAGAGATCCATGCGGTGCCGGGTCACCTCGTTGGATTGGATATTCATCATGAAGGGCCTGCCTTCGCGGGCCATACCGAGCATCGATTCCTCACCCGAGCAGGCGCGCAGGATCGGCGGATGCGGCTTGGTATAGGGGCGCGGCCGTAGCATCGGCAGCTTGATGTCCCAGTATTTGCCCTTGTGCTCGAAATTCTCGGTGGTCCAGGCCTTGATCATGATTTCTTCGGATTCAAGCAGCCGTTCCTGCGCCTCATCCGGATCGATCCCGTATCCCTGATAGTCGTAGATATTGTAGGCGGTGCCGCGGCCGAGGCCGACGATGAGGCGGCCATGGCTCAAATTGTCGATCATGGACGTCTGTTCGGCCATTCGGATCGGATGATGCAGGGACATCTGCGCCACCGCAAAACCGATGTGAATTTGTTTGGTGCTGGCGGCGATCGCCGCGGCGAAGGTTACCGGGTCGACATAGGCGCAAATTCCGTCGAAATGATGCTCGGCAAGCCACAACATCTCCATGCCCAATTCGTCGCAGAGTTGGGCTTCGCGCAGTGTTTCATTGATGATCTGTTCGTCCTGCGCCGGGTCCATGCTGGCCGGAAACAAAAAGTTGCTGAATTTCACGTGGAGTCTCCCCTGATAGGCATTTGACTTCTGGTGCTGTCGGCAGTCGCCGCCAGAAACCGGCGTTTGCCGGCTTGGATGTGATTGGCCATTTCCTCGCCGGCGCGCGGCACGTCCCGGTCCTTGAGCGCAGTAAGGATCGCCTTATGTTCCTGATTCGACTCCGCCAGGCCGCCGCCGAGCAAGAGGCTGCGGCGCCGATAGAGATTGAGTTCCTTCACCAGCCCGTCGCACAGCGCGCGCAACCGGTCGTTCTCCGCATAGTCGACGATGCGTTCATGGAATTCGCGGTTGAGGGCGTAAAAGGCTTCGAAATCGTCGCGGGCGTTGGCAGCGTCCATTCCTTCGACCATTTCGGAGAGTACCGCAAGCTGGTTGTCGTTGATGCGCTGGGCAAGCGTTTCCCCCGCGAGCCGCATCAGGCTTGCCCGGACATCGTAGACGTCGGCGGCTTCCTTGCGGGTAATTTCACGGACGAAGAATCCACGATTCACGATGACGGTGAGAAGACCCATTTCGACGAGGCCGCGACAGGCTTCGCGGATCGGTCCGCGGCTGATCGACAGTTCCGCGGCCAAGCTGTTTTCGTTGATCCGCGTGCCGGCTTCGATCTCACCGAACAGGATACGGCGTTCGATTTCGGCCTGAACGGCGCTCGACAAGGAGTTGGAGCGCAGTAGCTGCAAGGTATCTTGGGTCTTGGCCAATTCAGTCGCTCGTATTGGGGGCAAGGCAGATCGTCACTGTAGCATTGAATTGGCGATTGTAAATTGTCGACAATTTTCAGTATTCAATCGACAGGCAATCTTAATTGAGACTTAAGGATGCCGGCGCGGCAGGAAAATAATGAACGCTAGCCCTGTTTCAGGGGAGCCTAAAAGAGGGGGAGGAACCTCTATGTCGACAGGGCTAGCGAAGTGAGAGGGGTATTACTTTTATAATTTCCATATGGGGCCCTCGGCGAGCGGGTCAACTGCCGCAGCGCGCGCTGTATCATTCCCGGGTGCCGCCGGACATGATTCCCATCCAGCGCCATTCGCCGGAGTTGCAGGGCGGGCTTTCACGGGCGGTGGCGTGCCAGATGCGTGCTTGTGGTGCGCGTCCGGCGATTTCGAGGATCAGTTTGCGGCGAATGGCGCGGGCGAAATCCTTGAAGCCGTTTGCCACAACATGAAAGGCGCCGGGTCCGCCGATCACACAATCGCGGTAGAACAGGTCGAGGTTTTGGATGGTCGGAATGTTTTGCGTCTTCGGGTCGGACAGAATCGGCAATCCGTTGATGACGATCCCCGCCTTGACCGCCTTGTCCCGCGCTTCGTTGACCAGGTTGCCATAGTTGTTGGCGCCGTCGCCGGAGATATCGATGATCCGGCGCAGGCCGTCGAACCGGTTCGCCGCAAAGCGCGGGATGGATTTTTCGATGGCG
>JAOTYV010000137.1 GCA_029861675.1 Alphaproteobacteria bacterium
GGAAATTCTCACCCGGCGCCAACAAAACCTACGATCAGGACAGCCCGCACGGAGTCGGCGACAAGAAGCCGCAGCTGTATTTCGGTGCCTTCATGTTCTTATTCGCCGTCGTCGCATTGGTCGACAGCACGCAATACATCCCGCTCGGCATGGTGTTCCCGATGTCGGTCGCGATCATTGCCATGCTGATGCTCACGCCCCTTCTCGTCAGCATGAAACGGGCGACCAAACCGGCCGCCGTGCTCCATGACATCGAGCATGGCGTCGAGACCGAGTACAGCGACTGGCACTATATGGGCTGGATCGTCGGGATGTTGTGTATGATCGGGTTGGTCGGCTTTCCGCTCGGCTGCGCCTTGTTCATTTACACATTTATCACCGTAAAGGCCGGCGGGTCGCATCTGCGCAACGCGATCTTCGGCTTGGCCGCGACAAGCTTCCTCAGCATCATGTCCTATGCACTGACCCTAAGCTATCCGCCGGGACTGCTGCAGGTACTTGTTGAAATGCCACTTTGGCTCGGTGGCTAGTCTGAACGGAATGCGGTGCGCCGGAATATTCGGTGCACCGCTCCTTCCGGCCCGATCAGGCCGTTAACAGCGGACGCAGGACACGGGCGTCCTCGACGTTCTCGATATTCCCGATCATGTGGATGAGATCCCGGCTGTTCTTTTCGCCGGTAATCGGCGCAATCAAATCGTGGGCCTTGGCCTCCACTTCCTCGGTGGTCATCGGATTGTCGGGTGTCCCGCGCACTGCGGTCTGGGATTCACTGAGCCGGCCGCCATCCCGGAGCGCGACCTCGACAACCGCGGTGCGGCGTTCGCGATCCGGCGCACCGACCAAATCGATGCGCTGACGCAACGCGGTCACGGCCGGATCGGCCATCCGCTCTTCGTCATGCGATGAGGCAAAACTCACGGTACCGTCCAGCAGCATGATAGCGACCATGTGCTGTATGCAGATATCCGGCATGTGCCGGTCGTCGACCACGTGATGCTCCTGATCGGACAAATGCAACGTCACGCGTTCGACGTCGTCGGCGCGGATTTTCTGCTTCGCCAACATCGCTTCAAGACAATCGAGGGGCGCCTGGATCGGTGAGCCGACCGACCATTTCTTGATATTGGTCAGCGTGATCTCGTAGCGCGTGCCCAGGCCGTCGGTCAGCGCTTCCGGTTTTGCCTTGTCCGCGTAGGTGAAGAAAAAGTTGCGGGGGCCAATGAAGACATCGTCAACCCCGGTAAAGCCCGCCTGCACCATGGTTGCCGCCGTGACGCCGTTGCGGCCCGCCATGCCCCCAAAATCGAAGGCTTTTTCGATATGGTCGAGATCGCGTTGCCAGCAATTCACCCCCGACGCCTGCTGCGCCGTATAGGAAATTAGCCAGCGCACCTGGTCGCCGTTCAAGCCGGCCAAGGCGCCGGCCGTGGCGGCCGCCCCAAAGGTCGGCGCGAAAGTATGGGTGCTGTGACCGGCGGCATAAAACGGGTGAACATCGAGTGCAAAGTTAATGCGCGCACCGATATCGTAGCCGAGCACGACCGCGCGCAGCAGGGCCGTGCCGGACGACGCCTCCCGCTCCGCCATCGCCAGCGCGGCCGGTACCACGCCGCAACCCAGATGGCTGCGCGATTCCTTGTGCGAATCGTCGGTTTCGTCCGCATGGGCCAGCATGCCGTTGGCCAGCGCTGCGTTGATCGCCGACGTCACGATACCGCTCCCCGCGACGACCGCCTCCTCGACGCCGCCTTGCAGGGCGATATAGCGTAATGTCATCTCGCCCGGGCGAAGCCGCGATCCTGAAATCATGGCGGCAATGGTATCCAGTAAATGATGCTTGCCTTTCGCCGCAATCGAATCAGGCAGCGGCCGCTGCACCGCCTCCGCGATATACGCGCTCAAATCGCGCATTACCGGGCTGATTTCCGTTTTCGCCTTGCTCATCGGGTATTCCTCCGGCCGTCCCTATCGGGTCATCGATTCATAGGATTTTCGTGTGCAGGTGGAGCCATCGCCAGACATGCGGTTATTATGAATTGGATACGCCTGCTTTCGGCGAATATGATGGCATGAGGCCATTCCGGCCCGCAATCCCGTGCCTCTCGCACCGATGCATGACATCGCCCAGTAACTATCTTCGGCGCGACATGCGGATCGGCGGTGCACGGATTGTTCTTATCGACAGATGCGTCAATGGAGACTGGTGATGCAGCACAAAATGATTTTGACCGGGGACATCAACCTTATGGGCGTGACCGACCCGACCATACCCTTCGCACAAATCGGCGATGTGACCCGCGGCGCCGATGTGGTCTTCGCCAATCTCGAATGCTGTTTCTACGAACCGATGGCGGAACGATCGGTCGAAGAGGAAGGTTTCTACGCATCGCTCAAATCAGCCGAAGCCCTGACGCTCGCCGGCGTGCATGCCGTCGGCAACGCCAACAATGTGAACATCGGCGGAAGCGCGATCCGCTCTTCGGTCGGCCGCCTGGACGAATTGGGGATCGCGCATACCGGTGCGGGGGTCAACCGCGAAGAAGCGGCACGACCGGTCATCATCGAGCGTGACGGTGTCCGCTACGGGTTCATGCAACGCTCGTCGGTGTATTGGAACCATGGCCATGAAGCAACGGACGATTTTCCGGGCATCTCGATCGTCAGAGCCCATACGGCATACCGGCCGCAAATCGACCAACTCAAGACGCTCACCCGCCCCGGCATGCCGCCTGAAGTCGTAACCTGGGCCGATGCGGAATCGCTTGCCGCGTTCCAGGACGACATCGCTTCCCTGCGCCAACGCGCCGACGTCGTGATCGCCAGCAACCACTGGGGCCTCGACCAAGAGATCCTCACCTACCAGCAGGAGATTGCCCACGCCGCGATCGAGGCCGGTGCCGATCTGGTTCTGGGTCACGGCCCGCATTTCCCGCTCGGCATCGAGGTCTATAAGGACAAACCGGTATTTTATGGCGTCGGCAGCTTTTCCTTCGAAACCGGCCACCGCGCTCAAAAGCATCCCGATTGGCTCGGCTTGATGCTGCATGTCTCGCTAGACGACGGCGCCCTTCAAGATGTCGCCTTCAGCTTCGTCCGCCACAATGCCAGGAACGAAACCGTGCCGCGCGATTTCGAGGCCGAGCATGCCGACCTGGAGGATATTCGAGAGAAATCCGCGCGTTTCGGTACTACGTTCGCGATTGAAGACGGACGGGCGATCGTGTGGCGAAAAACGTAGCGCCGGAGACAGTTTCCTGCCCCGGCGCTTCGGGAGTCGTCGAATGGTCGAAATCTGTGATCAGTAGTGCAGGGTGTGCTCCGATGCGCTGCTGATGCGCGACATCTTCGATTTGCAGGATGAACAAATCCGATTGGCCTTGCGATCGGCGGTCTCAAAGGGCTGCGTGCACGTCATGCAGGGAATGGTTTCGCCTCGCGATTGGCGCCCCCCGGACGCATGGGCCAGCGCGCCATCGGTTTCGTCGGCGTCCTCGCTGTGCCGCTTCGAGGGCTCGAACGTCGTCGGCATGACCTTTTCACCGATCATTACCAGCTCGAGGCAGTGCAGAAGCGCCTTGAAGGAGACCTGTTTGCGCAGCAGGGCGCCGGCATCATAATCTTCGCAGATCGTAACCCAGTCTTCGTTGCGCTGATCGCTGAACGCGACGATGGTCACGCCCGGCAAATTATCGCGCAAGTAATGAAGCTGATCGGCCGCTGCATCGACGTCGTTGACCAGATCGACCAGTACCAGGACCGGCGTATCCGCCATCGAGACACAGCTATCGAATTCACGATGATCCGACACGCCGCCGACGACCTGATAGCCGTTCTCCGACAGAAGCGTTTTCAGTCCTTCACGAAAGAACTGGTCTTGGCTGATAATCCCTACCGAAACACCATTCATAGCGACACCCCTAAACGTTGGTTCTTTTGAAGCAACTGACGTTGATTAATTATTATGTCCAGCTGCCTAACCTGTATTCGTCAAACGCTACTTTAGCGCAGCACCCAACGGACTAGGATTCGAATTTAGGGGTAATTGCAGCAAATTTTCGTCTAATTCTTTTGAGCGAGCAAATACACCCCGCAATACACCAAAAGAGCTAGCTAAAACTGACTATATTTATGGTTAATATTTAAATCCCGCTGATATATAATGATAAATTTTAAATAATTAAAATGAGATTTGTGTAATATTGAGAGTAAATGTCTCGTTACGCAAGTTGTACCGGCCCGTCAGGGATATATTTCGGATCGGACAATTCGACGCCAAGACACCAGTTCGGAGGCTACACCGGCGCGCCCGCAATCGATATGGGCACCGTCACACCGGACGGACATAGTCGCCGTGGACCCAACCCGTCAGCGTGGGCTTTCCGGAATCGTCCATCACATCGACGTATCGCCAGCTGCGCTTCTCCGAGACAATGTATAGCAGGCTTCCCGGCTTGAGCGGCGACGCCGGCAGTTTCGGGAAATCGATGCCCGGCCCTTCCCTGATATTGAGCGCCGCGGTCGTCTCGAATTGCCCCGGTTCGTCATCACGGCGCCCCATCACGCGCGCGCGAAATTGATCCATGGGAAATGCCGGTCCGGGATCCAATTTTCGGCCGGGCGCAATATCGTCGTGACCGATGACGTCGAGCAGTTTGTATTGGTCGACCAACACTCTCGACACATCGATTGCTGCTTGAATTTGCGGTTGCGCGTACAGGGGCCAGCCGCGCTCAACGGTCTCATTCTTATGGCACGCAACGAGCACGTCATTTGGTGCGTAGCGCCGCCCGAACCAGGCTGTCCATGCATCGCCCGTTCTCGTGAGGGCCCCGGCATTGTCGAGCTCGATACCGATTGAATGGGCGTTCAGGCCCTCCAGCCCATGCCACCGGCTCCGCCCCGCATGCCAAGCGACATCGTCGAATGCAACGAGCTGCGTTATCGCGCCGTCACGCCCGATTACCAGATGCGCCGATGCTTTCGCCCGCGGATCGGTCAGACTATCGATCGCGCCTTGCGCACTCGAGCCGGCAGTATAGTGGATGACCAGATATTTGGCATCGACCTTACCCCCAATATTGGGACTGGGAACGAAGCGAACGGCCGTGTCATCATCGTGCTGCAAGCGATGCCGGAGTATCTTCATTTCGACCAATCCTCCCAGCGATAAGAAAAGTCCCAAGGAAACCGAGTTGCAGGCCCAATTCTGGAATTTCCGGCCTCCAGACATCCGCAGCAATGCCCGAATCGTGCCGATCCGCAAGCCAAGCATTCTTCCCATAACACAACCATCGATCAGATTATCGGACGATCGGCGCGAAATCGTTCCCGGGCGAATGCGACGCGCGCGGCATCCCCGTCATGGGTACCGGCGTGGGCTTCAATGATATCGTAGCGGGGTTTAAGTCCCGCTTGATTGGCAATCTGAATGGCGAGGCCGGGCCGTGCATTCAGCTCCAGGATCATCGGTCCCTTGTCGCGATCGAGGACGATATCGATACCCTGGTAACACAGGTTGGTGAGCTGCTGCGACCGCGCGGCCAGCATCAGCATTTCCTCCCAATAGGGAATTTCCAACCCGGACACCGGGTTCCCGGTATCGGGGTGTTCGGTCACGATTCGGCTATTGCAGACGGCCGACAGCGTCACGCCGGTCGCGATATCAATACCCGCCCCTACGGCCCCTTGATGCAGATTGGCGCGGCCGCCGGATTGGCGCGTGGGAAGCCGCACCATCGCCATCGCCGGCACGCCGAGATAAACGATGATCCGCACGTCCGGCACGCCTTGGAACGCGATCTTCTCAAACAGTGGATCAAACTTGACACAGTATTCGATAAGCGTCTTATCGGGCTGACCGCCAAGGCTATATATGCCGGCAAGGATGGTGTGCACGTGATACCCGATTTCGTCGAGCGTCATGATTTGACCCGATACCAGCCGAAACCGGTCGCCGGAATGGCTTGCAACGACCAGGATACCGTCGCCGCCGCTTCCCTGCGCGGGCTTGATGACAAAATCGTTTAGCCCTTCCAGCATTTCCGGCAACCGCTTAATTTCATGGTTGCTGCGGACCACACCGTACAATTCGGGCACGGCCAAACCGGCCTTCGCGGCGATTTGCTTGGTCAGAAGCTTGTCATCGACCGCCGGATAATCCTTGCGGGCATTGCTGGGCAGGATGTAGCGGGCGTTGCGGGCATTGATACCCAAAATTCCGCGCCGGCGGAGCTCTCTCAGCGTCTTCAGCATCAGCCCGCCGCTTTCGCCAAATCGCGGAATCGCCACAGCTCGGTCAGGCGGTACCCCGAGTAGCGTCCCAACAGCACCGTGAAGGCCAGCACCACCAACAGAATCTCCGGATAGAAGAAGAGCAGGTGTTCCATGTAGGTGATCGACATCGCGAAAAAACAAACCATCGCGACGCCAAGGCTCCCCAGCCCCTGCTTGAAGGCCTCGCCCGGCCCGTTTTCATCCCAAATAATCGACATGCGCTCGATCGTCATCGTGATGATGACCAGCGGAAACAGCGCAATTGAAAGACCGCGGTCGATGCCAAGCTTGTTTGTCAGCAGACTGAGCAGCGCCATCAGCAGAATTACCGAAATCAGCACGCAGGCCAGCCGCGGCACGATCAGCAGCTTCAGATATTCGAGATAGACCCGCACCAGCAAACCGGCGCCGACAACGACAACAAACAGCACGATGCCCCAAATCAGGGTCGTTTCGCGAAAGGCCAGCGCGATCAGCACCGGCATGAACGTGCCAAATGTGGTGATCCCGATAACATTTCGCAGCAACACGAGAACGAGGACCCCGAGCGGAACCATCAGAATCAGCCGATAGACCTGCTGAGTGTCGAGCGGCAGCGTTAGCAAGGAAAAATCCAGGACCTTGCGCTCTGCAAAATTGGCAGGAACCAGCGCCGACCATTCGGCCGTTTCCGCGGCTCGCGCAACCGTGGTCATCGCCGTCACCTCGCCGGGCATACTGGATTGGATGAAGGCCGCGCCGCCACGCCACCACGGGAAATATTCCTCCGGGATACCCGGCGCACTTGAAGTAAGGGAAAACGGCTGCCAGGCGCCGCCGAAATGGACCTCTATCCAGTGAACGAAATTCACGTTCCGCGCCTGCGGCACCAATCGGACGCCACTTACCACGCGCGCCGGATGCCCGGCGAGATGCAAGACCTCGACCGCCGCACGCGCGATCTCCAAGCGATCGCTACGGTTCGCCAAGAGCGTATCGACGCTATCGTCGATGCCGGCACGGCGGAATCGTTCCAAGACGGCGAGCGTCAATGTGGTCACATCCGCCGATTTCGCCTTGGCAGCATCGAGCACAGCCTGCGCCGCCAAGCGCCGGGCGCCCGACAAGGATGATTCCGGCTTGTCCAGCGTCTCTTCGTTGGGAGAAAAATCACGCCCCCGCGGCACTTTGTGCACGGTGAAGCGTGCATACAATATTTGGTCACCGTGTGCATCCCGGGTCGCGAACACGGTGCGGCGATTGACGCCTTCGAGCTGCGTCGACAGACCATATTCGCGCGCAACGAATATTTGATCGATCACCGCGTATTGGCCGGACTCCACCGGCGTCGGGATCGTTACCTTGATCGGTCCCATTCGGCCGCGAAACGAAATTCGGCTTTCGATTTGCCAGGTCTGCGTCGACTCGTTCGGCGTGAGCGGCAAACCAAGCCCGGCCCATTTATATAAGAATATTGCGGTTCCTACCGCCGCCAGGACCGTCGCCAGTATGTATGCGTGGGTGTTTTTCATGCTGTCAGTTCGGTGAACGCTTGGAACAACGCGGCTCGGAGGTGAATTGCCGCGAGGGATCCACCAATATTTTCGCTTTCAGAAAGCGCCGTCCTATCAACATCGGATGATTCAAATGCGCGCGGTTGGCAAGGTTCACCTGCGTTTTTCGGTAGACTTCACCAACGCAGACGCCAAGCTCGATGACCGGCCTGACGACCGTCGGTGCATCACTACGCCGAATCCGCGACACGCGAACGACGGGACGTTCGAATCGAAACGATCCCCCCTTCCGGTCAGAAACGCTAAATCGGACCCAGGTCTTGCCGGCGCGCTTGAATTCCTCATATCGCGCAACGTCGATGGAACTCGTCGAGGCGCCGGTATCGAGCTTCGCCAAAATCTTCATGCCGCTCGGCAAAATTTCCACAGGCTCCACCCAACCCATCACCAGCGTCGACTGCGCATGTGCGCCCGGCACCACGAACACAAAAAATATCAACAATGCTCCAAGAATTCGCATCAGCCGCCAATCAAAAGCTCAAAGTATTCGCGGCCAGGAATTGAAAAACCATCACCACCGAATTTGCGGCCCCATTCTATGTTCATTTTTCAGATTAGTATGCCCAAGATATGCGGCGATGTTGACGATTCAATGGCCGGGCACAACTCGCGAGCCGGATCCGCGGTACTTGGATCTGAAATTGCATCCGCGCACGCGGCGAATGTCGATCGATCGGAGAAGTTCCAATCCATCGAGGGCGATGTCTTCGATGTCGATTTAAGCCCGGTAGGCCGCTGTGTCCCGGCTGCTCACGATCCCCGGCAGACACGTGGCAATCAATGCACCAACCACATTCTCCATCACGATCCCGTCAAAGATTAGTTGAACAGCCTGTCCGGCGACCATACCTTGGGGAACCGAATGGCATCGCTTCGCGGCGGTGTGAACCGCAATCTTCCGACCCGGATGCCGATTTCAAACTCAGACCGTCGGCGTATGGCAAAGAATACCGACATCGCGGAGGCGCCGAGGCGCCGTTCCCGCGACAGAAAGGACGACCGAATAATGCACCGCCTGCTTCGTAGCCTTCGCTTTGCCGCCGTCTTGACGCCCGTATTGTTGATTAATTTCGGACCTATCGCCGCTGCAGCGGAGACCTCGCGCGGCGCGTTCATCACGGCGCAAGCGCCGCCCGCCGCAGTGTCCGAAACTCTCATCATATCCTTCGCCGCCGCCGCCACCAAAATTCTGGGAATTCGCGAAAAATACCTTCCTCAAATAAAGACCGCGCCAAACGAGGAAGCGGCCTCCAAGATTTTCAAGAAGGCCCAGACCGAAATGCGCGCCATCTTAACGGTGGAGAAGTTGACCGAAGCTCAGTACAACGAGGTTGTCGAAGCCGCGCGCGCGGACCTGGCGCTGGCGGGAAAAATTCAAAAGATGATCGACAAGAACAAGGCGACGACCAAGAAAAAATAGTCGGGTGACGGTTTCGCGTTCCGCGGACGCGCATCCCAATAACTAGATCAAGGACTCGAAATGGCACGAAAAAGAACCAATTACCGCGTCGAACGCATGCAGCGCGATCAGGCAAAAGCCGCAAAAAAGCGCGAAAAAGAAGAGCGGAAACGCGCAGGCAAGAACGAGCCGGCGGCCGTCGAGGTTGCCGAAGCAACGGAAACCGAATAGGCGCGCGCAACGCCGTGGCATTGCCGGGCCGCACGACCGATGCCACGGGAAATTGACGACTCTTGGGGGTTCCGATGACGAGTGCTCAAGCGGGCGGCTGCCAATGCGGCAATATCAGGTACGAAATTACCGCCGAGCCGCACACCCTATATGTCTGCCACTGCACGGATTGCCAGCGTCAATCGTCGAGCGCCTTCGGCATGTCGATGTCGGTAGCGCGCGATGCGTTCACGATCACCAAGGGCACGCCCAAGACGTGGCGTACGGTGACGGACAGCGGCCGCGAGAAAATATGTAAATTCTGCGCCGAGTGTGGCACCCGGCTGTATCACGAGCCGGCGCGCGACAAAGCGATCTACAATATTAAGCCCGGCACGCTGGACGACACGAGCTGGCTTACCCCCGCGGGGCATCTTTGGACCCAAAGCGCACAACCCTGGGTGCCGATCCCCGATGACGGCAAAATGCTGACCTATGACACCCAACCGCCGGATTTTCAGCCGCTCTTGGATAAATATCAGTCAACCGGCCGATGATTCCACGGCAGGGCTAACCCGCGCAGCGTATGGCGCCACGCCGCCGTTTGACCTAAAATGGGCCAACCGGCGATTCGGACCGCCGCTCAGAGACGGTCATCCAACGACAAGGAGGGATCGGCCATGCCCGATACACCGAGAATGCTCGAACGCCGCATCGACGACCCGATCGCCTGGACCGCAGACACGCTGCTGCCCAACGACGGATTGGTCGAGATCGATGCGGCTTGCCTCGCGGAAATCCGCGCCGTCGCTGCCATATTGCGCGACAATCCCCTGCCGGTAGAAGCGCTCGAGCCCGACGATTTCGAAATGCCCGCGTGCCGCGCCTTGATGGGCGGCGTCAAGCACACCCTCGATGACGGTGTTGGATTTGCGATCCTGAGCTCCCTGCCGGTCGACGAATTCGAAGAACCCGTCGCCAAGGGTATTTATTGGATATTGCTCTCCATGCTCGGCACCACGGTGGCGCAAAAATGGGATGGCCTGATGCTGTACGACGTGACCGACACCGGCAAGACTTCCGGCGCGGGAAAGGGCGTACGTGGCTCGAAAACCAACGGCGGCCAGTCCTATCACACCGATAACAGCTACAACCTACCGCCCAATTATGTGTCGCTATTGTGCCTGCAAACCGCCATGGAAGGCGGTATCAGCGGGCTGGTCAGCTTCTATGCCGCGCACAACTTGCTGCTGGAGGAACACAAGGATCTGTTGCCCCGCTTGTATCGGCCGTTCTATTTCGAACGCCACCGCGAGCATGCGCCGAACGACTGCCTGTACTCCGAAAAACCGATATTCGAATACAATGGCGAAGGCCTCGGTGTATCGCTTTCAACCGGACGGGTCCGGGACGGCTATGTCGTGGCCGGCGAGCAAATGGACAATGAGACCGCCGCCGCGATCGATACGCTCGACACCGTGCTCGAAGACCCTCGCCTGGGTAAATCCTTTGCTTTCGAACGCGGGCAGATACAGATCGCCAACAATCGAAAGCTAGGCCACCGGCGCACCGCTTTCACCGATTGGCCGGAGCCGGACCGCAAGCGGCACCTCGTCCGCATTTGGGTGCGCAATCACGGGCGCCGGTTCTACGGCGGCTGATGCGACGGCGCGGCGATGCCAGTCCGGCGCTAATCCACCGCCGAATATCCGCCGGGCCCCTAACCCCTGCGGCCTGATTAATTCGTTTCTCCTTATAAGAAGCCCGCTCGGCTGAAAAACCGACTATAAGGAGACGGCACCATGGCAAGATTAATCGTATTGGCGCTCGCCGGCATCGCATTTGCGTCATTGTCCGCATCCGCGGAGGAAAAGCGTCCCTGCGGCAATCGCGCGGCAATCGTCAAGAAGCTCGATGCCAAATTTCAGGAAGCCGGCCAGGCGCGCGGCCTCGTGTCCGAAACGCAGATCGTCGAAGTTTTTGTTTCGCCTGCCAAAACCTGGACAATGCTGGTTTCCTATCCGAACGGCACGAGTTGCATTATGGCCAGCGGTCAAGCATGGCATCAGTTGCCGGTCACACTCGCGGGAAATGGCGTCTAAAACAAATCCCGAGCGAACCGAAACGATCCGCGACGGCGTATTTGCGTAAAAACAAAACGATAGACCATTTCACTTGAGTCAATTTAAACAAGAAATGGTCTAGGTCACCGACTCATAAGTTCGCAGCCAAATCCGCAATGAGGCGAGTTGGACGGATGCGAGGTAGTTGTCGTCTCTTTTGTCGTGTCGTGTTGCGACAGCGCGGAAATGTTTGAGTTTGTTGAAGAACCGCTCGACGGCGTTGCGCTGGCGGTAAACCCAGGAGCTGAAG
>JAOTYV010000427.1 GCA_029861675.1 Alphaproteobacteria bacterium
GCAGCTGCTTTTGCGCAGCATTCCGACGCTGGAGGCAAAACGCGGTGTCGCGCTCGACGTGATTGAGGGCACCGTACCGGAACCTGGCGGCTGGCCCGCAGGTTGCCGTTTTGCGCCGCGATGCCCATACGTCCGCGACGCCTGCCGGGCGCAAGCGCCGGACTTGCGCACGCTGGGCGCGGGCCGCGCCGCGGCCTGTATCCGTGTCGGGGAGATCGCGCGATGAGCCAGCCGCTGCTTGAAGTCCGCAACCTCTCCGTTTGTTTTCCCGTGCGCGGCGCTGTCCCCTGGGTCACCCGGGCCGAGGTGCGGGCCGTCGACGGCGTGGACCTGACCCTTCAGCCGGGCGAGACGCTCGGAATTGTCGGCGAGAGCGGTTGCGGCAAGACCACGCTGGGCGCGGCGATCCTCGGCCTGCTTGCGGCGACCGAAGGCGAGATCATCTTTGAAGGCGACCCGTTGCCGCACAACGCTCCTGCGGAGGCGCGCGAGGACATGCAGGTGATCTTTCAGGATCCGTTCGCCTCGCTCAACCCGCGGCGGAAGGTTTGGAAGAGTGTCGGCGAGCCGCTTCTTGTGCGCGGCGCCGCAAAGGCTGAAACCCGCGTCCGCGTGGCGGAGATTTTCGACGCGGTCGGCCTCCAGTCCGGCCATCTGGACCGTCTGCCGCACCAGTTTTCCGGCGGCCAGCGACAACGCCTTGCCATCGCCCGCGCCCTCGTACGGCGCCCGCGGCTGATCGTCTGCGACGAGCCGGTCTCGGCGCTTGATGTCTCGGTACAGTCGCAGATCCTGAACCTGCTGAACGCCTTGCAGCGCGATTTCGGCCTCGCCTACATCTTCATCTCGCACGACCTTGCCGTGGTCAGGAATGTCACCGACCGCATTGCGGTGATGTATCTCGGCAAGGTCGTGGAAACCGCACCGGCCGAACGGCTGTTCGCAGCGCCGGCACACCCCTATACAAGGGCATTGCTCGACGCCGTGCCGCAAATCAGGCCGGGCGCGGGCCGCCGTGCGCGCCGCCTCCTGGAGGGTGAGTTGCCGAGCCCGACCCAGACCTTCACCGGCTGTCCGTTCCGCGCACGCTGTGCGCACGCAGCCGAAATCTGCGCCGATGCGCCGCCGCCGACTGTCGATCTCGGCGGCGGGCAAAGCGCCCGGTGCCACCGTGCGGGAGAGTTGGCGCCCGCATTGCAGGAAAGTTGATCTCATGAGTTCCGGTTTTTCGCCCAACCAGAGCGTGCGCAAACCAGCCATCAGAACGGAACACGGCGTCGTCGCCGCGCAGCATGTGGGCGCTGCCCGCATTGGCGCGCAGGTGCTGGCGGAAGGCGGCAATGCCATCGACGCTGCCGTGGCGACATCGTTTGCGCTCGGCGTCGTCGAGCCCTGGATGAGCGGCATCGGCGGCGGCGGCCTGATGATGGTCCGCCATCCGGACGGTACGGTCCATGCGGTCGATTTCGGCATGCGCACCCCGGCCGCGCTCAATCCCGGCGACTATCCGCTCGACGATGGTCAGGCGGAGGGCCTCTTCGCCTGGCCCGCGGTGAAGGGCGATCGCAACCTGACCGGACCGCTCGCCATTGCCGTGCCCGGCGTGGTGGAGGGCGTCGGGGCGGCCCACGCCGCCTGGGGCAGCCGATCATGGAGCGCGCTTGTCGCGCCCTCAGTCGGGCTTGCCCGCCGCGGCCTCTCCGTCGACTGGTACGCGACCATGATGATCGGCCAGGCGGCCAGCGGCCTGGCACGATTCTCCGCCAGCGCCGAGCGGTTTCTGCCCGGCGGCCATCCGCCGCCCGCACCGATGACGCCCGGCGCCGAAAACCTGCTGCCGGCACCCGACCTTGCGGCGACGCTTGAAACCATCATGCACGAGGGTCCGCGCAGCCTTTACGAGGGTCCGCTCGCCGATGCGATCGCCCGGGATGCGGCGTTGGTCGGCAGTTCGCTCACCGCAACCGATCTCGCCGCCTATCGCGCGCGCATCGTCGATCCCATCCGCATACCCTATCGCGACGCCGAGATATGGGCGACGCCGGAGCTTTCCGCCGGTCCGACGCTGGCGCATGTCCTGCGTGATATGGCGGCGTCATTCGATCCCTCCAGCGCGCCCGACGCCGGTTCGTTTATCGCAACCGCGGAGGCGCTGGAGGCGGCATACGCACTCCGTCTTGCCGAAATGGGAGATGTCGAAGGGGGGCGGGCAACCGGTTGCACCACGCATTTCTCGGTCGTCGACAGCGACGGCATGATGGTGTCTCTGACCCAGACGCTGCTGTCGGTTTTCGGCTCCATGGTCAGCCTGCCGGAGACAGGCGTGCTGATGAACAACGGCGTTTTCTGGTTCGATCCGCGCCCCGGTCACCCGAATTCGCTGGCACCGGCAAAGCGCTGCCTGTCCAATATGTGTCCGGTGGTACTGCGGCAGAGTGATGGCGCGCTGGCGGCGATCGGAGCCTCGGGCGGGCGGCGGATCATGCCCGCAGTGGCGCAAATCGTCTCCTTCATGACAGATTTCGGGATGGATCTTGAAACCGCGCTGCACCACCCGCGTATCGACGTCAGCGGAAGCGGGATCTTGCTGGCCGACGCCGCAATGCCCGCAGGCGTGATCGCGGATCTGGAGAACCGCTTCTCCGCAATCCGGATGAAGCGCACGGTCTACCCGTCATGGTTCGCCAATATCTCGGCTGTCGAACAGCGTGATGGCCGGCGGGCGGGCGGCGTCGAGCCATGGCTTCCCTGGGGTGACGCGTGCGCAGCGCCGGCACCGTGAACATGCGCGTTTCTTTTCTGCGCAAGATGGATACCGGCAGGCTTCGGAACGTATCGTCCGTCAAGCTCAAACGCATTCGACGATAGAGGAAAAAATCATGACCTGGTCCATTGTCGCCCGTGATCCCGAAACCGGCTATTTCGGTATCGCCGTCGCCAGCCGTTTCTTTGCGGTTGGCGTTGCCATTCCGCACATCCGGCCGGGCGTCGGTGCGGTCGCCACACAGGCATTCGTCAATCCGCTCTACGGCACCGACGGACTGAAACTTCTCGACGCCGGGATTTCACCCGAAGGCGTCCTTTCTGCCCTGACGGCGCGCGACAGCAGATCAGACGGACGTCAGGTTCATCTGATCGACGCACAG
>JAOTYV010000138.1 GCA_029861675.1 Alphaproteobacteria bacterium
CTCCGGTCCCGGCGCGGCCGAGAGCTTCGTCATGCGCGACTTGCCGTCCGCGTTCAGCACGAAGGTGACGCCGCGCCGGTTCAGCGCCCAGGCGGTTTCCGTTTCGCCCTGCGCCGCCGGGCGGGTCTCGCCATAGCTGATGGTTTTTACCCGGCTTGCGGCGACGCCCTTACCGATAAGATAGTCGCGGATCGCCGCGGCGCGCCGTTCGCCCAGCCCGAGATTGTACTTATCCGAACCGCGTGAATCCGCATGGCCCTCGACAACCGCCGTCACCTGGGCGTGGCCCTTCAGCCATGCCGCCTGTTTGTCGAGGGTTTTCGCGGCCTCCGGCGTCACCGTCGACTGGTCGAAGCCGAACAGGACCCGGTTGCCGACATTGGCAATAAAATCCCGGACGCCGCCCGGCGCGATCGCGGTGCGCGTATCGGCGCTCTTGGTCATGGTCGGAATGGCGGCAATCGACCGGGTCCGGCCCTTGTTCCATTTTTTCAGCTTTTCGGTGGCCAGCCGGGCGGATTTCAGCGTCCGTGGGCAGGGCTCGCCGACGACCTCGAACGCCAGCGCGTTATCATCGTCCATGCAAAGGCGGTTTTTGGCGGCCTTTGGGTTGCCTTGCGCCAGCAGGGCGCGGGCATTCTTGAGCAGGATGCAATTGGAATCCCGCCAGGTCGTTGCCATGCTGACGCCGATATCGACGCTCTGGCCGGCCGCGCTGGAGGACCCCATGCACGTGTCCGTCGGCGTACGCAGGACCGTCGGGGCGGCGCTTGCCGTCGCCTCGTCGTTATTCGCCGTGCGGGTGGCGCCGACCGATCCGGCCGAGCCGGACACGGCGACCGTCGTGCTGCTGGTTTCGCTGGAGCTGACACTGGCACTCGCACTGGCCGACGCGGTTTGCGCCGGCGCGATGCGGGCTGACGCGATGCGGGCCGGGCTCTTTTTTATGGTTTTGCTGCCATTGCCGGCCGCGCTCTTTTTGGCGGTCTTGGCGCCACTGCCGGCCGCGCGTACCCGGCGGGCGGCTTTCCTGCCGGTCGCGCCGAGCGTCACGGCTTTCGGTTTCGTCACGGGTTTAGGCTTGAAGTGTATCTTTGCCGGCATTCTGATGCCGGGTTTGGCGCTGCCGTTTTGCACCGTTGCCGCCTTCGCGGCGCCCGGCTTGATGCCGAATTTTCCGGTTACGGCGGCAAGCGCCGTGGCCATCTCGGAGGCCATTTCGGTGGCCGCGCGCTGGGTCTCGAGAATGCGGATGTCAGGGGCGTCGATGCGGGCGCTGTTGGGGCGGTCATTTTCGTGGGTTGCGCTTGCAAAAACGCCACTCAAGGCCAGCGCGGTTCCCAGGACGATTGCAATTGCCAGTAACCTCTGCACGATCCGGCTCCCTAAATACTTCGTTCCATTCTTCCGATTACCCCGTTTGCGTTGGTCGCAATTCGTAGAGGGGTTATCTCTTTTGCTTATACCTCAAAATTGAGGATAAGCTACTCGGAACGAAGCGTTTTTGGACTAGTGCATCGGTACTATCAGGTGCCGGCCGCGCCGCCGGCTCAGACGAATTGGGCGGTGACGCCGCCCAGGCTTTGTTCAGGAGAATTGGGCGGTGACGCCGCCCAGGGCATCGATCTCGAAGGCAACCGAATCGCCCTTTTTCAGCCATTGGGTCTCGACAATGCTGCCGGTCATCACCCAGTCGCCGGATCTGAGGCCCAATCCCCGCCGCGCCATCGTATTGGCCAGCCAGACCGCCGCATCGAACGGATGGCCCATGACGTTGGCTCCCTGACCTTCGCCCGCGACCTCACCGTTGACGGTCATGCGGCCGGTCACCGCGGTCATGTCGATGCCGCGCCAATCGGCGACCGGCGTGCCCAGGATGCAGCCGGCGTTAAAGAAGTTGTCCGCCACCATGGTCCAGGTATCCAGGCTGCGGTAGTCGACATAGCGCGCGTCGACCAGCTCGATGGCGGTGCAGCAGGATCCGATCGCCGCGAAAATGGCGTCCCGGTCGTAGGGCGCGCCGGTCGGCGGCAGATCGGCGGCGAGCCGGATCGCGATCTCGCCTTCGACGCCGATCGCCACGTAATCGGCGAAGGTGAGGTCGGCCGGGCTGTCGTGCACGGTCGGCGCCAGGATCGCGCCGGCGCCGGGATGGTCGATGCCCATATATTGCTGCATGACCGGTGTGGTGCAGCCGATCTTGTAGCCGGCCGTGGCGCCGATATCCCGCAAGGCGAACATGCCGTTCATGACGTCCTGGATGGCGTAGGTTTCGTCTTCGGTCTGCGGCCGGACCTCGGCGGGCAATTCGGCCAGCGGCCTGCGCGAGAGTCGGTGTTTCACGAGAATCTCCGCAGCGTCGGCGATGGCGACATCTTCCATAACCGCAACCCCTTCCAGTCGTGACGGAGATCCATAGCTTACAGCGAGTAACCTCTGCACGAAAGGAAGTTAAGCCGTTTCGGCCCCGACTTAACCCCGTGCCCCGGGTTTGTTCGTTTACTTATTCAGGTGGCAATACACAGCGAGGAACCGACGATGGCCGCATTGACCCAGAAGGCTTGGTACGAGGACCGGTATTCCACGGGCGAATATCCGCAGGCCCGGATCGCCCGGCAATCGGCGGCGCGGCACCTTGAGACACAGGACGCGACGATCCGCTTCGTTCGAAGTCAGATCGGCACCCTCGCCGCGACCGCTGCCCAACCTGCGCAAGCGCCCATCCTGGTCGATTTTTAAGCGGCTCATTGCGGGGAAGGACGCATGAGGCGGTACCGCCAGCCAACCCACGGCTTGGGAATTACCCGCATTTTATGATACGACTCGGTTCTTCAATCGAAGGACCATGGCATGACCGAAACAGAAGACGGGTTGGATTTTGCTGCCGCGCATGATGCGCCAATCCGCTATATCGACCGAATTTCCAGCTACTATCAAACCCTCGGCTATGGCAAGCCCTACCGCTGGGCGCAATACAGTGAGGTTCCCTTCACGCCCTTGACGAAGCCGCTCTCGGAGAGCCGGATTTCGCTGGTCACCACCGCGGCGCCCTACCAGCCCGATAAGGGCGACCAGGGTCCCGGTGCGCCTTATAACGCGGCGGCGAAATTCTACCGGGTCTATTCCGACAGCATCGAGGGCGAGCCGGATGTCCGGGTGTCCCATATCGGCATCGATCGCAAACACACCACGGCCGAGGACGTGAACACGTGGTTTCCGCTCAAGCAGCTGAAGCGGCTGGTCAAGGAAGGCCGGATCGGCGCGCTGGCGTCGCGGTTTCATGGCGCGCCGACCAACCGCAGCCAGAAAACGACGATCGAGCAGGACTGTGTCGAGCTGCTCGCCAGGATCCGCGAGGATGGAAGCGACGCCGTTGTCATTGTCGCCAATTGACCCGTGTGTCACCAGACCGTGAGTCTGGTCGCACGGCACCTCGAAGCGAACGGCATCCCGACAATCGTGATGGGGTGCGCCAAGGACATCGTCGAGCAAGCGGGCGTTCCGCGCTTCCTGTTCAGCGATTTTCCGCTCGGCAATGCGGCCGGCCGGCCGAACGACGTTGCGTCGCAGGCCTTCACGATCGAGCTTGCGCTCAAGACGCTGGAATCCGCGCCGGGACCGCGAACCACGGTGCAGTCGCCGCTGCGCTGGAGCGACAATCCCGACTGGAAGCTGGACTTCAGCAATATTTCGCAATTGTCCGAGGCGGAAATTGCCCAGCGGCGCCGCGACTTCGACAAGGTGAAACAGGTCGCCAAGGCCCGCCGCGCCGCGGACGGCCTGAAGGTGGACGCCGCCGAATGACCCCAGCGGTGTCCGGAGGCCGGCGGGAAGATCACCCGTGGCACGACCCCAGGCGACGCCGGGGGAAACTATCATGAGCGCGCCATTGCCGCTTGCGGGGGTGCGGGTGCTGGATATCGGCACGCTCATCGCCGGTCCGTTCGGCGCGACGATGCTGGGCGACTTCGGCGCCGAGGTCATCAAGGTCGAGCAGCCGGGCAGCGGCGATGCGCTGCGCGGCACGCCGCAGGACGGCAAGGCCGGGCGGTCGACCAACTGGCTGGTCGAAGGGCGCAATAAGAAGTCGGTGACCCTGAACCTCCGGACCGAGGCGGGCCAGGCCCTTCTCCGTGAGCTGGTTGGCCATGCGGATGTGGTGTTCGAGAATTTCACGCCGGGGACGCTCGAGCGCTGGGGTGTCGGCTGGGACGCGCTGCATGCGGTCAACCCGCGGATGATCATGGTGCGGGTGTCCGGATACGGCCAGACGGGGCCGTATTCGAAACGCGCCGGGTACGACCGTATCGCGCTTGGGTTTTCCGGCTATCTGTACCCGACCGGATTTCCCGACCGCTATCCGGTGCGGCCGGCCTTTCCGACCGCCGATTACAACACCGGCACCTTCGGCGCGCTGGCGGCGATGTTCGCGCTGTATCAGCGGGACGTCCAGGATCGCGACACCCAGGGCGGCGGCGAGGGGCAGATGATCGACCTCGCCCTGTACGAGCCGACCTTTCGGATCACCGCCAACATGATGACCAATTTTGCGCGGTCCGGGGAAATCCGCGAACGCATCGGCAACCGCAATCCGACCTTCTCGCCCGCCGGCACCTTCGCGACCAGGGACGGCCGCTTCGTGCAGATCGCGGCCGGCGGCGACAAGGTCTGGCAGCGCCTCGCCGAGGCGATGGATAGGGGCGATCTGGCGGCCGATAAACGCTACGCCAGGAGCCGCGACCGCATCGAGCGCGCCGACGAGCTGGAGCAGTTGCTGAGTGAATGGATCGGCGCCCGCGATTTCGCCGATATCGAATCCCGGCTTGTCGGCGCGAACGTGCCCTTCGGCGGCATCTACACCGCAACCGACATCGCCGAAGATCCGCATTACGCGGCGCGCGATAATATCGCCACGATCATGGATCAGGACGAAGGCGAGATCGTCATGCCGGGCGTTGTCCCCAAACTCATGGGCACGCCGGGCCGGATCGCCTCCGCCGGCCCCAACATCGGCCAGCACAATGACGAAATCTACCGGGGTCTGCTGAACAAGTCCGAGGCCGAAATCGCAACCCTTGCCGAACAGGGCATCATCTGATCGGGCGCGACAACACGATTTCGCGATCGCCGCCGGGATCGGCTCTTGGCGGGATCGGGCCGCCCTTTAACGGACCGGTGGCCGGGACCATATAGCTGTTCCAGCCCGTGACGAGTTGAACCGTTGGGAGAAGCCGATGATTAAGGGATTGCACCACGCCGCCTACCGCTGCCGCGATTCGGAAGAGACGCGTAAATTTTACGAGGACTTCCTGAATCTGCCGCTGGCCAACGCGTTCGAGATCACCACGACCAAGACCGGCAGCGGCGCCAACGTGCTGCATAGCTTCTATGAGCTGGATGACGGCTCGTTCATCGCGTTTTTCGAGGCGCCTGGAAAACCGTTCGATTTCAAGCAACAGCATGATTTCGATTTGCACATTGCGCTGGAAGTCGAACCCGACGTGCTGCAGGAAATGTTCGAGCGCGGCAAGTCGATGGGAATCGAGACGCGCGGCATCGCCGATCATGGGTTCATACACTCGATCTATTTTCGCGATCCGAACGGCTATGTCGTCGAACTGTCGGCCAAGCAGCCGGGCAAGAAGGATAGCGGCGGCGATCCCCGGCGGTCCGCCCGGGATGCTCTCGACGCATGGCAATCCTCGAAGCCGGCGGCATAGCCAACCCCCGCACTCCAGATGCCGGTGGCGGACCGTCGAAAAAATGCGGACAGGCGCCGTCCGGTGCGTGTAGGCTTTTGGTCGACCTATCGTTGAATTCCATAGAGGACAGACCATGACGAAATGCCGCACTTTCATTGCCGGGGCCATCGGCGTTCTGATCTTTTTGACCGCCGGTGTGGCAGTCGCGCAGAAGGCGCCGAAGCGAGCCATCACGAAAATCGCGGGCGACCTCTACCGGTTCCAGAACAATTTCCACTATTCGGTGTTTCTGGTGACCGAAGACGGCGTGATCGCCACCGACCCGATCAACGCCGATGCGGCACGATGGCTCAAAAAGGAGATTTCGAGCCGGTTCAACAAGCAGGTCAAATACCTGATCTACAGCCATGACCATGTGGACCACATCGCCGGCGGCGGGGTGTTCGCCGACACGGCCGTCGTGATCGCCCATGAGAACACCAAACGCGCCATTATCGGCGAGAAGCGCCCGACCGCGATTCCCAGCGTGACGTTCTCGGAAGAGATGACGGTCGAGCTTGGCGGCAAAAGGGTCGAGTTGCGCTATGTCGGCCCGTCGCATTCGGACAATATGATCGTGATGCATTTCCCGGCCGAGCGCGCGGTCTTCACCGTCGATTTCATTTCGGTAAAACGGCTACCCTATATGACGATGTCGGACGCCTATCTGCCGGGCTTGATCGGCGCGATCGCAGAGGTCGAGTCGATCGATTTCGACATTCTCCTGCCGGGCCACGGCCCCGTGGGAACCAAGGCCGATGCCAGCGACCATCGCCGCTATGTCGAGGATTTGTATGATGCGGTGTTGGCGGCCGCCCGCGCCGGCCAGTCGCTGGAGCAGATGCAACAGAGCATCAAGCTCCCGAAATACAAGTCCTGGGGCCGGTATAAGGAGTGGCTGTCACTCAATATAAAAGGCGCATACCAGCGGATCAGCCTTCACCGCCGGGGCAACTGAGCGCCGCGGCTATTTTTGCTCGGCGGCCAGTGCGGCGGAGCGGACCAGGCTTTCTTCCCAGCCGAAATTGACGTGCGTGTCGCGGCGGCATTGGGCGGCGCGCAGGGTATCCGATCCGCCGTAGCAACGCTTCAGGTCGGCGCGATAGGTTTCGAGCGGGCGGATAATGTCGCCGTTCGTTCCATCCGCGGGCGCCATCGAGAATCCCCAGACCGTGAAGACACCGAATAAGACGATCGAAAGACCTTTTCTCATCGCAAAACTCCCCAGTTTTACCATCGGCAACCGCAATTATTGCTTTTCTTCCACCGATAAGGATTACCCTAGGCAAATCCTGACGAACGAAAAGTTCGATTAAGGTCTATCTCAAAAGTACGAATGTCCGCTAAATTTGCGCCGTTATGGTCACAAATTTTAGGTTTCTTATATTTACCAAATGTTTACGACACGGGCGGGACGATGGCCGGATGGTTAATCGCACTGTCGGACGGCCCGAAAATAGTAGTTCGGTAGTGATAAATTGCACTGACCGGATCCTTCCGGCGTGGCGCGGGCAGCCGTCCGCGGGAGTCGGCCGTTGATCGCCAGCCTCTATGCCGCCGTTACGGATCGCCGCGGATTTCCGGCGTTTTTGATCATTTTGATCGCGATTCTCTGCGTATTGCGCGTGATCTACGCCGACACCCCGCCGAATGGCGACCTCAAGGACCAGCTCAAGTTGATGGCGGAGTGGCGCCTGGCGTACGGCGCCAACCCGCCGCTGTTTACCTGGCTCGCCAAGCTCCCGGACGGCGCGCTGGGCCACGCCGTCGCGGCGGTGGAGCTGGTGCGCTTCTCCATGCTCTGGCTGTTCTGCCTGCTCACCGCCCATACGGTGAAGGCGATGACGGATGACGGACGGCTGGCGGCGCTGGCCGGGCTTTCGGCTTTTGCGATCTATGCGGTCGGGTGGGAGACGCTGTTTCGCTACACCGACACGTTGGTGCTGATCGCCAGCATTCCGATGACGCTTGCCGTGCTGTTGCGGCTCGACCGCGACAACGGTCCGGCATCCTATGGGCTCCTTGCCGTGGTCAGCGCAGTCGGTTTCTACGGCAACCACGCATACGACATCGTCTGGACTGCCTTCGTCGGCGCGGCGCTGATGGACGAACGCCTGCGCGGCCGGCTGTTGCATCGCCGGGTGGTGCCGGGGGCGCTGCTCGCGCTGCTGTTGTTGTCGCCGTTGATTTACTGGCTGGCGACGGCCGCCGATATGGCAAACGGTCTCGAAAAATTGCGCATCGTGCCCCTGGCTTATGCGCCTGGGATCGTGCCGCCGGCCTCGGCGCTGGCCGATCTGGCATGGGCCATTGGGGGGATGCTGGTCCCGCTCGTGCCGATCTTGATCCTGCTGTGGCCACGCGCTTTCGGCCGGGTCAAGGATGCGGGCGACGCCGACCGGACGCGGTACCGCGCCCTGCTGCGGCGCTATTTGCTGATTGCGTCGGCGTTGCTGGTTGCGGGCATCCTGATGTTCGGTGTGGAGCGCACGCCGCAGCGATATCTGTACGTCTTGCTGCCGTACCTGCCATTGGTTTATCTGCGCCTGGCCGCCGCCGGATTCGTCACGCCACGGCGGGCGTGGTTTGCGGCGATCCTGGCGGTCCTTGCGGTTTCGTCCGTGGTCGGCGTCTTCGTGCGCGGCGTGACGTAGAGCAAATCCCGAGCGAACCGAAACGGTTCGCGACGACGCATTTGCGTAAAACCAAAGAGAGAGGCCATGTCGCTTGATTCGATTTGAACAGGGAAGGGGCTAGAAGCCGGTAAACGGCGCGCCCGCGCCGTGTACCCATCCGGCCGTTTCGGCTACACTCTCCGCGGCGAAGGAAATGTCCCGATCCGGGACGGGCGGCACGATTCCGGTTGGCCACAATGCCCCGCCCGCCGCACCGCAAAACTCGACCGAGGAGGATGGACGTGAAGACAGGGTTGGAAGGACGCACCGTGTTGATCACCGGCGCGGGCCGCAATATCGGCCGCCGCATGGCGGTGATGTTTGCCGAGGAAGGCGCAAATCTTGCGCTGTGTACCAGCAGCAACATGGCCGGGCTCGACACGACGGCGGGCGAGGTTGAGGCCGCGGGCGCGAAGGTGATGACGATGAAATGCGACGTCACCGATAAGGGTTCGGTCGCGGACTTTGTCGCCAAGGCGCATGGGAAATTCGGTTCGCTCGACGTGGTGGTGAACAATGCGGTGTTTCGCTCCGAGGGCGACTTGCTGGAAGAGCCGGAAGACGCCTGGCAGCGCAACATCGACGTCAACCTGAACGGACCCTATTACGTTTGCAAAAACGCCGTGCCGCATATGGTCGAGCGCGGCTGGGGCCGCATCGTCAACTTCTCCGGCATCGCGCCGTATCTCGGCTCGTTCCCCGGAAAGTCCATGGTCAAGCTCGGCATCGTCGGATTCACCCGCGGACTCGCCAAGCAGTACGGCGAGCACAACATCACGGCCAACTGTATCGGCCCCGGCCACATCGAGGTCGAGCGCGACGCCTTTCAGGTCAAGAAGGGCGTGTTCGATCAACAGCCGATTCGCCGCTCCGGCCAACCGGACGAAGTTGCCGGCCTCGCCATATACTTGGCGAGCGAATACGGTGGCTACGTCACCGGCCAGTGCCTTCTGGCCAATGGCGGTGCGTACATGCAGTAGGGTGCGCTGACGCGCCGCGGGCTATTCCGCCGCCGCCGCCCCGTCCCAGGCGGAAATGAAGCGCTCCGCCTTGACCAGGGTGCGCTGTAGCAGGCGCGCCTGCGTCGGGTCGATTGCCGAGCGCCGGTGCAGCACCTGCTGGTTGTCCCACATCACCATGTCGCCCGGCTTCCAGTCGGTGTGCGTCCAGGTAAATTTCTCCTGCGCGGCATGCGCCCATAGGCGGTCCTGCAGGTCGTCGCTTTCCGCATCGGACAGCTCGACGATATAGGCGGAATATTCCCCATGGCGGCGGCTGAGATAAAGCGCCCGCTTGCCGGTTATCGGGTGGATGCGCACCATCGGGTGCACCGGCCCCTCGACCTCTTCCCGGCAGCTCGGCTCCTGGAAGATGTCGCGCACCTTGCCGACCGTGTTGCGGCTGTTGTCGTGGCACATATGTTTGCCGTCGATCGCCGCTTTGAGGTCGTCCGGCAGCGTCTCGTAGGCCATCACCATGTTGCAGAACGCGGTATGGCCGCCGCCGTCGACCGGCACCTGGATGGCGTTGAGGATGCTGCCCATCGGCGGCGTGGCGATATAGGAATTGTCGGTGTGCCAGCCGATTTCCAGGCTGCCCGATCCGCGCGTGTGCTTCCGGGGCTTGCCGTCCTCGCCCAGATTGGAGATCAGGCTGACCCCCTCGACGTCGGAAATCCTGGCCGTGCCCGGCGTCATGCCGGCCTTCAACAGCATGGCGCGCGAGCCGGTTTCCTGCCGCCCGCCCAGCATGTCGGCGATCTCAAGCAGGCGGGTCTTTTCCACCACCTGGCCGCGCAGCAGCAGCACCATGTGCTCCGCCCAAAGGCTCTTGATCTTGTCGGCGACCTCGGCCGGCACCGGTTCGGCGAAATCGACGCCGCGAATTTCGGCGCCCAGCGCCTTGCCGGTGGGGACGACCTGTAGGCTGTCCAGCGTGTTCACCATCGCATTCGTCTCCTTATTCCGCCGCCGCGTCCGCCTGCCAGGCCGAGATGAAGGGCTCGCCCTGGACCAGCGTGCGGTGCAGCAGCCGCGCCTGCGTCGGGTCGACCGCGGTGCGGCGGTGCATGACCGCCTGGTTGTCCCACATGATCAAATCGCCGACCTGCCAGTCGTCCTGCGTCCAGACGAATTTTTCCTGGGTGGCGTGCGCCCACAGCCGGTCGAGCAAGTCTTCGCTCTCCTCGTCCGACAGCTCCATGATGTAGCTCGACGGAAAATCCCAGCGGCGGCCGAGATAGAGCGCGCGCTTGCCGGTGGTCGGGTGGATGCGCACCATCGGGTGGATCGGTCCCGGCACTTCGTCGCGGGTCTTCGGCTTCTCGAAGCTGACCCGCACCTTGCCCGAGGTGTTGCGGCTGCGGTCGTGGCGAATATGCTTGCCTTCGATCGCCTGCTTCAGATCGTCCGGCAGGGTCTCGTAGGCGAGCACCTGATTGCAGAAACTGGTGTGGCCGCCGCCATTCACCGGCACCTGCACCGCGTTCAGCATGCTGCCCATCGGCGGCGTTTCCATGTAGGAATTGTCGGTGTGCCAGGCGAGTTCCTGGCTGCCGGAGCCTTCGGTAAATTTCTGCGGCTTGCCGTCCTTGTCCAGGTTGGAAATCAGGGTGATGCCCCGGACTTCCGAAACCCGGTGCGAGCCCGGCTTGAAGCCGCTCTTCATGTAGAACCCGGTCGAGCCCGGCACCATCAGCCCGCCGATCGCCTCGGCCAGATCGACCATCCGCTGCTTTTCCAGAAACTGGCCGCGCAGCAGCAGCACCATGTGCTCGGCCCAAATCTCCTTGAGCCGGTCGATCATCGCGGGCGTGACGTCCTGGGCGAGGTCGAGTCCCCGCACCTCGGCGCCGAGCGCCTTGCCGGACGGGATGACTTCGATGGCGTCGAGCGAATTCGCGGTCATGGTTTTCTCCTATTGGGCGGCGGCGTCGTCTTCGGCCCAGGCCGAGATGACGGGGTCGCCCTTGATCAGCGTGCGGTGCATCACCCGGGGCTGGGTCGGGTTGATCGCGGTGCGGCGGTGCATGACGCAGCGATTGTCCCACATTAGCATGTCGCCGGGCCGCCAGCTGTGGGTCCAGACGTATTTCTCCTGGGTGGCGTGCGCCCACAGCCGGTCCATCAGCGCCTCGCCCGCGTCGGTCGGCATTTCGACGATATAGGTCGAGGGATGGCTCCAGCGCCGCCCGAGATAGAGCGCCTTCCGGCCGGTCTCGGGATGGATGCGCACCATCGGATGGACCGGGCCTTCGATATCCTTCCACGACGTCGGCATGGTGGCGTTGGGCGCCAGGCGGTTCGCCGTGTTGCGCGTGCTGTCGTGCATCTGGTGCTTGCCGTCGATTGCCGCTTTGAGGTCGTCC
>JAOTYV010000428.1 GCA_029861675.1 Alphaproteobacteria bacterium
GCCCGCCGCCGCCGGCGACCGACCGGGCAATCCTGCTCGGTGATTTCAACATGGAACCCGGCAGCGCCGAATACGGGCTGCTCGCCGGATACGACGACCCGAGACACGGCCGCCTTACCCGGCGGGACACCTTTGTCGACGCATGGTTGGCGGCGGGCGGCGATCCGGCGGGCGGCTTCACCAAGTTCGAGCCGGAACGCGACCGGCGCATCGACTTCGCCTTCGTCAGCCCCAACCTCGCCGGTCGCATCGGCTCCGTCCGGGTCGATTCGGAAGCCGACGGCTCGGACCATCAACCGGTCTGGCTGGACATCGACCTGTAGCGGCACGTCCCGCCGCCCTCCTGTGCAAACGGAACAGAACGGTTAGAATATTATAAAAGTCCGACCCCGCCGTAACCCGCAGCCTGCGAGCCCATTCCGGCAGGCTGACACGACAGGAGAGAACACGCCATGAAAGGCATTGTCGTTTGTCCGCAACCCCGCGCCGCCGATGTCGGCGCCGAAATCCTGGAGCAAGGCGGCACCGCGTTCGACGCGGCGATTGCCACGGCCTTTGCCCAGATGGTCGTCGACCCTTTCATGTGCGGCATCGGCGGGATGGGCACGTTTCAATTCTTCCGCGCCGATACCGGCGAGAACGGCATGATCGACTTCCATGCGCGCGCCGGATCGAAGGTGACCGAGGATATGTGGGCGGCGGACAGCCGGGGCCGAACCGAAGTCTCGGGCTATACCCTGTTCGACGATTTCCGCAGCGAGCTCGGCTACACCGCGATCCTGACCCCAGGCACCATCGCCGGTTTCGCCGAGGCCCACGAAAAGCTCTGCACCAAACCCTGGGCCGACCTGCTCGCGCCCGCGGCACGGTTGGCGCGCGACGGCACGGCGATCGGGAGTTTCGCCCACGAATTCCTCGCCCGCACGATGATGACCGGCGTGCCCGGCGGCATCCAGCGCGTTTCGGTCACCGATGCCTGTAAGGCGATCCATCTGCGCCCCGACGGCAATCTCTACGAGGTCGGCGAACAGCACCGCAATCCGGACATGGCCGGCACGATCGATGCGATCGCGGCGGGCGGTGCCGAAACCTTCTACCGCGGCGAGCTGGCGCGCAAGATCGCGGCCGACCTGGAGGCGAACGGCTCCTTCGTCACCGCCGGCGATCTTGCCGGCTATACGGTGCGGCCGGGAGCGCCGGTCAAGGGTACCTACCGGGGCTACACGGTGTGTTCCAACCCGCCACCCGGCAGCGGCGTGACACTGGTCCAGATGCTGCAGATCCTGGCGCAGTTCGACCTGGGTGCGCTGCACCACGGCTCGGCCGAACATCTCGACCTGGTGGCGCGCGCCATGGCGGCGGCCCATACGGACCGCAACCGATACCTCGCCGACCCGGATTTCGCCGATGTGCCGCTGGACATGCTCCTGTCGGAGGATCGCGCCCGGGAATGGGCGGAAAAGATCCGCGCCGGAGAGTTTCTCGGCGACGGCCGCGAAGAGCCGCAGAGCTGCACGACCCACCTCTCGGTGTACGACGAGGCGGGCAACGCCGTCTCCTGCACCCATACGCTCGGCACCGGCTCCGGCGTCGTCACCCCCGGCCTGGGCTTCGTCTATAATAATTCGATGAAGCTGTTCGATCCGATTCCCGGCAGCAGCAACTCCATCGCCCCCGGCAAGGCGCGGACCACCGGCATGGTGCCGACGATGCTGTTCCAGGACGGCAAACCCCGGATCGTGGTCGGCGCGCCGGGCGGCAGCGTGATCATCAGCGCGGTACTGCAGACCATCCTCAACATCGTCGATTTCGGCATGTCGCCGGTCGAGGCGGTCACCGTGCCGCGCATTCACTGCGAAGGCGGCGCGATCCATGCCGAAGCGCGCGTCCAGGGATCGACATGCCGGGCGCTCACCGCCTTGGGGCATGAGGTCAAACAGAGCGCCATCAGCTTCGATCCCGTGATGTCGCGGGGCCATGTCGTCCTGATCGAGAACGGGGACTGGCGGGGCGGCGCGGACCCGCGGGGCGGCGGCGGCGTCGCCTACGCGCGGTAGCTAAATTTTATTGCCGGCAATTCGACCGCAGCGTGTCTCCGGATGGACAATCCGGCGGATTTCGGGGTGAATTCCTTAAGAAACCTTCAACATTTTCCTAAAATTTGAGATTTTTAGGTCTTTTATCCTATTTCCGCCGACGATATACTTGAGTCCAATCCTGGAAAACGAACACGGAGCCACCCATACATGCTGCGGCATCAAGACGTTTGGCGCGCCATCGATCGCATGGCGGCAGAGAGTGGCTTGTCGGCCTCCGCGCTCGCCCGCAAGGCCGGCCTCGACCCGACGAGCTTCAACAAAAGCAAGCGCGTGGCACGCAACGGCAAGCCCCGTTGGCCGACCACCGAAAGTATCGCCAAGGTTCTGGAAGCGACGAACAGCAGCATCGGTCATTTCGTCACCTTGATGAGCGACGGCTCCGACGGCGGCGTGATGCAGCGGATTCCCGTCATCGGCTATGCCCAGGCGGGACGCGACGGCTTTTTCGATGACGCGGGCTACCCCACCGGCAGCGGCTGGGACGCGGTCGATTTTCCCAATGTCGGCGATCCCAACGCCTATGCGCTGGAGATTTCCGGCGACAGCATGGAACCGGTGTTTCGCGACGGCGACGTGGTCGTGGTCTCACCCCGCGCCAGCATCCGCCGCGGCGACCGGATCGTGGTGAAGACCCGGCAGGGCGAAATCCTGGCCAAGCAATTGCAGCGCCAGACCGCGAACCGCCTGGAACTCCTGTCATTCAATTCGGCGCATGCGACGGTGGAAGTCTCGCTCGAGGATATCGACTGGATGGCCCGCATCATCTGGGCGAGCCAATAGGCAAACCCGGCGCGGCGAACGCGTTCAGACGGCGGAGAGGTCTTCCCCGTTCAGCGCCCGGCGAATCAGGCTGACCGTCTCGGGCAAACCGTACAGCGCGACGAAAGACCCCATGCGCGGCCCTTGCTGCTGCCCCAGCAACACCTCGTAAAGTGCGCGGAACCAATCGCGCAGCGGCTCGAATCCGTTCTGCTTGCCGATCTCGTAGACCTCGTTCTGGATCGCTTCCGCCGTGGAGCCCACGGGCAGGGC
>JAOTYV010000139.1 GCA_029861675.1 Alphaproteobacteria bacterium
TCCCCGTTCCTGACTCACGAAAACATGTTTCAAATGCTCGAAGGCTTCCGCCGGTTGCGCAAGCTCGCGCCGAGCGACGACCACATCGTGCCGGGCCACGATCCCGACGTCGTCAACCGCTATGCCCCGCCGTCGCCGGATCTCGACGGCATCGTCGTGCGGTTGGACGAACCGCCGAAAAGCTGACCGGCACCGCAACCGATGGACGGACAACCCGATAAACGCAGTATGCCGTGTGGCGAATATATCCTGCTCTTAATCCGCACAAAGTGTAAAAGCATCTATGCCTGATATCCCCACGGTGTTTCTCGCAGGACGCATGTCCGTCCCTTGGATGGAATGGATTCAAGACCGACTGACGACCGACTGGAACATCGTCACGTGGTCCGAAGATGAGGCATTCGAGCGGTTCGTCGAGCTGGCGCCCTGCGCCGACGCCATCGTCGGCGGGCGGATTACGGGAGCTTGGCCGGCGGTGCCGAACCTCAAATTGTATCAAATCCCCTTCACCGGCTTCGATTGGCTCAATCCGAAAGACGTGCCGAAAGGCTGCACGGTGTGCAACGCCTTCGAGCATGAAATCGCAATCGCCGAATATGTCATGGCGGCCCTGCTGGATTGGGAAATCGGCCTCAGCGAGTCCAGCCGCCGGTTCCGCACAATTGGCTGGGAGGGGCGAACGCCCGGCATCGGGTCGAACCACGGCGAAGTCTATGGCAAGACGCTCGGCATCGTCGGCTACGGCCATATCGGGCGCGAAACGGCAATACGTGCGGACGCCTTCGGGATGCGGACGATTGCGGTCACCCGAACCGCACGGGAGACGCCCGCGCCGCTCGAACGGCTGCAGACCATGGACGGCTTGGATGATCTCCTTGGCGAGAGCGACTATGTGCTGCTGGCCCTGCCGCTTACGCCTGAAACGCGGGGACTCATGGACACTGACCGCATCGCCCGGATGAAACCGGATGGCATCCTGATCAATGTGGGCCGCGGTCCGGTGATCGACGAGGAATCGCTCTACCGGTCGCTGGCGGAGAAACGCATCGGCGGCGCGATCATCGATGTTTGGTACGCCTATCCCACGCCCGAGGAGCCCGATCGGCCGCCGTCGAAATTTCCCTTCCAGGAACTGGATAACTTGATCATGACGCCGCACAACAGTGCCCGCTCCGGTGCGGCGCGGCTTCGACGATGGGGCGCGGTCGCCCGTAACCTCGATCATTTGGCGAAAGGTGAGGCATTGGAAAATATTTGTTTCAGGGGAACCGGCTAGAAAGCCCGTTCGGACATCCGCATCAGTCGGAATGAACTTCTCTACCTGGCAAGCACCGAATTGGTCCGCTCCGGGCCATTGACCTTCCCGGCAACACCGCCAAGATGACAGTTCGCATAGCGAAGGACCCGCGGCCGATGACCTCCTCCACACCAAAGACGATCCGCCGAGACGCGTATCGCGCCCCCGCCTATAGCATTGATACCGTGACCCTGGCTGTCGACCTCGGCGAGGAAGCGACGCGGGTTCGCAGCCGGCTCTCCATCCGGCGCGGGCAGGATGACGGCGACGACGCGCCCCTGGTGCTCGACGGCGAAGGACTCGTACTGGTGTCGATTACGTTGGACGGAACGCTGCTGGCCGAAGACGCCTATGCGCTGTCCGACACGTCGATGACCGTGTTCACGCCGCCGGAGCGGTTCACGCTGGAAACCGAGGCGGTGATCCATCCGGAAACGAACACGGCACTCGAGGGGCTGTACAAATCGAGCGGTAATTTCTGTACGCAATGCGAAGCCGAAGGCTTCCGCCGCATCACCTGGTATCTCGACCGGCCGGACGTCATGGCGGTCTTCGATACGCGCATCACCGCCGACAAGACGCTCTATCCGGTTCTGCTGTCCAACGGCAACAAGACCGGTGGCGGCGACTTGGACGATGGACGGCATTTCGCGGAATGGCACGACCCGTATCCTAAGCCCAGCTACCTGTTCGCCCTGGTCGCAGGCAAGCTCGGCTGCGTCGCGGACACCTTCACCACCGCGTCCGGCCGCACTGTCGCCCTGCATATTTACGTGGAGCCCGGCAAGGAGGATCGCTGCGGTCACGCCATGGACTCATTGAAGAAAGCCATGCGCTGGGACGAAGAAGTCTTCGGACTGGAATACGATCTCGACATCTACATGATCGTCGCGGTCAGCGACTTCAACATGGGCGCGATGGAGAACAAGGGTCTCAACGTCTTCAACGATAAATACATCCTGGCCGACCCGGAAACCGCGACCGACACCGACTACGCCAATATCGAGGCGATCATCGCGCATGAATATTTCCACAATTGGACCGGCAACCGGGTAACCTGCCGCGACTGGTTTCAGCTCAGCCTCAAGGAAGGGCTGACCGTGTTCCGTGACCAGCAATTCTCGGCGGACATGCGTTCGGCCGCGGTCGAGCGGATCCATCAGGTGCGGGCACTGCGGGCGCGGCAGTTTCCGGAAGACGCCGGACCGCTCGCCCATCCGGTCCGTCCGGACTCCTATATCGAAATCAATAATTTCTATACGGCGACCGTCTACGAGAAGGGTGCGGAAGTGATCCGCATGATGCACACGCTGCTGGGCAAGGATGGATTCCGGCGGGGCATGGATTTGTATTTCGAGCGCCATGACGGCCAAGCCGTCACTTGCGAGGATTTTGTCACCGCGATGGAGGATGCGACCGGCGCCGATTTGCGCCAGTTCCGCCGGTGGTACAGCCAGGCGGGCACGCCCAAAGTCGCGGTCACGGGATCCTATGACGCGACGGCCAAGACATTCGAGATGGCGATCACGCAGCGCAGCGCGCCGACGCCCGGGCAACCGGCGAAGGAGCCGCTGCACGTGCCGATTTCGGTCGGATTGTTTGGCGATACCGGCGCCGCTCTGCCGCTGCGGCTCGACGGAGGCGATGGCAATGCGGCGGGCACCACGGCGCTTCTCAATCTGACCAAGACAAAACAAGTTTTCCGGTTTCGCGACCTGCCGGCCAAACCGGTTCCCTCGGTGCTGCGCGGGTTTTCGGCGCCGGTGCGCCTGTCGCTCGACCTGACGGCCGAAGCGCGGCGGCGCCTGATCGGCGCGGATTCTGACGAATTCAACCGTTGGGAGTCGGCGCAGCAATACGCCGCCACCCTGCTGTTAAAGATGGTTTCCGCCGAACAGGCGGGCGACGCCGTCCCGACCGACGATGCGTTCATCGAAGCGCTCGGCAACACGCTGCGCGATACCGCTCTCGACAATGCCGTTACGGCGGAGATCCTGAGCCTGCCCGGAGAATCCTATCTGGCGCAGCAGATGGCGGTCGTGGACGTCGACGGCATTCACGCCGCCCGCGAAGCGCTGCGGCGCGCGATCGCGGTGGCGCTCAAGGACGATTTTCTCGCCGCCTATCACGGCAACGCCAGCAACCGGCCGTACACCCCCGATGCGGCCGATGCCGGGCAGCGGCGGCTGCGCAATACCGCGCTGGCCTATCTCTGCACCCTGGACGATCCGGCCATGCTGGCGCTGTGCACCGAACAAGCGGAGACGGCGGACAACATGACGGACCGGATGGGCGCGTTGGATATCCTCAAGGATATCGAAGACCCGGTCGGCCAAACCGCCCTCGACGCTTTTTACGCGCGCTGGCAAAACGATTCCCTGGTCGTCGACAAGTGGCTGTCGCTGCAGGCGATGTCGACCCGGCCCGACACCTTGCAGACCGTGACCGGTCTGCTCGAGCACGACGCCTTTTCGATGAAAACGCCGAACAAGGTGCGGGCGCTGATCGGCGCTTTTTGCAGCGGCAACCAGCTTCGCTTCAACGCCGCCGATGGCGGGGGCTACCGGTTCCTGACGGACCGCGTGCTCGCCCTCGACCCGATCAATCCCCAGGTAGCGGCCCGGCTGGTCGGCGCTTTCGGCCAGTGGCGGCGGTTCGATGAGGACCGTCAGCGGCTCATGCGGGAAGCGCTGAAGCGCATCGTCAGTACCGAAGGCCTTTCCCCGGACGTCTACGAAATCGCTTCCAAGACCTTGGCCTGACAGGCCACCGCAACACACCGCCGGCTCACAAGAAGTTTAGGCGCATGTGTTTGCGGTATTGGTGTACACCTCGGCGCGGCGGCCCACATAACGATTCACCCATACCCGCAATTAAAGGCTTCACACATGACCGAGATTATCGAAACGGATATCTGCATTATCGGTGCGGGATCGGGCGGTCTGTCGGTCGCCGCCGGCGCGTCGCAGATGGGTGCGCGCACGGTTTTGATCGAAAAGGGTAAAATGGGCGGCGATTGCCTGAATTACGGCTGCGTGCCATCCAAGGCGCTGATCGCCGCCGGCCATGCGGCGCAGGCGATTCGCAGCAGCGACCGCTTCGGAATTGCCGCCGGTGAGCCCGGCGTCGATTTCCAGGGCGTGCATGATCACGTGCAGGGCGTCATCGGCGCCATCGCCCCGAATGATTCCGTGGCGCGTTTCGAAGGGCTCGGCGTAACCGTAATCCAAGGCGAAGGCCGCTTCACCGGCCCGCGCGAAGTGACGGCGGACGGCAAACGAATCCGCGCCAAATATGTCGTCGTCGCCACCGGTTCGTCGGCCGGCGTGCCGCCAATTCCCGGCATCGATCAGGTCCCCTACATGACCAATGAAACGGTTTTCGAACTGACCGAGCGGCCGGACCATCTGATCGTCATCGGCGGCGGCCCGATCGGCAGCGAACTCGCCCAAGCCCATCGCCGGCTGGGCGCACGGGTAACGATCCTGGAAATGTTCACCGTTCTCGGCAAGGACGATCCGGAAGTGACCGATGTGGTTAAGCGCCGGATGCGCGAAGAAGGCATCGACCTTCGCGAAGGGACCGCCATCAAGCAGATCGACCGTCAGGGCGACGCCATCGCGGTGACGGTGGAAAAGGACGGCGCATCGGAAGTGATCGCCGGTTCGCACCTGCTGATCGCCGCGGGCCGCGCGCCGAATTTCGGCGGGTTGGATCTGGAAGCAGGCGGCATCGACTATTCGAAGGTGGGCATCGATGTCGACGCCCGGCTGCGCACCAGTAACAAGCGGGTCTTCGCCATCGGCGATGTCGCCGGCGGGTATCAATTCACCCATATGGCGGGCTATCACGCGGGCATCGTGATTCGCAACGCCCTGTTCAAATTGCCCGCCAAGGTAAATTACGGCGCGGTGCCCTGGGTCACCTATACCGATCCGGAGATCGCGCATGTGGGACAGACCGAGGTGCAGGCGCAGGAGACGCTCGGCCGGGACATTCGCATTCTGCGCTTCGCCTTCCACGAGAACGACCGCGCCCAGTCGGAACATGAAACCGACGGGTTGATCAAGGTGGTGACCGACAAGCGCGGCCGCGTGCTCGGTGCCTCGATTGCCGGCGCGCGCGCCGGCGAGCTGCTCTTGCCGTGGGTGATGGCGGTCGCCCAGAAACAGAAGATCGGCACGATGGCCAGCCTGATCGCGCCGTATCCAACGCTCAGCGAAGTCTCGAAACGCGCCGCCGGGAGCTATTTCGTTCCCTCGCTGTTCAGCGAGCGCACCCGGAAGGTGGTACGGTTCCTGCTGAAATTCTGGCCTTGGTGACCGGATCGGCCGCATCCTTCGTCAGGCTCAGGATGAGGCCAACCTATCGGATGCACTCAGCCTCACCCCGAACTTGACGAAGGGCGAGGCGGCGTCAGGGACGCTTCCAGAAACCTATTGTGTCGGCCCGAGCCCGTAGGGCTTGGCCCAGCTCAGCCCCTCGAGCGTGTCTTCCTTCGGCGCATATTCGCAGCCGACCCAGCCGTCATAGCCGAGGCCATCGATGACGTCGAACATGAACGGCATGTTGACCTCGCCGAATTGCGGCTCATGGCGGCCGGGCAAGCTGGAAAACTGAATGTGCCGGATCAGATCGAGGTTGCGGCGCAGGCCTTCGGCGAGATTCCCCTCCATGATCTGCATGTGATAGAGGTCGTACTGCAAAAAGATATTATCGCCGCCCACCGCCTCGATGATCCGCCGCGTGTGGGTCGTATTGGTGTGCAAATAACCGGGCGCGTCCTGCAGGTTCAACGGCTCGAGCAACAGGGCGACCCCCTTGCCCTTGGCGACTTCGCCGGCGACCCGCAGATTCTCGACAAACACCTCCTCGCAGGCCACCGCCGGCACGTCGTCCGGCACCACGCCCGCCAACAAATGCATCATCGTCGCGCCGAGGCCGTTCGCGTATTCCAGCGTCAGATCGAGGCTTTCGCGGAATTCCCCTTCCCGCCCCGGCAGTGCCGCCATGCCCTTCTCGCCGGCGTCGCTGTCGCCCGGCGGTGAATTCAGCAGCAGCATCTCGAGCCCGCTATCGTCCAGCCACTGTCGTACCGACGCCAGCGGGTAGTTGTAGGGGCGGAGAAATTCGACGGCGCGGAAGCCCACGTCGCGGGCGGCCGCGAACCGCGCCGGCGCCTCGAGTTCCGGGAACATCGTCGATAGATTGGCAGCGAATTTCGGCATGTGCCTCCCCCAGCCGTGAGGCGCCGATGGTACTGTGTCGCGACCGCGCTGTCTAAGCCATGCGCTCGCGCATCAGATCGCCCGCCTGCGAGGGCGAATCCATGACCGCGACCCCGGCCGCCTCGAATGCCGATTTCTTGGACGCGTAGGTGCCTTTGTCGCCGACCACGATGGCGCCGGCATGGCCCATTTTCTTGCCTTCCGGCGAGGCCGCCCCGGCGATGAAGGACACCATCGGCTTCTTCATCGCCGCCGCGTATTCCGCCGCTTCCTCCTCCATGGTGCCGCCGATCTCGCCGACGATGACGATGCCATCGGTGCCCTCGTCGGCATCGAGCTGCTGCAGCGCGGCCAGCGTCGTGGTGCCGATAATCGGATCGCCGCCGATGCCGATGAAAGCGGAGGTGCCCATGCCCGCTTCGACCACCTTCATGCAGATAAAGGTGCCGAGGCTGCCGCTGCGCGAAATCACGCCGATCCGGCCCGGCCGCATGATGCGCTGATTGAAGGCCGGCATGAAGCCGACGAAACTTTCGCCGGTGGTGACCACGCCGGTGGTATTGGGGCCGATCACCTGACACCCCGCCTCATCGGCCGCGGCAAGGAAGTACATGACGTCCTGCACCGGAATGTGTTCCGTCAGGCAGACGATCTTCTTGACGCCTGCGTCGATTGCATCCAAGGCCGCCGCCTTGGCGCCGAGTGGCGGAATGAACATCACCGCCACTTCGAAGCCCTTGTCCGCCATGGCGTCCTTGGCGGTGGCATAGACCGGCAACCCGATATGCTCGGTGCCCGCCTTCCTGGGATTGACGCCACCCATGATGTCGGTGCCGTATTCCATCATGCGTTCCGACCAGAAGGTGCCCTGCTTACCGGTCAGACCCTGTACCAGGACGCGTTCTCCCTTGCGTACGATCATTTCGCCGCCTCCACCGCCGCGATCACGGCCTCATCCATCTTGTCATAGGGCTCCATGCCGAGCCGGTCCCGCACCAGGGCGATCGCCTCTTCCTCGCCGGTGCCGTGGATCGAGAAGAATACCGGCAGGTCCGGTTTCAATTCCTCCCACGCGGCGACGATCCCTTCGGCCATCACATCGGTGCGGGCGAACGCACCGCAGAAATTGACCAGCAGGCTCTTGATCTTCGGGTTTGCCATCACGAGCTCGAGCGCCGGTTTGCCCAAGGTATAAGCCTCGCCGCCGATCTCGAGAAAATTCGCCGGCGCGCCACCATAAAACCGCACCATGTCCATCGTCGTCATGGTCAGTCCGGCGCCATTGGCGAGAATGCCGACACTGCCGTCCAGGTCGATGTATTTAAGGCCCGACTTGGCCGCCCGCGCCTCGAGGTCGGTAAGCCTCTCCGCAGCGGCCTTTTCGCGCAGCTCCGGCTGACGCACAGCGCCCGAATCCTCCAGGGTGAATTTGCAGTCGAGCGCGATCAAATCGCCGCCGCCGGTCACCACCAGCGGATTAACTTCGACCAGCTCGCCGTCGTTTTCGGCGTACACCTGGTACAATTTGGCCAGCATGTCGGCCACCGGCGCGGCGCGATCGCCCAAGCCGAGCGGCGCCAGCATCGCCACGAGAGCATCCGCGGTCACGCCCGCACGAATATCGACGGCCATCCGGACGATCTTGTCGGGGTGATCGGCCGCGACCTCCTCGATGTCCATCCCGCCCTCGGTCGAGAACATGACCAGCGGCCCCTTGCTCGCCTGATCGGTCATCACGGCCGCATAATATTCCGCAGCGATGTCCGCCTGCGCCTCCACCAGCACCTTTTCGACCGTATGGACCCCGATCGTCATGCCGAGGATCCGGCCGGCGGCCGCTTCGGCTTCTTCCGGCGAATTGGCGAGCTTGATACCGCCGGCCTTGCCGCGTTTTCCGGTCGGCACCTGCGCCTTGACCACACAGGGGCCGATGCGGGCCGCCTGCGCCGCCGCGTCGGAGGCCGTTGACGCCAGCCCGCTTTCGGGGACAGCGATCCCTGCGGCGACAAGCAAGGGCTTGGCCGCGTATTCCTCAAAATCCATGGTTTTATTTCCCGTAGCGTTCCCAGTGCGCGCCGAACAGTTCCTGCTCGCTCGGCCGGTCCTCGGGGATTTCCGTTACCAGATGGGTGATGTTGATAAAGTGCCGCCAGTTGAGGTTTTCCGAAATGGAGTTCCCGGCCCAGGTGCCGCACCCCATTGAAAGGGTAAAGTCCAACCCGTTCGTGAAGGACCCGCCATTGCCGAATGTATGCGCCTGGTTGACCAGCACGCGCACCACCTTCAACTCCTCGGCAAGCACGCGATAGTGATCCGCATCCTTGGTATGGATGCCGACCGAATGCCCGGCGCCCTGATAGTTCAGGATGGTCTGGACATGCTGTTTCGCCGCATCGAAATCCTTGGCCTTGTAGATGGTCAACGCCAGGGAGAGTTTTTCGCCGGAAAACGGATGGTCATCGCCGACGCCGCTATCCTCGACCATGAAGAACTTCGCCCCCTTCGCCGCCGCCGGCAAATTGCACAGCTCGGCGAAGACAGCGGGATCCCGCGCGATGATATGGCGGTTCAGATGACCGTCCCGCCACAACGCGTCCTGAATTTTCCGGCACTCTTCCGGCTTGGCGCGATAGCCGCCGGCGCGCTCCAGCGCCGCGATGGCATCCTCGTAGACGTCCTCCACGATGGTGACGGAGTTTTCCGAAGAGCATGACGTCGCATTGTCGAAGATCTTGGAGGCACAGATTTTCTCCGCCGCGTCGTCCAGATCGGCCGTCGAATCGATGATGACCGGCACGTTGCCGGCGCCGACGCCGATCGCTGGCGTACCGCTGGAATAGGCAGCGCGCACATTGTTCTGGCTGCCGGTCACGACAACCAGATCGACCGCCTTCATCAGGGCCTGCGTCATTTCCTTCGACACGGGCTTCGGCAGCATCTGCACGAGATCCTCGGGCATGCCGATTTTCTTGAGCTCGGCCCGCATGTAGTCGACGGTTTTTTCGGTGGTCGCGTAGCCGGACGGCGAGGCCGCGATAATGACCGCGTTCCCGCCCTTGACGGCCATCATCGCCTTGTTGACCGGGGTCGCCGCCGGGTTGGTCGACGGTGTCACGGCGCCGACCACGCCGACCGGCTTGGCGTATTTGACGATGCCCCTGGCCTTGTCTTCCTCGATGACGCCGACTGTGCGGGCACGCATGAGATCGCGCAATGTGCCGAAGGTCTTGCGGGTATTCTTGGTGACCTTGTCGTCGGCATTGCCCAAACCGGTGTCGAGAACCGCCAGTTCGGCCAGTTCCCGGGCGCGTTCGGGCTTGTAGATCGACCATGCCAAGGCTGTCACTGCCTCGTCGATACGGGCCTGTCCGGCATTCTCAATTTCCTGCATGGCCCGGCGGCCCTTCTGCACCACGGCATCGACGGCGACGGCGGCCTGTGCAGGTTCGGGTTTCGCGGGTTTCGGATCGGCAAGCGCTTGCGACATTCTCAACTCCAACTATTGGCGGGGCCGGCGCGGAAGGCGCGGCTATTGAATATTGTGGTGGCTAAAACGGGCGGCCGCCCTTGATCTGCGTGCGGTGCATGACGCGCCGCGTGTTTTGGTCGAAGGAATCGCGCCGGTGCATCGCGCAGCGGTTGTCCCAGATCAACACGTCCCCCAGGGCCCATTGGTGATGCCAGGAAAATTCCGGTCGCGTGGCATGTGCCCAGATTTCGTCGAGCAGGCTTTCCGACTCATCGACCGGCAGGCCCATGATGTAGGCATGACGGCGCCGGCCCAAATAGAGCGCCTTGCGGCCGGATTCCGGATGGGTGCGAATGATCGGATGCACCGCACCGGGACAGGCCGAGACATCGGTTACCGGCTCGGCACCGTCGCGCAGGAATCCGCCGCTGTTGGTGCTCGCATCGTGTTTGATCGTCATACCGTCGATACGTTTCCGCAGGGATTTCGGCAGATTCTCCAGCGCTTTATACATATTGCAAAAGCCCGTATCGCCGCCTGCCGGCGGAATTTCGAGCGCGGACAGCACGCTGCCGGTCGGCGGCTCGTCGATATAGTTCATATCCGTATGCCATTCCGCCTCGGCATTGCTCAGCGCGCCGATCGGTTTGCCGTTCTCGATGACATTGGACAGGATCAGCACTTCCGGGAACCCTTCGACGCCGACCTGTCCGTTCTCATTCGGCGGCGCGATATCCAAATCGCCGAAGCGCCGGCTGAAAGCCACCAAAGCCGCGTCGCTAAGGCGTTGTTCGCGAAACAGCAGCACGCAATGATCAAGCCAGGCGTGATGCACGAATTCGAAAGTAGGGGTATCGATATTGGCGAGATCGACACCGCGAATTTCGGCGCCAATCGCGGCCGACAGTGGAACTATTTCAGGCGCTGCCGGCTTACCGGACGCCGATTTTTCTGCCGACACGGGCTGTAGGTTCATGAACGTCCCCAGGAGGCTTATATTCCATTTATCAATACGTATCGTTCCATTTTATGCAATTTTTGTAAACTAAAACCAAGCCATGCCAACAAGAAAAAGGGCCGCACGAGAGGTGCGGCCCTTCTTACAGCATTGGCTGCGGTTGGACTACATGCCCATGCCGCCCATGCCGCCCATGCCGCCCATGTCGGGCATGCCGCCGCCGCCTTCGCCCTTCGGCTCCGGCTTCTCGGCGACCATCGCTTCGGTGGTGATCAGCAGGCCCGCCACCGACGCCGCATTCTGCAGCGCCGTGCGCACGACCTTCGCCGGGTCGATGATGCCCGCCTTGATTAGATCGCCATATTCGCCGGTCTGGGCGTCGTAGCCCCAGTTGGCGTCGGCCTTCTCCAGGATCTTGCCGGCAACCACGGCGCCGTCGGCGCCCGCGTTCTCGGCAATCTGCTTGGCCGGCGCCTGGATCGCCCGGCGGACGATTTCCACACCGACGCGCTGGTCGTCATTGGTAACCTTCACGCCGTCAAGCGCCTTGATCGCCCGCAGAAGCGCAAGCCCGCCACCAGCGACAATGCCTTCCTCGACCGCCGCCCGCGTCGCGTTCATCGCGTCGTCGACACGATCCTTGCGCTCTTTCACTTCGACTTCCGTCGCGCCGCCGACGCGGATCACCGCAATGCCGCCGGCCAGCTTCGCCAGACGTTCCTGCAGCTTCTCCTTGTCGTAATCCGACGTGGTCTCTTCGACCTGCGCCCGGATCTGGCCG
>JAOTYV010000140.1 GCA_029861675.1 Alphaproteobacteria bacterium
TGAGAATTTCCACGCCGCCCAAATTGACAGAATTGTCAAAATCAGCAGGGCAATAACGATCGGCCGTTCGAAGAACGTCCAGCCGTACACCTGCGCTGCCTGATAAATCTTCGGTTCGAGCCTTGGGGCGAGGAAGAACCCGATGAGCAGCGCCGGCCGCGACCAGCCGAAGCGTTTCAGGAACACGCCCAAGGTACCGATGACCATCAGTGCGATCAAATCATACCAGTCCCGCGTCGCTTGGAAGGCGGCGAAGAAGATCAGCACGATCATGAACGGCGCAAGGATTGCGTATCGGATCGTCGTCAACAGCGCGACGTAGTTGGCCAGCAGCAGGCAGAGGCCCGCGCCGAGAACGTTCGCCAAGGCGAGCGACCAGATCATCATGAAGGTGAGATTCAGATGCTCGGTCATCATGGTGATGCCGGGCTCGATGCCGACCAGCACGAAACCGCCGAGCAGGATCGCGTAGCTGCCGGAGCCGGGAATGCCGAACAGCAGCGTCGGAATCATGGCGCCGCCTTCTTTGGCGTTATTCGCCGATTCCGGGGCCAGAACGCCGCGGATATCGCCCTTGCCGAAGTTCTCCCGGTCCTTGGTCGTCTGAATGATGTGGCCGTAGGCGATCCAGTCGACGACGGATCCGCCGAGACCGGGCAAGGCCCCGACGATGCAGCCGATGGTGGCGCAACGGAGCACGATCCATTTATGGCGGAACGCGTCCTTGAATCCTTCCATCCAGCCATGGCCAAGCGTACCGGTTTCGGAAATCTTCGTACTGCGGCGAAGCAGGTCGACGATTTCCGGCAATGCGAACATGGCGAGGCCGACGATAACGATCCGGATGCCGTCGCTCAGATACACCGAGCCGAAGGTTAATCGAAACTCCCCGGTCGCGGGCGCGGCGCCGATGCTGCCGATCAGCAGACCGATGGCGCAGGTCGCGAGGCCTTTGAGCGCGCTGGTTCCCGTCAACATGCCGATCATGCTGAGGGCGAGGACGATCAACAGAAGCTGCTCGCCGAACCCCATGGCCAGGATTATCGGGCGTGCGGCGAACACGGCGAAGGTCAGAATGATGGCGCCGAATACGCCACCGAATAACGAGGCGGTAAAGGCCGCGCCGAGCGCCCGGGCGCCTTCGCCCCGTTTGGCCATCGGGAAGCCATCGACAACGGTCGCCTGGGATCCCGATGTGCCTGGTATCCCCATGAGCACCGATGGAAAAGTGTCCGAAGTCGTGGTTGGGGCCAGCAGACCGATCATCATGGAGAGCGCGTGGCTCGGCTCCATGTCGAAGACGAAAGGCAGGACGACGGACAGGCCGGCAATGCCGCCAAGTCCCGGCAGGATGCCGACAAGCAGGCCGATAATAGTACCGAGGGCCAAAAAGAACATGTGCTTCCAGGTGAACATGTCCCTGAGCGCCTGGAAGAAAAAGTCAACTGTGGCGTCGAACTCCATATGCTTATGCCCCACCCTAAAAGGAAATTAGCAACTGAAAGCCGATATTGTGACGCCCGGCGAATGCTCACCGGGCGTCACAGATCGAAGTGTCGATCAGGTTTGTGGCCGACTACTTGCCAAGTGTAACGCCGTAACGCGCCTTGACGTATTTTGCCAAGTATGTGCGTGCGGTGTCGGACATCGTGGTCGCCGCGTTCCGAATGGGAATCGCGCCATCGCCAATCGTCTGCGGATACTCGCCGAAGATTTTCACCCGTTTTTTCTTAAAGTCCGGATCGGCCATCATCTTCCTGGCCGCCGTGCGGAATGCTTCGACGACATCTTTCGGCGTGCCGGCCGGCAGGTTCCAGGACTTCGACATGGTGACGCTCATTTGATAGAGCGAGAACCAAGCCTCGAAGCCCGGTCCGGACGGTGCCTTACCGTGCACCGCCTTGTAGGCTTCGACGAAGGTCGGAACCTTCGGCCACGTCGGATCGCGGACGATGTCGCCCTTTTCATTGACCACGCCCAGCGTGTACAGCGGAACCGCGATGCCGTCGGCGATCAACTTTTTACGGTTGTTCTTGAAAGACAGCGTGTTGTCGTAGTTCACGGTAAATTCGCCGCGCTCGAACGCCAAGGCCATCGGCCCGTTGCCCTTCATGCCCCAGACGCTCTTTACCTCGATGCCGAGCTGGCTCAGCGCGACACGCAGGTTCAGGCCGCCCGACGTCGGCGTCTTACCGCCGAAAATCAGTTTTTCGGGGGGAAGCGACTGCATCTTTTGGATTTTGGCCTTGAGGGTCTTTTCATTCTGGATCCCGAGATCGCTGCGTACATACTGCATGATGCCGCGCGGCGACAGGATGATCGGAATGAATTCATTCAGTTTGAATTTCACCCGCGGATCGCCAAGCGTGAAATTTGAGATTGTGGATGTCGAAAGTGCAAACACCCAGGTGCCGTCTTTCTTGGCGCGCTGTTCGAAATAGTTGCCGCCCAGAATTCCGCCGGCGCCAGGCTTGTTGACGACCAGGATCTTCGGATTGCCCGGCAAATATTTCGTGAAATACGGCAGCATGAAGCGTGTGTAGCTGTCCGTACCGCCACCCTCGTTAAAGGGGACGATGATCGTAACGCGCTTGCCGGAGAAATCGGCTGCCTGCGCTGTCATGCCGACGGTCATCGCCGCGGCTGCGAGCAGCCCCGTGATTGCGCCGAGAGTAAACGTCTTCTTCATCTAGGTAACCTCCCTGTCGAGACTCGACCTTCTAAAATGGCCGATCACAGTGGCCTTCGGCCATGAAGCCACGCCCTGATCCACTTTAAGAAGACCGGTTCGTGGCAAACTCCGTTTCGGGCCCTACGTTAAACAACCTTTGCCGTCTGTGGCAAGCGGTGAAAGGTTAACACCATCGGGCTTTCGGGTAATTTGAGCCGCGGTCCAGCCATCAATTCAACGTGTGCGCGAATGGCGTTGATTATGTGCCACTTTCCATGTTTCGATTAAGGTTCTATCCGGTCGGGTTAATTCAAAATTTCCTCATGGATCGCGGCGCGGGCCTCGGCGTAAGGACATACCACCACGGACACATTCTTGACTTGCCTGCCTCCGATACGGGACATTGAAAGTTCCAGACACAACGCACTCAGGCGTATTCTCATGTCCGATTTACCCAATCGAGTCGATATTCAGGAAGAAGGCCCACGCGAAGGGTTCCAATTTGAAAAAGGGCCGATTCCGACGAATCGAAAAATTGAACTGATCGACGCATTATCGGAAACGGGCCTGAAGGAAATTCAGGTCGGCTCCTTCGTCAATCCGAAGCGCGTACCGGGCTGGGCGGATGTGGATGATGTGATCGCCGGTATCCGCAAGACCGACGGCATTCGCTACACGGCCCTGTGGCTGAATGAGCGAGGCCTGGAGCGGGCGCTTGCGACCGATGGTTTGTTCCTGAAAGGGTCGATCACGACATCGGCTTCGGAAACCTTCATGAAGCTGAATCAGAACCGGGGGTACGCGGACAACGTCAAGGTGCAGCACAATCAGGTCGCGCTGTACAAATCTCACGGCGTTTCTTATTTCCGCGGATCGATGATGGCGGCGTTCGGCTGCAACTTCGAAGGCGATGTGCCCGTCTCCAAGGTGATCGAGCAAACGGAGAGCATCCTTGGTATTGCCGCGGAAAACGATGTCGCGTTGGACGTCCTCTCCCTCGCCGACACCATGGCGTGGGCAACGCCGCAATCCATTAAACGGGTGGTCGGCAGCGTGCGGGACAAATGGCCGGACCTTCGTATTACTCTGCATCTGCACGATACCCGCGGTCTCGGCGTCGCCAACGCCTATGCCGGGCTCGAAATGGGCGTCGACAGTTTCGACGCCAGCGTCGCCGGTCTCGGCGGTTGTCCGTTCGCCGGCCATAAAGGTGCGGCCGGCAACGTTTGCACCGAGGACCTTGCCTTCATGTGCGAGGAGATGGGAATCGACACTGGTATCGACGTAGATCGCCTGCTCGACGCGGCGCGGCTCGCCGAAGACGTGGTTGGTCACGATTTGCCGGGGGCGGTAAAATGGGGCGGCAGTCTCGACGTGCTCCGTCGCAAGCTCAATTGAGCGCCGTCCGCGTCAGATTGCCGAATTTGTCCTAACAAATTGCCGTCGGGCACCCGGTTACCGGGCGGCCCATCGCCGTGCAAAAACGCTTGTGTTGATTGGCCGGCGATGCGTAGCATTCCTGCAATAGAAAATTCGGGTTCTGCCGCCGTGAGGGCGGGGTTCCGCGCCCCGCGGTGGCCGGGCAGCCGAGCAATGGCTGCGACAATGCGGGCCAAGCCCAATAGATACAGGGAGAAACCAAAGCATGAATAAAACAGATGCCTCAATTCATCGGCGCACGCTGCTCAAGGGCGGCGCGGCGGCAGTCGGCGGGGCGGCCTTGTCCGCGTCACCGTTTTCGGGCGCCTTCGGCGCGTCCTTCCCATCGCAGCCTCTCAAGGTCATGGTCGCCACCCGTGAAGGCGGCGGCGCGGACCGAAACCTGCGCGCCTTCTGGAGCGTTTGGCAAAAATACCTGAAGACCACCATGGAGGCCTCGTTTTATCCGGGCGCCGCCGGCCGGGTGGGCTACCAGAAATACATGGGGATCGCGAAGCCCGATTGTTACACGCTGTTGTTCGGCAATATGGGCCCCGAAACGTTGAACTGGGTGGTGAAGCGGCCGGACGGTTTCAAATTCCCGGGCGACTACGTTTATTTCAATCGGGTCGATGTGGACCCGAGCTGCATTTTCGTCGATGCCAAGCGCAGCAAGTTCAAGACCATCGACGACATCGTCGCCGAAGGGAAAAAGCGGTCGCTCAATGTCGGCGTCAGCCGGATTGCACACCCGGCATCCCTTGGCGTACTCGCCTTGGCCCGGCATACCGGGGCCAAGTTCAACCTGATTCCGCTGTCCGGCGGCAAAAACACCTATGCCGGCGTCTCGTCCGGCGAGATGGATTTTGGCGCGCTGCCGTTTTCCGGGGCCGCCAAGCGCCATAAGTCGTTCCGAACGACGCTGATATTCGACACGAAGAAATACAGCGCGGATTTGATGAAGCGGCTCTATCACGCGCCCCTCGCGAACGAACATTTCGGCATGAAACTGCCGCCCCTGGTATCGGCGCGGGCGTTCGCCATCAAGTCCGCGGCGGTCGAAAAATATCCGGATCGCTTCAAGATTCTGCAAGACAGCGCGAAAAAGGTCTACGACGATCCGGACTTCAAAAAGGCAATCGAAAAGACCAAGGCGCCCTGGGAGCTGATTCAATACGGCGATCAGGCGACCTGCGCCGAATATGCGAAAAGCATCATGGCGATCGGCGAGGAGTATAAGGATCTGCTCAAGGGCAAGGCCTGATCGGCGGCTCGGAGACCTGGTAAACCGATTGGGGCGGTCCCGTGACGTTCGACGGGCCGCCTCTCTTCGGTCGCGCCTCGCGCCCGGACGGCGTGTGTCAGAATAAAGAAGAGCATTGGAATGCCGGCTGAACCTCCATCCGAAGAACGCCAGAAGACGCCGGTCGGCGCGGATTTGCTGATACCGGGCGCGGCGATCGCGTTCACGCTGTACTATTTCTCGACCATCATCGATTCGCCCTGGACCGCCCAGGTCAGCGCGTTTTTTGTCGGCACCATCTTGTTGGCGCTTTGCCTGATTTTGCTGGTCGGCATCGCGCGGCGGGTAGCGCGCGGCGAGGCCAATTTGCGGTTCGATCCGCTGATCACCCCGGCCGCGGTGGTGCCGAAGCGTCTGGCGTTGTTTGGCTTGACGCTGGGCTACATCTTTTTCATCGACTGGCTCGGATTTACCACCACGACCTTCCTGTTTCTGATGGTCGGCATGATGTTGCTGTCCGGCTGGCAGCGCAACAACAAGCGGCTGATCGTCATCCTGTCGGCGGTCCTGTCGATCGGTGGGTATTTGCTGTTCGTCGTGGCGTTCGAGCGGCGGTTTCCCGAAGGCCCGTTCGAGGATCTCTTCAAGGCGATCCTATCGTCGCTGACCGGAGCCTGAGATGCAGGAAGTCGATTTCGGTTTCTTCGTCTCGCTGTTTGGCCACACGCTTTCGTACTGGTGGCTGATCATACCGGCGATCTTCCTCGGACTGATCGTCGGCGCAATCCCGGGTTTCAGCGCCGCCAACACGATCATCATCCTGTTGCCGCTGACGCTTGCGATGGGGGAGGAACTCGGTCTCATTTTCATGGTGGCGCTGTATTGCTCGTCGCGCATGGGCGCCGGCATTCCGGCGATCCTGGTGAACATTCCGGGCACGGCCGGGGCGGCGGCGACGCCGCTCGACGGCTATCCCATGACCAAGCAGGGCAAGGGGCCGCAGGCGCTGGCGATCTCCTTTATCTCCTCGACCGTTGGCGGCCTGTTGACCACGATTGTCGTGCTGTTCGTCATGCCGCTGATCGTGCAGGTGGTGTACTACCTGCACAGCGTGGAAATGATCGTCGTGATGCTGTTCGGCATCTCGCTGATCGCGACGATCGCGGCACGCGACACCTTGAAAGGCCTGATCGCGGGTTTCTTCGGGCTGATGATCGGGGCGATCGGCGCGGATCATGTCTACGCTACGCCGCGCGGCACGCTCGGATTTCTCGAACTGTATGACGGCGTGCCCTTGATCCCGGCCCTGGTCGGGCTGTTTGCCATAACGGAAGCGTTTCTCATCATCGAAGGCCAGTCGATCCTGACCGATAAGGGCAAGGTGCTGCTGCGCGACGCGCGCTGGGCTGAAACCTTCGAGGGCGCGCGTGCGGCGCTGAAGCGCTGGTGGCACATCGTCTGGACCAGCATGATCGGTCTGGTCATCGGCGTCGTGCCGGGTGCCGGCGCGGCGATCGCATCCTTCGTCGCCTATCAGCAGTCCCGGACCTTCTCGAAAACGCCGGAGCTGTACGGCACCGGTCACATCGAAGGGCTGATCGCGCCCGAATCCGCGAATAACGGCGTCACCTCGGGAACACTGGTGCCGCTGCTCGTGATCGGCATTCCCGGCGGCGCGACCGCGGCGATCATGCTGGTGGTCATGCAGTATCACGGCACCACGGTCGGGCCGGATCTGTTCATCCAGCAGCCCCTGATGGCGTATGGCGTGTTTTCCGCGATGGCGGTGACCTACCTGCTGATGATCCTGACCGTCTTTCCGCTCGCCCGCTACATGTCGCGGGTCACCATGGTGTCGACGATCTACATCGCGCCGCTGATCATCTCCTTCACCCTGGTCGGCTCCTTCGTGCCGCGCGCCTATATCTTCGACATGTATCTCGCGCTGGGCTTCGGCGTGATCGGATATGTCGCGCGCCGGACCGGCTATCATGTCGCGGCGATATTGATCGGCGTCATCCTGGGGCCGCTGCTGGAGACTTATTTCCTGCGCGCGCTCAAGATGTCGCAGGGCGATATCATGGTGATCTTCTCGTCCAAGATCGGTAACGTGCTGTGGGTGTGTTTGGCGCTGTCCCTGGCGATCCCCTATCTCAAGGATTTGCACCGCAAGCGCGCGGCGATGCGCGACGCGCTGCATCGGGGCGAGGCGGCAGGGAAAAGCGGCACCGAGGAATGACGCCGAAAGCGAAACCGGGAGGACACCGCCATGCCTGACAGCATCGACCGCCCGCCCTTGGCGCGCAATGTGCAGCGCATCGCCCATCTCGACATTCCGGGCGGCGGCCAGATCGTCGTCGATGGCGATCACGCCTATATCGGCCACATGGCGCCGCCGCACGGCACCTCGATCCTTGATGTGTCCGATCCGAAAAATCCGCGGGTGGTGTCGACGATCGAGCTGGAAGACGACTATTCGCATACGCACAAGGTGCGGGTGAACGGCGACATCATGATCACCAATGTGGAAATGAACCGCCGGCATTTCCTGCGTAAGGGCGAACGCATGGCGGCAATGAGCGCCAAGTTGAAGACGGTGCTGGGCCGGGATATGACGCCGGCCGAACTTGCCGGCGCGCTCAAGGTCAAGGAATCCGATCTGCCCGAGTTGGAGGCGTTCAATCAGCGGGGCTATTACGAGGGCGGTTTCAAACTGTGGGATATTTCCGACAAGGCGAACCCGAAGTTTTTGCATCACGAACGCACCTTCGGCTTCGGGACGCACCGCTTCGACGCGGATGAGCGCTACGCCTACATCTCGACCGAGATGGAGGGGTATATCGGTAATATCCTGGTGATCTACGACATCGGCGACCCGACGAACCCGCTCGAGGTGTCGCGCTGGTGGATGCCGGGCCAGCATCTCGCCGGCGGCGAAACGCCGACCTGGCACGGCTACGGCAACCGGCTGCACCATGCGATGAAGGTCGGCGACGAGTTGTGGGCGGCCGTGTGGCACGCTGGGTTCCGGGTGCTCGATATTTCCGACATCGCCAATCCCGTGATGATCGGCAGCCACAACTATCATCCGCCGGTGCTCGATCCGTCGCATACCATTATGCCGCTGCCCAAAACGAACGATGGCCGTCGCATTGCCGTCGGTATCGACGAGGAGCATGACCATGTGCATGGCCAGCCGCATGCCTGCCTGTGGGTATTCGACGTGAGCGACCCGATGAAATTCAAGACGCTGTCGAGCTTCCACGTCAGCGAGATGGATTCGCCCTGGAGCCGCACGCCGGGCGGCCGGTTTGGCGCCCATCAGTTCCGCGAAAAGATGGATGGCACGCTGATCTATGCCACCTGGTTCAGCGGCGGCTTGCGCATCGTCGATGTCAAGAAACCGGAACTGCCCGTGGAAGTCGGTTACTTCATTCCCGAGCCGGTCGGCGACTCGCCGTGCCCGGCCAGCAATGACGTGGATGTGGACGGGCGCGGATTGATCTATCTCCTCGACCGGGTGAACGGGCTCGATATTCTGGAATTCGATGGTTAGGGAGGATGGCTCATGAAACAACGACCCTTGGGGAGTTCCGGCGAAATGGTCTCCGCCATCGGCCTCGGCTGTTCCGGCATGTCGCCGGAGAAGCTGGCGCGGGATGACGCGGAATCGATCGCGACGATTCGGCGCGCCCTCGATCTCGGCGTCACTTTTCTCGACAGCTCGGACGCCTATGGCAACGGCCACAATGAGGAATTGCTGGCGCAGGCGCTGCAGGGGCGGCGCGGCGACGCCTTCGTCAGCAGCAAGTTCGGCAACATCCGCGGGCCGCAGGGCCAGCGCGGCGGCACCAACGCCAAGCCGGACTATGTGCCGGTCGCGTGCGAGCGCAGCCTGAAGCGGCTCGGCACCGACGTCATCGACCTCTATTACTTGCATCGGGTCGACCCCGAGGTGCCCGTGGAGGACACGGTGGGCGCGATGGCGCGACTGGTCGAGCAGGGCAAGGTGCGCCATCTCGGCCTGTCGGAGGCCAAGCCCGACATCCTGCGCCGCGCGCAGGCGGTGCATCCGATCAGCGCGCTGGAAACGGAATATTCGCTGTGGACCCGCGATCCGGAGCGGAAAATCCTGCCGCTCTGCCGCGAACTCGGCGTGACCTATGTGGCGTATTGCCCGCTCGGGCGCGGATTTCTGAGCGGTGCGGTGCGCGCGGTGGACGACCTGCCGGACGGCGACCGGCGGCACGACCACCCGCGCTTCCACGACGAAAACCTGCGGCAAAATCTGGCGCTGCTCGAACCGCTCGACGCGCTGGCCCAGGATAAGGGCTGTACCCAGGCGCAGATCGCGCTCGCCTGGGTGTTGGCGCAGGGAGAACACATCGTGCCGATCCCCGGCAGCCGCAAACGCGTGCACCTGGAAGAAAACGTCAAGGCGCTCGACGTCACTCTCAGCAAGGCGGACTGCGCCGCGCTCGAAGCGGTATTCCAGGTCGGCGCAACCTCCGGCACCCGCTATCCGGAAAAACAGATGCCGCTGATGAGTTTTTGAGCGGCCGCACGGGATCGTACATTTTGGAGTCATTCCCGCGTAGGCGGGAATCCACGGGTTCGTCTGGACTCCCGCGTTCGCGGGAGTGACGACGGGGAAGGGGCGGCACGGAGCAAAGAGGGGCCATCATGTCGAACATCAAAAGCACCGAATACTGGGCCAACAAAGGCGCGGTGGAACTTTACATCTACCGCAAGCAACTGGCCGCGCCGGCGAAAGACGGGCCGCGGCCGGTGTTCTTCCTGGTGCATGGCTCGACCTTCGGCGGGCGCACCAGCTTCGACCTGATCGTGGACGGGCGCAGCCACTACTCGATGATGGACCATTTCGCCGAGCTGGGTTTCGACGTCTGGACGATGGATCATGAAGGCTACAGCCGGTCGTCGCGCACCGACGGCAATTCGGACATCGCCAGCGGCGTCGAGGACCTACAGGCCGCGATGGCGGCGGTCGAGCGTGAAACCGGCCAGAAAAAATACATGTTCTACGGCCAGTCCTCCGGCGCGATCCGCGCCGCCGCCTTCGCCGAAGCCTGCCCCGAGCGGGTCGACCGGGTGATCCTCGACGCCTTCGTGTGGACCGGCAAGGATGCGCCGACCCTGATCAAGCGGCGTGAGAACCTGGAGCACTACCGCACCCACAACACGCGTCCGGTCGACCGCGCCTTCTATCAGAGCATTTTCACCCGCGACAAGCCGGGCACCTCGGAAGCGATCATCGGCGAGGCGATCGCGGATGCGGAGGAAGCATTCGGCGATTCGGTGCCGACCGGCACCTATCTCGACATGTGTCAGAACCTGCCGGTGGTCGACCCGGCCAAGATCGGCTGCCCGGTGCTGATCGTGCGCGGCGAACATGATGGCATCGCCACCGAGGAAGACCTGCTCGCCTTCTATTCAAAGCTGCCGAACATGGACAAGCAGTTCGTCATCGTCGCCGGCCAGGCGCACTCCGCGCCGCTCGGCGTCAACCGCGCGCGGTTCTTCCACATCGTCGAGGGATTCCTGACGATGCCGGCGCGGGTGGATGGTTAGGGCTAGGCCCGCCTGACCCCTACGCCCCGCCTAACAACCGTGCGATCTCGCCCGCGTCCTTCAGGTCTTGCATGTTCAGCACCGCGTCGCACAGCGCATCCGCCTGTTTGTCGGGGATCGTGTGCTTGGCGAGCTTCTTGAACTTCGCGGCGACGTCGTCGGCCGAGGCGAAGCTGTGTTCGCTGCCGCGCGGCGCTTCGCAGCGTTGTTCCAGGCGGGTGCCGTCCTTCAGGAAGGTCTCGACCCAGACCTCGTGGCGCGCGGTCGAGCCCTTCGCGGTGATCTCCGCGTCGTGCATGGTCTCGACCCGCTCGGAATAGGCCATGCGGTCCGGGTCGGCGACGCAGTCCTCGGTGAACTGCTCCACGAAACAATCGCCCTCCAGCATGTAGGTGGCGACGCAGAACGGCAGGTTGAGCTGCGCCGAAGTCAGGCCTTCCGGCTTGTAGGGCCAGCCCACATGATCGACCGTCACCTGCGATCCGTGCACCACGAAGCGTTCCACGTCGTCCGCCTCGAAGGGGTGGCGTTCCTGCATGCTGCGGATGGCGTCGAGCGTGGTGTGGTTGCTGCCGACGCAGGAATAGAATTTCAGGCTGATCTTCATGGTCTCGAAGTCGGTGCCGAGGCCGCGGCTCAGCTCGGTCATGTCGAAGCGGTCCTGCGAGCGCGAGAAGGTGGTGCAGTAGCCGCCATACTCGCTCTCGAACACGTCCTGGATGCCGGTGAATCCGTTGGCCGCCAGCAGCGCGCCGTACAGCCCACTCTGCGACGACCGGCCCGCATGCATGCGCTTG
>JAOTYV010000429.1 GCA_029861675.1 Alphaproteobacteria bacterium
CGGAAGGCGTGCTTGCGGCGGCGGCCTTGCGCTGCATCGGCGGCCAGTTCCAGGGTCGGCTGATCTTCCGCAACGACGATGAGAAGGCGCGCGCCGCCAAGTGGGGGATCGAGGATCTCCAGCGGAAATACGATCTACTCGATCTGGCCAAGGGCGATGTCATGTTCGCCGCGACCGGCGTCACCGACGGCACCATGCTGCGGGGCGTGCGCACCTATTCGGGCGGGGCGGAAACCCATTCCATGGTCATGCGCTCCAAGACCGGCACGGTTCGCAAAGTGGCGGCGACGCATAATTTCGACCGTAAAACCTGGACGGCGCCGCAAGGCTGATGTCAGAGACGCCGGCCTTCCTCGGCGTCGACCAATCCGCCGGCGGCAACCGGTGGGAGATGTCGGCGGCCGACGAACGCGCCGGTCTGGCGATCGCCCAGCGCCATTCCCTGCCCGAGATGATCGGCCGTCTCCTCGCCGCGCGCGGCGTCGGGATCGACGAGGTCGAGCTGTTTCTCAATCCATCACTACGGGACCAGCTACCGGACCCGCGCCACTTGCGGGACATGGACGAGGCGACGGCGCGGCTTATGGGCGCGATCCGCGATGGCGAAACCATCGGCATTTTCGGGGATTACGACGTCGATGGCGCGACATCGACGGCGCTATTAAAGCGCTTCTTTCAGGCGGTCGGCGGGACCGTCGAGACCTACATTCCCGACCGGCAGCGCGAAGGCTATGGACCGAACCTGCCGGCGCTGATGGCGCTGCGCGACAAGGGCGCGCGCGTGGTGTGCACGGTCGACTGCGGCATCACCGCCTTCGAGCCGCTCGACGGCGCGGCGGCGGCCGGGATCGACGTCATCGTCGTGGACCATCACGTGGCCGAGCCCCGGTTGCCGGCGGCATGCGCGGTGGTTAACCCGAACCGGCTGGATGACGACAGCCCGCACGGCCAGCTTGCGGCGGTCGGGGTGGCCTTTCTGCTGGTCGTCGCGGTGAACCGGGCGCTGCGCGAGTCCGGTTGGTACGAGACACGGCCCGAGCCGGATTTGCGTGCCTGGCTCGACCTCGTGGCGTTGGGCACCGTCTGCGATGTGGTGCCGCTGACCGGCGTCAATCGGGCGCTGGTCACGCAGGGACTCAAGGTCATGACGCAACGGAGCAATAAGGGGATCGTGGCGCTCGCCGACGTTGCCCGCATCAAGGAGACGCCGGAGGCCTACCATGCGGGCTTCCTGCTCGGTCCCCGCGTCAACGCGGGCGGGCGGGTCGGGGAATCCTGGCTCGGCGCCGACCTGTTGAGCACGGAAGACGCCGCACAGGCGCATGCCTACGCGGAACGGTTGGACAGTTACAACACCGAGCGGCGCGCGATCGAGGCGACATGCCTCGAGGCGGCAATGGCCGAAGTCGAGGCACGCATCGCCAGCGGCGCGGATGATGCATCCCTGGTCTATGTGTCGGCGGAAGACTGGCACCCGGGCGTGATCGGTATTGTCGCCGGCAGGCTGAAAGATCGCTTCAACCGCCCGGCATGCGTGGTCGCAATGGCGGACGGCGTCGGCAAGGGATCGGGCCGATCGGTGCGGGGCGTCGATCTCGGCGCGGCGATTATCGCGGCGCGGCAGAGCGGCCTGCTGATCAACGGCGGCGGGCACAAGATGGCCGCGGGGTTTACGGTGGCCGCGGATCAGGAGGCGGCGTTTCGGGACTTCCTCTCCGCGCGTATCGCCGAACAGTCCGGTCCGGGCGGGCTGACGCCGCGCATGATGCTGGACGGCGCGTTGATGCCGGCGGCGGCGACGCTTGACCTGGTGCACACCATCGAACGGCTCGCGCCCTTCGGCGCCGGCAATCCCCGGCCGCGCTTCGCCTTGCCGGCCGCGCGGGTGGCCCGGGCCGATGTGGTCGGCGAGAACCACGTGCGCTGTTTTCTGACCGGCGAGGGCGGCGGCCACTTGAAGGCGATCGCCTTCCGGGTGCTCGGCGAGCCGTTGGGCGATGCCCTGCTGAAGTCCGGCGGCCTGCCGCTGCATATCGCCGGGACCTTGCGGATCGATCGCTGGCAGGGCCGCGAAGACGTCCAATTCATGATCGACGACGCCGCGCCGATTGCGTGAAGCGCGTGGCGACGATATCGCCGTGCGCTACTACGCTGTCATTCCTTCGCCGCGACCGCTTCGAGTTCGAACAGGAAATCCGGCCGCGCCAGCGCGGCTACGACCAGCAGGGTCGACGCCGGTTTACAGTCGCCCAGATATTTGGTCCGGATCGCACGGGTGGCGGCCACGTCGTCTGGCTTCACGACGAAGGTCGTGGTGCGGACGATGTCGGCGACGCTCATATCCGCGTCGGCCAGGATCGCGACCAGGTTTTCCCACGCCTGTTCGACCTGCGCTTCGATGCCGTCGGGGATACTGCCGTCGGGTCTGACGCCGATCTGTCCGGAGATATGAAGCGTGCGTGCGTCCGCCGGAATTTCGACCGCGTGGCTATAGGCGCTGAAGGGCGGAGCGACCGTGCCCGGTGTGTATTGCTTGTTCATGGCAACTCTCCTCCGTTGGATTTCTGCCGGATGATCGTAACGGTGGCGTGGGCTCCCTTGCCACGCGGCCTCATGTTCGTTTACCGTTGAACACTACGCAATAAGATCAAGAAACATGATTTGCCCAACCGGCAAGCGGAAGCTCGCGCGGGGGTGCGGTCAGATAACTGTCCTTTTGTCCGTACATGGGCGGATCCAAATTCAAATTTTGGATTGGGAGGACTTTCTATGTTCAAAAAATTGAGTTTGGCGGCTTTGCTTGCGGTATCCGCCGCCGCCTTTACGCTCATTGGAATCGCCGCCAAAGACGCTGCGGCCGCGGATTTCAAGGGCAAACGCATTTCCATCATCGTGCCCTTCAATGAAGGGGGCGGAACGGACAGTTACACGCGGTTCATGCTGCCGTATTTCCAAAAATACCTGCCCGGCAATCCGAAAATTCTGGTCGTCAACAAGCCGGGCGCTGGCGGCATCCTCGGCGGTAACTATTTCGAACAGCGCGCCAAGAAGGACGGCACTTGGGTGTTCGCCCTGTCGACGTCGACCATCTCGAACTACACCCTGGGCGATCCGCG
>JAOTYV010000430.1 GCA_029861675.1 Alphaproteobacteria bacterium
ACCGAGGCGGTCCTTGAGGGAATTTCCGCGGGCGTCATCGGCTTGGACGAAAAGGGCGTGATCAATCTGCCCAACCGTTCGGCGGGCGATTTTCTCGATATTGATCCGGATAAGATGATCGGCCGGCCGCTCGTCGAGATCGTCCCCGAGATTTCCGATTTGCTGCAGCAGGCACAAGCGCAGCGCGGTGGGCGGCCCGTCGAGTCAGAATTGAAGCTTCAGCGGGCGAAAGAAACGCTCACGTTGCTCGTTCGTATCGCCGTCGAGCGTGAGGCGCAGGAGATTTCCGGATATGTCATCACCTTCGATGACGTGTCGGATTTGGTCGTGGCCCAGCGCAAGGCGGCGTGGGCCGACGTGGCGCGCCGCATCGCCCACGAGATCCGTAATCCGCTTACGCCGATTCAACTTTCGGCCGAACGGCTGAAACGCAAATATCTTCAGGAAATCACCAGCGACCGGGACACCTTCATAACCTGCACCGATACAATCGTCCGGCATGTCGGCGATATCGGCCGCATGGTGGACGAGTTCTCCAATTTCGCCCGGGTTCCTAAACCGGTCATCCGCATTGAAAACATTTCGGACCTGTGCCGCCAAGCCGTCTTCCTGCAGCGTAATGCGGGCCGCAACGTTGAAATCGAAACCGAATTGCCGGAAGGCACGGTTTACTTCCGTTGTGACGGGCGACAGATGGTACAGGCCTTGACCAATCTACTCCTGAATTCTACGGACGCCATCGAAGGCCGCGAGGGCGCGAATTTGCCGCCGGGCCATATCGTGGTTCGGCTTGTCCAAGAGGACGACCGGGTCACAATCGAAGTCGAGGACAATGGGCGCGGCCTGCCCGGGGAAGCCCGCGAGCGCCTCACGGAGCCATATTTCACGACCCGCAAGAAAGGCACCGGTTTGGGTTTGGCTATTGTCAAAAAGATTATGGAAGACCATAACGGCCAGCTGATACTAGACGACGCGCCGGCCGGGGGTGCGCGGGCGCGGCTTGTCTTGCTCGGTACGCCGGTCGATGCCAAAGATGCGGAGTCGGCGGCGGCAGACGAGGAAGATCAACGAATGCAGGCGCGCGAACACGGCCTGACGGCGGGGAGATAGGACGCCATGGCGACCGATGTTCTGATCGTCGACGACGAAGCGGATATCCGCAAGCTGATTGCCGGCATTCTTCAGGATGAGGGGTATCAGACCCGCGAGGCGGCGAATAGCAGCGAAGCTTATTCCGCGATTTCCGCCCGCCAGCCCAACCTCATGATCCTCGATGTTTGGCTGCAGAATAGCCAGCATGACGGCTTGCAGATGCTCGATATGATTCGGGCGGAGAATCCGGATCAGCAGGTCCTGATGATCAGCGGGCACGCGACCGTCGATATGGCCGTTCGGGCGACGAAGATGGGCGCCTACGACTTCTTAACGAAACCGTTCAAATCCGACGTTCTGCTGCACAGTATCGAACGCGCCGTCGAGGATTCCCGTTTGCGGCGGGAAAATCGCGCGTTGCAGGAACAGGTGGGCGGTCCGCTTACGGATCTGACCGGCAATTCGCCGATGCTCAATCAATTGCGCCAAGGCCTCGCCAAGGTTGCTCCCACCGACAGCCGGGTGCTGATAACGGGATCGCCGGGGGCGGGTAAGAGCTGCGTCGCACGGCTCCTGCACGAGCAATCAATGCGCGCGGCCGGTCCCTTTATTGTCTTGAACTGTGCCGGCCTCGAGCCGGACCGGCTTGAACTTTCGTTGTTTGGCTCGGAAGCAATCGACGACACACCGCGCCGGATCGGCGTACTCGAACAAGCGCATGGCGGGACGCTGTTGCTGGACGAGATTGCCGACATGCCGCTTGAAACGCAGGCCAAAATCGTTCGGGTCCTGCACAAGCCGCGTTTCCAGCGACACGGCGGCGACCGCTGGGTCGAGGTCGACGTCCGTGTCATTGCGACGACCAACCGCGATCTCACTCACGAAATTCAAATCGGCCGGTTTCGTGAGGATTTGTACTACCGCCTCAATGTTGTGCCGCTTTTCGTGCCGCCACTGATCGCACGGGTGGCGGATATTCCCGCCCTGGCGATGGATTTGATGGAACGCTCTGCGATCGCGAAGGGCAAGAGCGCGCGGCGCATCTCCGAAGACGCATTGATCGCCCTGCAGGCGCATGATTGGCCGGGCAATATCTGGGAACTCGCCAACGCGATCGAACGCCTGTTACTGGCCGACATGGATGATCCGGAAGCGCCGGTACGGGCGGAAATGGTTGCCGAGGCGATCGGCAACAATTCGCAGGATTTCCTGAAATCCGATCCGGCATTCGGCATTATGAACCAACCCCTGCGCGAGGCGCGGGAGGATTTCGAACGGCAGTATCTGACATTTCATCTGGCGCGATTTGGCGGCAACATCAGCCGCACCGCCACCTTTGTCGGCATGGACCGCGCCGCCTTGCACCGGAAGCTGAAGGGCTTGGGCGTGCACAATGCCGAACGGGGACCTAAACCAGATGCATAGCGTTGCCCCAGGCGGACACGCCCCATGCAAGTGATCATTTGCGGGGCCGGGCAGGTCGGGTTTCATATCGCGGCGTATCTCGCCAGCGAACAACACGAGGTGACGGTCATCGACCAATCGGCCGAGCTGATTGCCAAGGTCAATGAATCTCTCGACGTTCAGGCATTCGTCGGCAATGCGTCGCAGCCCGATGTTCTCGAAAACGCGGGCGCCGCTGATTCCGACATGATCATCGCGGTCACCTATGGCGACGAGGTCAATATGGTGGCGTGTCAGGTCGCGCATTCTCTGTTCAATGTCCCGACCAAGATCGCTCGGATTCGCCAACAGAGCTTTCTCGAGCCGGTATGGGCCGATCTGTTCAGCCGCGACCACATGCCGATTGACGTCATTATCTCGCCGGAGATTGAGGTGGCGCAGGCGATCTCGCGGCGTCTCGCCGTTCCCGGCGCGTTCGATATGATTCCTTTGGCGGACGATAAAGTGCGGGTCATCGGCGTGCGGTGCAGCGAGGACTGCCCGATCGTCCATACGCCGCTGCGCCAACTGACCGAACTGTTCCCGGACCTGAATATCGTCATTGTCGG
>JAOTYV010000141.1 GCA_029861675.1 Alphaproteobacteria bacterium
ACGACCTCCGAGAAATAGTTGTCGTTATTGCCGATCACGATCGGACCATCCCGGTTGACCACCTCATCCACATCGTCGACCAGCAGGCTGGCGATATGCGGCAGGTGCTCGAAGACGTAGGCCCGATTGGCGCCAACCAGCCGGCTGAGATTGACGTTGCGGTCGAAGATGCGGATTTCGTGCCCCTTGCCGAGCAGCCGTTCGACCAATTCGACGACCGGGCTCTCGCGCAAATCGTCGGTACCCGCCTTGAAGCTCAACCCGAGCACGCCGACGCGGCGTTCGTTGAGGTCGAGGACCATCTTTAGCGCCCGGTCGACATGGCGTTCGTTGCTCGGCAGGACCGCGTTCAACAACGGCAGGTCGAGGTCGAGATGCCGCCCCTTGTACACCAGCGCCCGCACATCCTTTGGCAGACAAGACCCGCCAAACGCAAAACCGGGACGAAGGTATTTGTCGGAAATGTTGAGCTTCCGATCCTGGCAGAAAATGTTCATCACTTCGCCGCCGTCGATCTCCAGCGACTTGCTGATGCTGCCGATCTCGTTGGCGAAGGCGACCTTGACCGCATGCCAGGAATTGTCCGCGTATTTCACCATTTCCGCGGTTTCGAATTCCGCTCGGATCACCGGGACGGCGAAGTCGGCGTTGAGTTCCTCCAGCATGGCCTGGCTACGATCATCCGATGTTGCGACGACGATCTTCGGCGGATTGTAGAAGTCGTAGACCGCCGTGCCCTCCCGCAGGAATTCCGGGAAGAAGCCAACACCGAAATCCTCGCCCGCGCGCTTGCCCGAGGTCCGCTCAAGCGCCGGAATGACGACATCGCGGATGGTTCCCGGCAATACGGTGCTGCGGATCACCACGGCGCAGAATTCGTCCTTTTCCTTCAGCGCACTGCCGATATCCTCACACACCCGCTGGATGAAGGTCAGGCCAAGATTGCCGTTCGACTGGCTCGGCGTGCCGACACAGACGATTGCCAGATCGCTCTCCGCGATCGCCATCGGCGCGTCCGTGGTCGCCCGCAGGCTGCCATTGTCGACGGCTTCGGCGATCATCTCGCCGATGTCCTTTTCGATCACCGGCGTCTGCCCGCTGTTGATCAAATCGACCTTGGCATCGTTGGCGTCGACGCCGATTACCGTGTGCCCCTCCTTCGAGAGGCAGGCGGCGGATACCGCGCCGACATAGCCGAGGCCGAAAATTGTGATTTTCATTCTTATTCTCCTAATTCAGCCCGGGCAGGCATACTTCCGCCTGTGGTTCTGTGACCTGATCCACCACAGCGCGCGCCAATGGCTCGATGACGATCTCGGTGGTCAATGTGGTTGATTCCTGAATTTCTCCGACTCCGACCAGCGTCGTCGTCGGCGTCTTCGCGCCGAAGCACGGCGAATACCATCCGAGCGGCGGCACGTTCTGGCCGCGGATGGCGTCCCAGCGGAGACCGCCCGGCAGCCACATCGTCGCCGCCCGTGTCCCGGCCGCCGTTTGCCAGCTCAACCGGGCGACATCGTCCTGCAATTCACAGGTGACGTCCGGCCCCAAATGAAAGGCCAGACGGCCGGCATGCGCCGCTTCGCTTTCAATCGCGTCCTCCAGCACGATGCGCCGCTGACCGCGGTGCATCGTCACGGTGCGAACATGACGGGCACCGGGCTTCAACCGCCCATATCCGTCATGCGCGGCGCACCAGCGTGCCGTCTCGCCGGACTCGAGCCCTTCGAGCGAAATCAATTCGGACCGCGCGGTCTTCATCCAGAGGAACGAACCGCCTGAAACGGATTGATCAACGCCGTTTAATTCCAGACAATTATGGCCGATCGTTGACTTGAAATACGAACGCCATTGCTGCTCACCCTGATAGGTATAAGTACCGGGATCGGCGAGGATGTCGACACCGCCGCAGCGCAGTTCAACGGACAGGGCGTCCGCGTGGCCATGGGCGGCCAGAGGACCGAACCCATGCGGACCGTGGTCGCAGCGGCACCAAATGTCATCTTCGCCGTCGCCATCGTCGCGCAGCAGAACGATGCCCGCATCATCGAACCGGTTGGGCCGCGCGGCGGGACGTCCCTCGATCCGGGGCGCACCCTCGATCATCTGCCGCCAGAGCAGGCTTCGCAGATCCTCTTCTTCCGCCGCCGGCCACCAATCGCAGGCGCCGAACAGGGTGGCGCCAATGCTTAGCAAGGGCGTCACCGGTTCCGCTTCGGCGGCATCCAGCAGGAGCCCCCGCGCATCGTCGCCGTCACCCTGACGCGGCGGCCGTCCGGCGCCATCGACCATTGCCGCCAGGGCGTCGCTCATCCGGCAAACCGTGACCCAGGCGTCGACACCCAGCGGATGGCCGGACGCCTCACCTTCCATCGCCGCGGCGAGCATCAGCTCCAGCACGAACAGGTGATAGCTGCTGGCCAACTCGCGATTGATCCCGCTCGCAAAAGTCTGTGCGCGCAGCTCGCGCACCAGCGTTTCGGCCGATCTTTCGCGCCATCCATCGGTCTCCGGAAAATACGGAAAGGCACAGCACGCGGCGAATTGCCCGGCCTCCTCGGCCAGAACGTGATTATTGGCGGAGGATCCGTGGCTGACCAGCTCGGCCAGAAACTCCTGATGATGGTGAAGCTGGCGAAGGAATGTCGGGTTGTCGTCGAACAACAGGCGGACGCCGTCCCAGCCATGTAAAAGCCGGCGGACCCAAACCCAAGAGATCAGCCGCACGCCCAGTTCGATTCCACTGGTCCAGTGAATGCCCGACAGAAATGGGTTGTTGCGCCACCAGGAGCGAAGCTGCCGGGCAACCGCCTCGGCATAGATCTCATTGCCGGTGATGAAATACGCCGCCGCCATGACCGTAAGCTGGTGGTGGCGCGACGGCTCCCAGACATACTTCACCGTGCCCACCTTTTCGGCGCGCCGGTAGTCGATATCGAAAGCATAATCGGCCTGCGGCGCCCGCATTCCGGTCCGCGGATCGAGGAACCAATCCGGATCGCCATTCAGATCGTCGCGCACCCGGTCGAAAAACCGGAATCGGCCGGCGACCGCTTCATCCGCCGCCGCCACGATGCGCTCGCGCACCGCATCGGGCAACGAGCCTGCCACGGCGGGATCGATCGGGCTGGCAAAGTCCGGCACCGCGTCGGGCACGGGCAAGTCGTCGACGCCGCCCGGCTGGACCTGCCGCCGGCGCCACCGTTGCTTCACCCACGCGTCGCCGAGACGTCCCCAGACTTCCGCCGGAGACATCCGCGACAACCGCCGCGCATACCAAACCAGGTTCATTCCGCCGCCCCCAGATCTGCGACGCCATCCGCATTCTCTTCGAGATCGGCGGCCCAGTCGGCGACCGGCTCGACCCGCCGGGTCATCGTGCTGCGAATGCTGGCGAAGGTTGCCGCGGTCGTGGCAAATAGCGATTCCAGAGAGATCGGCATTGGCGTGGCCGTCTTGACCGCTTCGACGAAGGCGGCCAGTTCCTGCTTCTGTCCCTTGTCGATGCCCATCTTGCTCGCCTTGCGGCACTTGCCCCGATGCCAGACCTCGGTGCGCTGGAAGTTGTGCAGCCGGGCGACCTTGCCGTCGCCGAACACCTCCATCACTTCCTTCGGATATTTCGCATCGCCGCTTGTCATATACGCGATCTTGGCAACCGATCCGTCCGCGTAGGTCAGCATCGTCATCAAATTGTCCGGGTCGTCCGGCGTGCGCAGCGCGACGGCATCGACCGGGTCGCTATCGAGCCACCACGAGACGGTATCGATGAAATGCCCGCCCTCGCCCGCGAAGCGCGAGCCCTGGGTATCCGACTGGCCGTACCAGCTGGTCTGATCAAGCTGTCCGGCGTTGACCGTGAGATTGACCGTCTGCGGACCGGCGCAGCCACCCCATGCGTCCTTCAAATCCGTCAGAATTTTGGAAAAACGGCGGTTGAAGCCGACCATCAGCCGATCGTTCTCGGTTTCCAGAATGGTGTCGCGGACCGCCGCCAACTGTGCCGCATCGATGGCGAGCGGCTTCTCGACGAAGACCGCCTTGCCGGCGCGCAACGCCTCGCACACCATGAAGGCGTGGCTGTCGTGACGGGTCGCGATGAGTACGGCGTCGATATCGTCGCTCGCCAGCATCGCACGGTAGTCGGTCGAAACCCGCTCGAACTCGAATTTCGATTGCGCATTGGCCGCCGACAGCGCGGTCGCCGTGGCGACCTCCTTCAAGACCACGTCCGGATTGGCCTTCAGATGCGGCAGCAGCATGGTCGTCGCATAGTTGCCGCAGCCGATGGCGCCAAGCCGCACCTGATCGAGTGGCCGGGGCTGCACGCGCAGGGAATTGAGCACCACCGGCGCCGCCCGTGCCGGCGTAACAATTTCTTCGCCCTGTTCCGGGTAGCGGAAGACGATCCCGAGGCCGCCCAGTTCCCCCGAATTGATCCGCTCATACACCGACACGCCATCCTCGAACGGCAGAACGTCGCTGATGATGCCTTCGAAATCGAGGCTGCCGGCCGCGAGCAGGTCGAGCACGCATTCCATGTTGCGGCGCTCGGTCCACCTGACATAGCCGATCGGATAGTCGACGCCGCCTTCCTCATAAGTCGGATCGTACCGGCCCGGCCCGTAGGAGCGCGAGAACCGCAGGTCCAGCTCTTTTTCGTAATAGGCGTTCCACGGCAGGTCGAGCTTGCACTTGCCGATATCGGTCACCCGGGCGCGGTCGCGCGCCAGTTCGACCGCGGTCTCGACCGGCGCGTTGCTGTTGCCGCCCGCGCACAGGAAGACATGGTCGGCCCCGGCCCCGCCGGTCATCGCCAGCAACCGGCCCTTCATCGTATCGAAGGACGCCGCACCCGGCACGCCGCAAGCGGTCGCGCCGAAGCGTTCCGCCAAGGTGCAGCGCTCCTCGGAAACATCGATGCCGACCACTTGCACGCCGGCGGCGCGCAGGATTTGCACCAGGACCTGACCGACCAGCCCCAGACCGATGACGCAGGCGGTTTCCCCCAGCTTGGCCTCGGATTGCCGGAATCCCTGCATGGAGATCGACGCGACGGTGGCGAAGGCGGCCTGCAGCGACGGCACGCCGTCGGGAACCGCCACACAGAGATTCTTCGGCACCCAATTATATTCCGCGTGCAGGGCATACAAATTGCCGCCGCAGGCGACCCGTTGGCCGACCGTGAATTCATCGACGCCGGCGCCAACCTGAACCACGACACCGGACAGCGAATAGCCAAGCGGCGTATAGCTGTCGAGCCGGTTCATCACCTTTTTGTAGGTCGCGACCGGGCCCTGCTGGGCCATCGTTTCCATCACTTTTTTGACCTGGTCGGGACGCGCCCGCGCCTTGCCGATGAGCGACAGCTTGCTTTCGTGAATCTTCATCGATTCGGTGCCCATGGAGATCAGCGAAAAATCGCTGCGCACCAGGACGCCGCCGGCCTTGCAGGCCGGCACCGGCACATCGAGCAATGAGATGTCGCCGGATTTGTAGTTCTGTGCAATCTGTTTCATCACCGTTGCCGTCAGGCGGCTCCCCTCATTATCGGCGCGTGATCCCGGTGACGGGACCTACAGCGTCGCCTTTTGTTGCTGCAGCCAGGTTTCCAACGTCATCAGCTGCCAAATTTCCTTGGAACGATCGGCCGTGCCGGCCCGGTCTTCGTCGACCATGCCGCGCAGATAATCGCGATTCAAAAACCCGGACTTCACCATGTTGCCGTGCATCAGCAGGTCTTCGACCATGGTCTTGAGGTCGCGCCGGATCCACGCCCGCAATGGCGCGCTGAACAGCCCCTTCGGCCGGTAGATCACTTCGCGCGGCAACCACGGCTCGGCCGCCTTCTTCAGGATGGACTTGGTTTCCCGTCCAACGATCTTGTGCTTGCCCGCGATCGCAAAGGCCGCCGCCACCACTTCCTTGTCGACATAGGGCACGCGTACCTCGGTCGAGGCCGCCATGCTAGCCCGATCCGTGTACGCCAAATTGAGCCCCGGCAGGAAATGCCGCAAATCCGTGTAGCACATGCTGTTTACCGCATCGCCGGAGTTGCCGTTCTTGTATTGCCCGTAAATCTCCGCGTGCTCGTCGACCAATTGATCCACCGACCCGTGGTGGTCCGGATGCAGAAGGTCCCCGAATTCCGGCACGCCGTAATGGGTATAGCTGCGCCGGAACGCCGACTCCTCCGGCATGTCGGCGAAGGACAGGAACCGCTTGGCCCAGCGCGCCGTGCGATAGCCCCGCTTGCGGCCGGCGACCGGCAGCGCATCGACGATTGGGCGCACCACGCCCTGGCGCAATATTTGCGGGACCCGCCGGTACTGCGACGCCAGCATGCACGCATAGTGCTTGCGGTAGCCGCCGAACAACTCATCCGCGCCCATCCCCGACAGCAAGACCTTAACGCCGCTTTCACGGGCCGCCTGGCAGATCAGATAGGCATTGATCGCGGCGGCGTCGCCGATCGGCTCGTCGAGGAACTGCACCATCTTGGGCAGCATGTCGGCCACATCCGGCGCGATTTCGATTTCGTGCAGCGGAATGTCGTACTGCTTGGCGATCTTGCGCGCATAAAACAGATCGTCCGGCATCGCCTCGAGCCGCCGGTCGTCTTCGCGGAACGAGATGGTGTAGCCCTCAATTTGATAGCCCTTGCCGGCCGCGATGGCGGTCAGCAGGCTTGAATCGAGGCCGCCGCTGAGAAACGCCGAGACCGGCACGTCCGCGACAAGATGCGCCTCGACCGAATCTTCGATGATGGCGCGCAGTTCATCCGCACCGAGATCGCTGTACTTCGAGTGAATGAGTTCGCGCTGCGGATCGAAATAGCTGTGGCGCTGAAATGTGCCGTCCGGCGAAATCTCCGCCCAGTGCCCCGGGGGCAGTTTCTCAACGCCCTTGAAGACGCATTGCCGCTCCGGCACCCAATAATACATCAGCGACGACACCAGCGCCGTATGGTCGATCTGCAGCTCGTCGCGCAAGGCGGTGCTCAGCGCCTTCAGTTCGGAGGCGAAAGCCAAGCCGCCGTGGCGCACCGTGAAGAACAGCGGCTTGATGCCAAATGGATCGCGCGCCAGAAACATTTGGCCGGTTTTCTTGTTCAACAAGGCGAAGGCGAACATGCCGCGCAGCCGGGTCAGACAGTCCGGCCCCCATTCACGCCAAGCCTCGAGCAGCACTTCGGTATCCGACGTGGTCCGGAACGTAACGCCGCGCGTCTTCAGCTCCGCCGAGAGCTCCTTGTAATTGTAAATTTCGCCATTGTAGACGAGGACGAAATCATGCTTCTCGAACGGCTGGTTGGCCGCCTCGGACAAATCGATGATCGAAAGCCGACGATGGCCAAGCTGCACCCCGACACCGCGATGCTCACCGGTGTAGATGCCCTCCGCGTCCGGGCCCCGATGGGCGATCGCGCCGAGCATGTCCGGCAGGAGATGCGCCACCCTGGGCAGATTATAAAGGCCGACTATTCCACACATCGTTCGCGTCTCACATCGCTCGCCGGCCGGCCACAGGAGCAACGCGCGGCCGGCGTACTACCTGTGCCTGCTGGGTATAGGTGACGGCAATGGCGAATCCCACGAGACTCCAGAACCAGATGCCACCCTGCGGGCCCTCTAGAAACACATCGAAGGAAGAATTTACCAAGAAGGCCGTAAGATATCCCATTATCCACAGATTAATATTCCCGAGATATTCCCGGTTGGTTCTTAAGCACTGCAAATAACACTTAAGTAACACGTAGTATATCGTCCCAATAAGTATTAGCCATATTGCAAGCCCAGGCATTCCGGACCGGGCGAGTATCGTCAAATGCGCATTATGCGGACTTCGATTTTGTGTCGCATCGGCGAAGCCATCGACCTCCGCCAAATTCACACCGTAGCTTCGCCCGAACCAAAAATCCTTGCCGAACACCGTGTCATCGATGATGGATTGCCACCATTCCAAACGCCATTCGGCCGTACCGGAGAGTGACTGCTCCTGCGATTCGGTGAAAATGCTCGCGACGTTATTGGTAACCTGATCCATCGAGATTTCTCTTCCGCCACCGAGCGGAATGCGGACGTCGAAAATGGAGAAAAGGCTGACGATGATCAGTCCGGGAATGAGAAAATTCTTTAACCGGTTATTCGGCTTGAGCACCGTCACGACAAGAAGCGCCATCATGACCGACAGCATCCCGCCCCGGTTCCGGGAGCCGGCGGCGATCACCCCCGCCGCAATCGCCGACCACCAGAACATCTCCTGAAAGACGACCTGCTTGCCTTTGCGCAGCGGAAATCGGCGATGCAGGCCCAAGGCCAAAAACGTAGCCGCGCCGGCAAGATGGACGCCGAAATCTCCGGTCTTAAGCAACAACATTGGCACCCGCGTGCCCGCATGAACCGGCGTGAGCCCGATCGTTTTGATATAGAGTACGTAACCAAGCGGCGCCCAAACGACGAACCACGGCAAGACGCGTCCGTACCAGCTAATGGATTTCTCGATATTGCCGGTACCGTACAACAATGCGGCCGCGATGAATGCGAATGCTGCGTAGCCCCAAACCACCGAGTCGCGCAACGTATCCATCAGCGAATATTTCGGCCCCGCCATGATCGCGATCACCTGCCAAAGGACAAACAGGAGGATCAACGTGACGATGGGTGACCTGAAAAACCGGAGATCGTACCGGGTCAGGAGTACACCGGCCAACAGCGCCACAAGCACAATTTCGCCAATGAAGAATGGCGAGAAGCCGAAATACGCAAATCCCTTGCTGAAGAATGCATAACCGGCAAGCAATAGACCCAGTACACTTAAATTCGTTCCGCTGCTGATCATTTCACGAACTGCCTTGGCTTACGATTCCACGCGCCCGAAATCGGTCGAGCTTGAAACCCTGTTTTTTGCACTGGAACTCGACCGCATGCGTTGCCCTGCGTTCCGATAAATCTCGGTCAAAAGCTCGAAATTCCGGTCGGCCGAAAACTTCGCATCATAGGCGTCGCGCGCCGCCGCGCGCATCGCACCGTGCTTATCCTTGTTGTCGATCATCCATGCGATTTTCTCCGCGAGATCCTGGGCATCGCCCGGATTGAACAAGCGCCCGGTCACCTCGTCTTCAACCAGTTCCTGCAACGGTCCGGTCCGGGAAATGATCACCGGTGTTCCCATTGCAAACGCCTCGATCACAACGACCGGTTGCCCTTCGTACAGGCGTGACGGCATAACGAGGCAGCTTGCGTTACCAACCAGGCGGTACACCGCATCGCTGTCCTGCCAGCCCAGCATCTCCACATTTTTCATGTCACGGGCTTGTGCCGCGGCCGCCTCGAAATAGGGACCGTCGCCGACGATCTTCAACGGAAGCCTTTGGCCAAGTCGTCGCCAGGCCTCGAGCAGCGTATCGACGCCCTTCTCCTCGCAAACCCGGCCCACGAAGACCGCATATCCACCGCTGCCCGCGCCCGGATCGGGGGTATGGGCAAGGAAATTCGGTTTGATGACAACCTTGTCGGCCGGCAATCCGGCGGTCAGGAATTTGTTGCGGCCGAATTCAGACAGCGCGATGTAGGTGTCCACGAGGTCGCGCCAGGTTCCGGCCAGCCGATGTGCCGCGACCATGCCGCCAACGGCGGCGCTGGCCATCGCGCTGTCCCGGTAGCATTTGTGACGGACGGCGGACCACGGAAAGATCTTGCCGAGGCAGTCTTCGCAGTTCTTTCCGTCCCGGTAAAAGAGGCCATTCGGACACATCAGGCGGAAGTTATGCAGCGTTTGCACAACCGGTACATTCTCGGCGCGGGCGGCGTAGTAAACAGACGGGGACAACAGGGGGAAATAGTTGTGCACATGCATGACGTCGTAGGGTTTGGACTGCAGTTGCGCACGCACGCGCTTGTAAGACTCGGCCGACCATATGCCGCGTGCGGCGGTTCGAAGCGCGCCAAGCTCGGCCACCTTCTCGTTGTCCTCGGTTAGGATATCGACCGTGCAGCCGTGGGCGCGCAGCATATCGACCTCGGCCTCGAAGACAATTTCTTCGCCGCCACGAAATAAGTATTTATTATTCAACATTAAAACGTGCATTTACCCAAATCTTTCAAGGAGAAAATGCAAAATTTGGCACCTCCCCCGATCCTCCAAGTCATCGTCAACCATGCGTCGCCGCGCCCTTCGAAATCTTGCGAGCATTCCAGCGCCGCATCACGTTCCTTGCGATACCGCGTCAGCCAACCCCAAATTCGGCGAAATCGAAAATTCGCGACAGAAAATCATCTTGCAAGAAGACCCACCGACCGTCGCACGGCCCCTGTCATAAGGCATTAATCTGAATTTTCCGCCCGACCCATTCCCTGCTTCATTCGTACGACAACAACGCGAAATGCTTGATTTCCAAGCGTGGCGGCAGTTTGGACCAAGTCTCAGATGCATTCATTAATTCAGAAGGTGTAATACGTTCGGCATTGACCTGATAATCGCTGCTTAATTTTTGATTTCACAGTAATTTTTGCCGAGTGCGAAATTTAAGCGCAGGCGCCGCCGCTCGCCGCCCCTTGGCAGCAGGGGCCTTTCAAATCCGCCGCTGGAATCTCGGCGGAAATTCGTCACCATAGTTGGTACCCAATCCGCCATGCCGATGATCAGCGCCCTTCCAGGATCCAACGGCTTTAAAACTGGGCGCGCGACCGCGGATCACGGCGTGCCGATGCCCATCAGAGGGATTGAAAAGACGCCGTCTCGTCTCATAAATACTAGGACTCCGGTCAAGTACCGAAGAGAACAATAACAATACCATATAACTTATTGATACTATGCATAGTAATACGTGTTTGGACGAGACGAGATGACAAAAATTATAAAGTCGCGGGAGACGAGCAGCCTATGAGAGTGAAAGCGCTTTGCCAGTCGGCAATCCGAGAAGTCCACAAATGCGCGTTTCTCCGGCCGATGCCCGAAAAAGTGGCGATCTATTTGCACGAGATCCATAAGGACGAATTTTCGAATTTCGAGGAATTCGTCCGATATTGGAAGGACCAGGATTATGCGTTCGTAAACGCTCGCGATTATGTCGCGGCGCAGGGGCGGCGGGTGCTCTACCTCTCGTTTGACGATAATTTCCGCAGTTGGCTCGACACCTTGCCGCTCTTCGACGAACTGGATGTCAAGGCGACCTTCTTCATCAATACATCACCGATTCGAGACCGGGTTTCGCAAGACGAAATCGATGTCTTCTTTGAGCGGATCGCCTACGAGAACGGCGCGGCCAGGACACAAACTTTGTCGGCGTCGGAAATTTGCGAAATTGCAAACCGGGGCCACACGATCGGGTGCCACAGCCACTCGCATCACAATTTGTCCGAGCTCACCGACGAACAGGCACGGTCCGAAATTCTTCAATGCAAAACGATCCTGGAGGAGATCCTGGGCGGAGAGGTGCGCGATTTCGCCTATCCCTACGGAATGCGCCGGCATTTTAACGAAGCCTTGCGCGAATACTGCACGGAGATCGGCTTGACGACGGTGTCGAATGGCATACCGGGGATGCTTCATGACACGGTACGGCCGGACTCAATCCATCGA
>JAOTYV010000142.1 GCA_029861675.1 Alphaproteobacteria bacterium
TTCGTCGAGTTCCGCCATCTCGGCGATACCGCCGGCGTTGTCCGTAACCGGTCCGTAGGCATCGAGCGCCACCACCATGCCCGCGAGAGCCAACATGGCGGTAACGGCAACGGCAATGCCAAACAGGCCCGCCAGCATGTAGGTCGCGATTATGGCGGCGCAAATCAGCAGCGCCGGGATCGCGGTCGCTTCCATTGAAATGGCCAGCCCCTGGATGACATTGGTGCCATGGCCCGTGGTCGACGACTGGGCGATCGAGCGAACCGGGCGATACTCGGTGCTGGTATAGTATTCGGTGACCCAGATGATCAGCCCGGTCAGCAAGAGACCGATGACGCCGCAAAGGAACAGGCTCATGCCGGTGAAGGACTGCCCGCCGGCGTTGAAGACGGTATCCATGCCAAGCAGGGTATCGGTAACCGGCCAAAGCGCTCCCGCCGACAGCACGGCGCCGGCGATAAAGCCCTTATAAAGAGCCCCCATGATGCTCTGGCTCGCGCCAAGCCGCACGAAGAACGTCGAAATTACCGAGGTCAGGATACACACCGCTCCGATCACCAGCGGGTAAAGCATCAACGGTCCGGCGATCGCCTGTCCAACGAACAGGATCGACGCCAGAACCATGGTCGCCACAACGGACACGACATAGGTCTCGAACAAATCCGCTGCCATGCCGGCGCAGTCGCCGACATTGTCGCCGACATTGTCGGCAATCACCGCGGGATTGCGCGGGTCGTCCTCGGGGATGCCCGCTTCCACTTTGCCGACCAGGTCAGCGCCCACATCGGCGCCCTTGGTAAAGATGCCGCCGCCCAATCGCGCGAAGATCGAAATCAGCGATGCCCCAAACCCAAGTCCGACCAGCGGATCGACCAGCGCCCGGCCACTCGCGCCATCGCTCAGCAGGAACCAGTACGTCCCCGCCACTGCGAACAACGCCAGCCCCGCGACCAGCATCCCGGTTACCGAACCGGCCTTGAAGGAGACCGCAAGCCCTTCCGCCAACCCGGTGCGGGCGGCTTCCGTGGTGCGGACATTCGCCCGAACCGAGACGAGCATGCCGATATATCCGGTCGCGCCGGACAGCACCGCGCCGATCACGTAGGCCGCAGCGACCTGCCAGCCGAGCAGGAAGTAAAGGATGAGTGCGATCACAATTCCAACGATGCCGATCGCCGTGTATTGACGATTGAGATAGGCCCCGGCGCCTTCCTGGATTGCGCCGGCAATCTCCTGCATCCGCTCGGAACCGGCGCTCGCGGTCCAAACGGACCGGCCTGCAACTATTCCATAAGCAATGGCCACCGCAACACAAACGAAGACGAATACGAGCATTTCCCGAACCTGGATTTGTTATTGAGAAATCGATGAAACGTGGCGTCGCGCGACCCGTGTACTCCCCCAAAATCGCGAATCGAATGGGCTGCCGCGAAGCGGCCGGAACATGCCAGAACACGGGGACGATGGCAACCGCCGATCCCTTCCGGATGGTCCAGGATCACGCGGTCCGGCGCACGCCCCTACCGCTGTGTCTTCGCTTGGCAGCGGCGCATCAGCGCCAACCAGATCAAGGATGCCAGCACGAACAGGATCGGCGCCACGCCGGCCAAGTTGACCGCGCCCCAGCCGAAGCTGTGCTCGACCCATCCGGATGCCAGCGCCGCCGCTGAAACCATTGAAAATACGAGAAAGTCGTTCAACGCCTGAACTTTCGCCTTTTCCTCCGGCGCGTATGTGCTGATGAGCAGCGTCGTGCCGCCGACAAACAGGAAATTCCAGCCGAGCCCAAGCAGAACCAACCCGGCCCAAAAATGCCAAACGCCGGTACCGTTCAAATTGACCGCAATGCACAGAAGCATCAGCACCGCGCCGGCGAAAATCATCCATACCTCGCCGAATCGCTTGATCAGGTGTCCGGTGAAAAAGCTCGGCGCGTACATGCCAAGGATATGCCACTGAATGACCCAGGCCGCGTCATCGAAAATATGGCCGTATGAGACCATCGCCAACGGAGTCGCCGTCATCACAAAGGTCATGATGGTATAGCCGATCATGGCGGCCAGCACGGCCACGACGAAGGCCGGCTGGCGGGCGATGACCGATAAGGCCCTGCCGCTGCTGGCGCGCTCCTCGGCGCGAGGCACCGGTATATCGACCCGCGTAAGCAACATGATCGTCACGACGGAAAGCCCCATCATGGCGGTGAACCCGCCGGCAAACATGACCGGCGAGAAGAGATCACGGCTCCATTTCGCGAGTTCCGGGCCGATAACCGCCGCAATGACGCCGCCTGCCAGAACGAAGGAAATCGCCCGGCTCTTGAATGCCTCGCTGGCGGTATCGGCCGCGGCGAAGCGATAGTATTGCCAGATCGCATTATGGGCGCCGAAGATCAATCCGGCCGCGGCAAATAGCCAAAAGCTTTGGGCGAAGATCGCATAGGTGGCGAGCGCCGCGCCGCTCATCCCGATCAACTGGCCGGCGATGAATATCGTGCGCCGGCCGAAGCGCCGCATCAGCAGTGACGCGGGAACCGTGGCCGTCATGGTGGCCACCCATTGCAACGCCAAAGGCAAGGTTGCCAGTGCCTTGTCCGGCGCAATCGTCTGTGCCACCAACGGCGACGTCGCCAGCACGAGCGAACTGCCCGACATCGAGAGCGCGAGCGAGAACGACAACAGAACGACATTGCTCCGGGTCGGGTCGCGGCCGGCCACGGCCCCCCCTGGATAATCCGATGTCATTTTGGTTGCCGATCCCTAGGAGTTTGGCTCAGTTGGATTGTGCGGCACGCTCGAACGCACCTTGAATCAGCACATTCTTGACCTTGCCCTTGCCGACCGTCCTGTCGCTGGCCCGCTTGAGGCGCCGTCTCACCGCTTTGACGTTGATTCCGCCGCTACCCGGCGACCGATAGGCGTAGTAATCGAAGAGGTCTTTGATGAAGGCGTCCTTCAGCCTTGGAAAGACCAATCGAACCTCATCCTTCGTGTTTTCATCATGCATTTCAAGGGTAATGCGAAACAGGACATATTTCTGAATCTCGCGGTTGCGGATAATCGGTATCACCAGGTTCTTGACGTTCAGATAGACCGGATCCGCGGTGATATTTGCCGACCCCTCCAGCTCCGCCGTCTTCTGATCTTCCGGCGTCTCGGCGTCCTGTCCCTGCAAAAAGAAAAACGCCGCCCCGCCGCCCGCAAGCAGCAGCACGACCAAAACGATTATGATTACCAGTTTCATCGACCGCTCTGCCGGGTACCGATCCTATTCCGCCGGGCCATGATCGGCACGCCGGTCAACCGGCGGTAGGTATACCGCCCACTGCCGCGCCACGCCAAAGGATTATCGATGGGTGTAGCCGGTCGCCGAAAAGGTCATGGGCTGTCCCTGCCCGTCCAGCACGCGCACGCCGGCGCCGGCTTCGATCAATCCGATCTCCGTCATCGGCAGCCCAACCGTCGCCGACAAAGCCGCAACCGCCGGTCCGGCATCGGCGGGCACGGTGAACAGCAGTTCATAGTCGTCCCCGCCGGTGAGAACGGTCTCGCGCAGGTCGGGCGTGCCCGCGACCGCATTTCCGGCCGCTTTCGACAGGGGAACGCGGTCGCATTCGACGACCCCCGCCACGCCGGAAACATCCGCGATATGGCCGAGATCTCCGACCAGACCATCCGAGACGTCCATGGCGGCGGTTGCCAAGCCGACAAGCCCGGCGCCGACGGCCAGACGGGGCTGCGGCAACCGGTATCGATCGGCCAGCCAATCCCGGTCTGCGGTGCCCAGCATCGATAGCTCGCCCCTGAGCGCGCGCAGACCGAGCGCACCGTCGCCGATCGTACCGCTCACAAAGATACGATCGCCCGGCCGCGCGCCTCCGCGGCGCAAGGCGCCGCCTTGTTTAACCTCGCCGAAGGCGGTTACGGTCAGGCACATCGGGCCTGGGATCGACACGCTGTCGCCGCCGGCAAGGGCGACATCAAAGGCCGCCTGATCCACGGCGAGACCGGCGGTAAAATCCGCCAGCCACGCATCCTCGATCGACGACGGCAGGGCGAGGTTCAGCGTATAGCACCGCGCGGTGGCCCCCATTCCCGCAATGTCGGAAAGGTTGACCCGCAACAATTTGCGCGCGATGAGCGCTGCGGGCTCGTCGCCGATAAAATGCACGCCGGCGACCATGGTATCGGTGGTCACCACCAGATCGCAGCCCGTGGTTGGGGGGATGATTGCGGCGTCGTCGCGCAATCCGAATGCGCCGGGCCAGCCCGCCGCCAAGGGAGCCAGATAGCGTTCTATCCGATCGAATTCACCCGTCCGAACCGGCGTCATGGGTGCCATCCACCGTGTTCGTTTGCTGTTTCCGGTGCCGGGCGACACGGTCGAGCACTGCGTTGACCAGGGCCGGCTCGCGTTCATTGAAGAATGCATCCGCAACGGCAACGTATTCGTTGATCGTCAACGCGGAGTCGATGTCGTCGCGGTCATGCAGCTCATACGCGCCGGCCCGCAGGATGACCCGCATCAAGACTTCAAGCCGATCCAGCCGGCGGTCCTTATCGAGCGCATCATTCAAGAATCCATCCAAGCGGGGCCGATCCCCGGTCGCGCCCCGGACAATATCGGCGAACAGGGTCATATCGATTTCGGACGGCGCCGTCGGCGGCTCGGTATCGCCGAGGCGATGACCGCTGAAATCGGCGATCACCGATTCAACCGGCTCGTTGCCGAATTCAAGCTGGTACAATGCCTGAACCGCCGCGACACGGGCGCCGCGCCGCAATCGCCCGATCGAAGATCCGGCAGGATTATTCATGAGGATTGGACAGCGAAGCGGCGCCGCAAGGCAACCATGCGCAAACACGCTTCCACGGCGGCGCGGCCCTTGTCGCCCTGATCCTGCGCCGCCCTTGCCCAGGCTTGGTCACGGTTCTCGCAGGTCAAAATGCCATAACCAATGGCCAGCCCGTCGCGGACGGACAGGTCCATCAGGCCGCGCGCGCTTTCCTGGCACACATAATCGTAATGCGTGGTTTCACCGCGGATGACGCAGCCGAGGGCCACGTAACCATCGAAGCCGCCCGCCCCGCCGGCACGTGCCGCGTGGGCGATCGCGCCGGGTATTTCGAACGCACCCGGCACCGCCAGCCGCTCGAACCGGGCGCCGGATGCCGACAGTGCGGCTTCTGCGCCTCGGCCCATTTCATCCGCAAGCTCCTCGTAAAAGCGGGCCTCGACAACCAGGATATTCGGCGATGTCTCGTTCATTGAGCGGTATTCAATCTATGGCAATCGGACGTTGCTCGACGACCTTCAAGCCGTATCCGTCGAGCCCGACGATGGTCCGTTTTGTGTTGGACAGCAAAATCATTTCGCTGACACCGAGGTCGAGCAGGATTTGCGCACCCACGCCATAGTCGCGCAAGGCGCGCCGGGCGATCGGCTCGCCATTGCCATTGGCTTCGCGCGCCGCCACCTGTTCCGACAGATATGTCGGGTGCGGTTCGCGGATCAGCACGATCGCGCCCTTGCCCGTCCGGTCGATCATTTGCATCGCGGTATGCAGCTCGTCGCCGCGCCCGCTTTCCGCGTCGCCCAAGACGTCGTCGAGCAGGTTGATGGCGTGCATCCGCACCATCACCGGACCGCCTTCCGACAGGTCGCCTTTGACCAGGGCGATATGTTCCGCATAGGAGGTCTTGTCGACAAAGACGTAGATCCTAAACTCTCCGCCGAACCGGCTCACCAGCGTGGTTTCGCCGATCCGCTCCACGCTCCGGTCGTTACGCAACCGGTAGGCGATGAGATCGGCGATGGAACCGACTTTCAGGCCGTGAAATTGCGCGAACGGGATCAGATCGTTGAGCCGGGCCATCGTCCCGTCTTCATTCATGATCTCACAGATCACGCCGGACGGATTTAACCCGGCCAGCCGCGAAATATCGACCGCCGCCTCCGTATGGCCGGTCCGCACGAGCACGCCGCCTTCCCGCGCCATCAGGGGAAATACGTGACCGGGCGTCCCTATGTCTTTTGGCCCCCGTTCCGGATCGATCGCCACCGCGACGGTACGCGCGCGGTCCGGGGCCGAGATGCCGGTCGTGACGCCTTCCGTCGCCTCGATCGAGACCGTGAAAGCGGTCTGATGGCGGCTTTGATTTTTCTGGCTCATCAAATCGAGGCCGAGATTTTCGCACCGCTTCCGGGTCAAGGCGAGGCAGATCAAGCCGCGGCCGTACTTCGCCATGAAGTTTATGGCGTCCGGCGTCGTCATCTGCGCCGGGATCACCAAATCGCCTTCGTTCTCGCGTTCCTCGTCATCGACGAGGATGAACATGCGCCCATTGCGGGCATCGTCGATGATGTCCTCGATCGGCGACAGGAAGGACAAGTCCTCCGCCGCCCGCGCGACTGCTTGTTTGCTTACCGTCCGCATTGATTCGCGTTTCGAGGCCAATTCTCCACTCCCATCATTGACCCATTTGAAGCCGTGCAACATATCGGGCGACCTGATCCACCTCAAGGTTTACCAAGTCGCCGGGCTGCACCGCGCCGAAAGTGGTCTTCTCAGCCGTATGCGGAATGATGTTAACGCCAAATCGATGGCCATCAACCTCATTGACCGTCAGCGAAACGCCGTCGAGCGCAACCGACCCCTTGGCGGCGATGAACCGGCTCAGCTCCGCCGGCGCTTCGAAAACATACCGGATGCTGTCGCCATCGGGACGGCGATCGGCCACCTCCGCCACCCCGTCCACATGGCCCGAAACCAGATGACCGTCGAGGTGATCGCCCAGCCTCAACGACCGTTCCAGATTGACCCGGCCATCCGCGCGCCAGCCGCCCAGCGTGGTGCAGGCCACCGTCTCTGCGGAAACGTCGACGGAGAACCACCGGGCATCCGCGCCGTCGCCGGACTCTACCACCGTCAGGCATGCGCCGGAGCAGGCGATCGACGCGCCGATTGCAAGCGATTCCACCGGGTATGCGGTCTCGATCGCGAGCCGAAGTCCGCCCGCCTGGGCGTCCGCAGACCGAACCCGGCCGAGATCGGTGATTAATCCCGTGAACATACGGGTAACCTAGTGCCGCTTTGCCAGGGTTTCCAGCAGATCGGCGCCGAGCACCCTGATACCCTTGCGGTCGAACCGGGCCATTGCGTCGAGCGACTCGAGCCCGAGCGCCGAAACCCCCGCCAAACCGTCGCCGCCGATCACGCCGTTACTCCGATACCATGCGATGCGATCGATCAAATCCGCCCGCATCAGTCCGGCGGCAAGCGTTGCGCCGCCTTCCACCAGGAGCCGGGTCAATCCCCGCTCGCCGAGCGCCGCAAGAGCGGGATGCAACGCCAACAGGCCGAAGCCGCCAACCGGCACCTCGATCACCTCGACGCCCAATGCTTGCAATGACGCGCGGCGTTCACCGTCGCTTCCCTGGCCCGTGACAACCCAGACGGGGCGGTCGCGCGCACTCCGGGCCAGGGCGCTTTCCGCCGGCAGGCGGAGCGCACTGTCCAATACGATTGCCACAGGCGACCGTCCCTCGAGCCCAGGCAGACGGCAGGTCAAGCGTGGGTCGTCGGCCAGCGCCGTGCCGATCCCCACCATGATGCCGTCATACTGGGCACGTAACAGATGACCGTGCGCCCGCGCCTCGGCCCCCGTGATCCATCGGCTCTCACCCGAGGCGAGCGCGATGCGGCCGTCCAGCGTGCTTGCAATCTTGAGGCAGACGAGCGGCCGGCCCGAAAGCTGGCGCATCGCAAAACCGGCGTTCAACGCCGCCGCCTCGTCGCCGCAAACGCCGCCGGTCACCGCGAGCCCTGCTTCCTCCAGCCGCGCTTGTCCGGCGCCGCGCACCCGTGGATCCGGGTCCTCCATCGCAATGACGACACGGGCCACGCCCGCGTCGATCAGCGCCTCGGTACAGGGCGGCGTCTTGCCGTGATGGTTGCAGGGTTCGAGGGACACATAAGCGGTGGCGCCTTTGGCCAAGCTTCCGGCCCGCCGCAACGCCTCGATCTCCGCATGCGGCCTGCCGCCGGGCTGCGTCCAGCCGCGGCCGACGACGCGGCCGCTTTCCGGCATGACCAAGACACAGCCGACCGCCGGGTTGGGCCAGACGTTTCCGAGGCCTCGGCGCGCCAGGGCCAAGGTGGCCCGCATGAATTTCTGGTCGGTCGTCTCAGACCTCTTCTTCTTCGACGGTGAGCTGGTCGGTAATGAAATCCTCGAAATCCTTCGCCTCGCGGAAATTACGGTACACCGAAGCAAACCGGACATAGGCGACCTGATCGAGCGAATGCAGGGCTTCCATGATGATGGTGCCGATCGTGTCGACCTTGATCTCGGTCTCCCCCATGCTTTCGAGACGCCGCACGATACTGTTGACCACCTGTTCCAGCCGCTCGGGCTCGACCGGCCGCTTGCGCAGCGCGATCATCATCGACCGGGCCAGCTTGTCGCGGTCGAACGGTTCGCGCTGATTGTTGCGCTTCAGCACGGTCAGCTCGCGAAGTTGGACCCGTTCGAAGGTCGTGAAACGCGCCGCACAGTTGGGACAGAAGCGGCGGCGGCGGATCGCATGATTGTCCTCCGTTGGCCGCGAGTCCTTCACTTGCGTATCGTTGTGGCCGCAAAATGGACAGCGCATGGGTATCGACTCCTTAAGGCGGCGCGGGCGCTAGGTCCCCGCCGGATAAATCGGAAAGCGCCGGCATAGCTCGCCGACCCGTTTTTGCACCGAGGCCTCCACCGCCCCGTTGTCGTCACCGTTGGCGGCCAGCCCGTCCAGCACCTCGATGATCAAGGCGCCGACCTGCCTGAACTCCGCCTGGCCGAAGCCACGGGTCGTCCCGGCCGGCGTACCGAGCCGGATACCGGACGTAACCGTGGGTTTCTCCGGATCGAAGGGAATGCCGTTCTTGTTGCACGTCAGCCCGGCCCGCTCGAGGCTCTTTTCAGCCACGTTGCCGGTTAAACTCTTCGGTCGCAGGTCGACCAGCATCAAATGCGTGTCGGTGCCGCCGGACACGATGTCGAGCCCGCCCTCGGACAGGGTCGCGGCAAGCGCGCGAGCATTGTCCACCACCGCCTGCGCATAGATCCGGAATTCCGGCTTCAACGCCTCGCCGAACGCGACGGCTTTGCCGGCGATCATGTGCATCAGCGGCCCGCCCTGCGTGCCCGGGAAAATCGCGGAGTTGATCTTCTTGCCGAGGTCGAGGTCATTCGACAGGATCATGCCGCCGCGGGCACCGCGCAGGGTCTTATGCGTGGTCGTGGTGACGACATGGGCATGGGTGAGCGGGCTCGGATGAACGCCCGCCGCGACGAGGCCCGCGAAATGCGCCATGTCGACCAAGAAATACGCACCGACCGCGTCGGCAATGGCCCGAAAACGGGGAAAGTCGATGACCCGCGGATAGGCCGACCCGCCCGCCACGATGATCGCCGGCTTGTGTTCATGGGCCAGTTTCTCCACCTCGTCGAAGTCGATCAGCGCGTCCTGGCGGCGCACGCCGTATTGCACCGCGTTGAACCATTTGCCCGATTGGTTCGGCGGCGCCCCATGCGTCAGGTGCCCGCCAGCGGCGAGCGACAACCCCATCAAGGTATCTCCCGGCTTCAGCAGCGCCATGTATGCCGCTCCATTCGCCTGCGCACCGGAATGCGGCTGCACATTCGCGAATTTGCAATCAAACAACTTCTTCGCCCGGTCGATCGCGAGCTGCTCGGCAATGTCGACGAATTCACAACCGCCATAGTACCGGCGGCCCGGATACCCCTCGGCGTATTTGTTCGTGAGCACGGTCCCGATCGCCTGGAGCACCGCCCGGCTGACGATATTCTCCGATGCGATCAGCTCGACCTGATCCTGCTGGCGGCCGAGTTCGCCAAGAATCGCCTTGTGGATATCCGGATCCCCATCGGCGATATCCTTGGTAAAAAACGCATCGAAGTCACCGAGCGCGGGAGCAGTGTTTTCGGCCATGTGTTCCTACTCTAGAGAGTTAAAGTGTTTATTCCCGTGGCGCCGCGTGCCGGCGTCACGACATCTTATCAATGCGCCGCTGGTGCCGACCGCCTTCGAACGGTGTATCGAGAAATACGCGCAGGCAATCACCCGCGGTTTCAACGCCGGTCGTCCGCGCGCCAAGCGCCAGGACGTTGGCGTCATTATGCTGTCGGCTGAGCCGGGCATCGGTTGTGTCCCGGCACACCGCCGCCCGCAGGTGCGGATGGCGGTTCGCGGCAATCGAGATGCCGATACCGGTCCCACAGACGAGCACGCCGCGCGTCGCTTGCCCATCCTTGAGCGCGGCCGCCAGGGCATCCGCGAAATCGGGATAATCCACCGATTCAGCCCCGTCCGTACCCAGATCGAGGGCTCGGAATCCGAGTTCGCCCAACAACTCGATCAGAACGGCTTTCAACGCCGCGCCGGCATGGTCTGCAGCGATGGCGATACTCTCTTGCGCCATGGCGTATCAGCTCCTGAAAATCTCTGTCGGACGGCCTAACTGCCATCCTGAGTTCGAATACCATATGTCGGGGCTGCATTCCAGCGCGACACAAGGTGTCGCCGATGCCCCCATCGGTCGTGATCGTGCCACAATTCAGATCCAAGTCTTGAGTAAGGGAAAGCAAGACAAAAAGGCCAAAATATACCCATAAGGAGCACCCAGTTTGCCCAATCAGACTTCATATTGTGTTAATAAATGTTAATTTCTCCAGATGTTGTGTTAACTTTTTGGGCATTTATTAATATTTATTCAGATTAGGTAGCTCTAAAATTATAAATATTAACGTTTATCAAATGGAAATTGACAGTTATATGGATATTATGTAGAAATACTTTCAATAATCTGATCCGAAGAGGCTTCCGATAAATGACAAAGAATGCTGGGGAGACTACAGCCTCGTCCGAGGAAATTCTTAAGATGACCGCCGATGTCGTTGCCGCATATCTCGGTAACAACACGCTTCCGGCCACAGAGATTCCGTCGGTCATCAATACAGTTTACGGTTCGTTGCGCAATTTAGACGGCGTGCTGACCAACGGTAGCGTCCGGCCGCCCAAGGCACCGGTACCCATCCGCAAATCGATTACTCCTGACTACATCGTCTGCCTGGAAGACGGCAAAAAGCTGAAAATGCTGAAGCGCCACTTGCGCACCGTCTATGGCATGACGCCTGAAGAATACCGTGCCAAATGGGGTCTTCCTTCGGACTATCCGATGGTCGCGCCAAACTACTCACGGCAACGCTCGGCATTCGCTAAAAAGATCGGGCTAGGCCGCACCCCTGCTAGGAGCAAAAGAAAGAACGCCGCCTAATTCAAAGCGCGGCAACTTGGCACAGAACTGGCCGGTCTTTTTTAAGACCGGCCGAGTTTTTTGTGGCGGACATTAGTTCGATGGGCATGGATTCGCGTCGGCCCGGCGGGCTCGCATCCACTCAACACCCTCTTCATATCCGCGAAGGCGGGTATTCCGTATCGTCAGCAATTTCCGGATCCCGGATCGCCGCTA
>JAOTYV010000431.1 GCA_029861675.1 Alphaproteobacteria bacterium
GAAAAGCTGCATGAGGACCAGATCAGCCAGGCGATCGCCGAGGCGCGGTCCCGGGGCATGGTGAATACCTCGTTCTTCGTGGCGCTGGCCGACGAGGCGCGCGCGGAATACCGGCTGTATCTGGAATCCGACGGCCCGCCGGGGCTGGGGGCGGCGGAACTGGCGGCGGACCTCGACCGGCGATTGGCGGAATTGAACATCGAATACGCGGAAAAACGCGCGAGCGGGCGGCTCGGCGCGCTGCGCGCCGCCTACCTGGCGCCGGGCACGGGCGATGCCTATATGCGCGACTTGCTGGCCGCCGGGCAGCGCGATGCGCAATTGAAAGTGCTGCCGCTGCAATACCTTCGGGATTGTTCTTTCGATTTCGACTCACAGTGCATGGCGGCGGCGGAGGCATGAGGCTCCGGTCGCTCCGCATCGGGCGCTTCCCGGTGCCGTTCAAGTTCGCGTTCAAGCACGCGTCGGCAAAGCGGGCGGCGGCGGAGAACGTGATCGTCATCGTTGAGTCGGCGGACGGTCTGCACGGCGTCGGCGAAGGATGCCCGCGTTCCTATGTGACCGGGGAAACTACCGCGAGCGCGGCCGACTTCCTGCGTGCCCATCGGGACACGCTGCTCGCGGACATTTCGGGTCTGGTCGATTTGCGCGCGTGGATCGTGCGCCACGAAGCGGCGATCGACCAAAACCCCGCGGCGTTTTGCGCGGTGGAACTGGCGCTGCTCGACCTGTTCGCCAAGCAGATCGGGTGTTCGGTGGAACGCCTGCTCGGCCTGCCGGCGTTGCACGGGCGTTTCCGGTACAGCGCAATCCTGGGGGACAGCAATCCGCTGCTGTTCTGGATTCAGTTCCGGCGGTACTGGAAGTCCGGGTTTCGCGACTACAAACTGAAGCTCTCGGGCGATCCGGGCCGGGACGCCAGGAAGCTGCGGCATTTCCGGGGGCGAAACGACCCGGCGCTGCGGGTGCGCTTCGACGCCAACAATCTGTGGTCCGAGGCGGAGGGGTGTATCGACTATCTCAGACAGCTGGATTTTCCGGTCTTCGCCCTGGAAGAACCGCTGACCGCGGACAACTTGCCCGCGTTTCGTACGCTGGCCGAGGCGCTGGGGACCCGCATCATTCTCGACGAAAGCCTGGTTCGGCGGGAGCAGTTGGCCACGCTCGGGCAGGGCGGGGACCTCTGGGTGCTGAATTGCCGCGTTTCGAAACTGGGCGGTCTGCTCCGGTCGCTGGCCCTGGTCGAGACGGCGCGCGCACAAGGCCACGCGGTGATCGTCGGCGCCCATGTCGGCGAAACCAGCATTCTGACCCGCGCCGCGCTGACGCTGGCCCACGCCGCGGGCGATGCGCTGATCGCGCAGGAAGGCGCCTTCGGTACGCATCTGCTAAGCCGCGACCTGTGCGTCCCGCCGCTGATGTTCGGCGATGGCGGCGTGCTGAAGGTCGAAGACGCGCTCGATCCCGCCGCGCCGGGGTTTGGGCTGGCGGTCGATACGGGCGGCCTTGTGGAGATGTCGTAGGAAATGACATTACGCCCGATCTCATCCTTCGACTTCGCTCAGCCTGAGGTCACTATGCGGAGAAACGAAACCTCGTGCTGAGCCTGTCGAAGCACGAGGGTGGGGATCAGCGGTTTCCCAACCGCCCACTACCCCTCCGGCGCGATGCCGTCGTGGTTGGCGGCGCCGTGCCTTCGGATATTGAAGTCGTAGTCTAGGCCGTCGCTTGTTTGTGGCTCCGCCATCGGACCATTCCCAAACCACCCAAGGCAGTTAGCAATAACCAAATGGCCGCCGGAAGCGGCACCCTAGAGACTGAATACAGTCCGGAGGGATCGTCCAACAGTCCGCCGGACGAACTGCAAAATGGCGTCTCGCAATCCCATTCATCCTCGCCATCGAAGAAAATTTCTCCTTCGCCAATACCACTTTCCGCAAATCCCAATAACATTTGCAGCCCTCCGGTGGTGTTACTGAGACTGTCGTCCACGTATCGAGAGTTAGCGTTTGCGGACATCCCACCGGACAGCAGGTCCAGCGCAAAGTTCTCGACGTTCCCGACGAGGTCGATGTCGAATATGCCCGCACCAACGACTGAGCGCCCCTTCTCGGTTTTCCCGGTGAGCTCAATTATATAGCTGCCGGGGACCAGCAATGCCTTGGCAGGCGATGTCGAGAAAACGGCGACCGCCATGCAAATGGCAAGACACGTTTTGAGCCACATATCTGCATCTCCCCTAACGTGAATTGGAGAGATGGTAATACCGCTTCCGATTTAGAAGTACTGAAATTTAGTCGCATTTTTTTAATTAGTGGTACTTCATTATCGTAATATGGCGGCAAATTGTTCGGCCGATGCAGGCGCGCTGCCGCACTCGTTTCCTGTGCGATGTCACGTTTTCATGCACCCACTGTAGTCCTAACCCTCCAGCGCCATGCCGTCGCGGCCGGGGTCGGCGGCGCCGTGCAGGGCGCCGTCCTCGTCGATCAGGATCGCGTGCACGCCGGCGAAGGCGTAGGAGCGGAAACTGCGCGCGGTCGGGTAGCCCATCTGGTTCAGCGCCTGCTCGGTGTAGCGCGGGATGCGGTTCGACAGGTCGATCGTGTCGCTGTTGCAGGTGAAACGGGGCGCGGCGATCGCATCGCTCATCGACATGCCGAAGTCGACCACGTTGAGGATCGCCTGCAGAATCCCCATCGCGATGAAGGTGCCGCCGGGCGCGCCGATCACCATGTAGGGGTCGTCGCCCTTGAACAGCATGGTCGGCGACATCGAGGAGAAGCGCCGCTTGCCCGGCGCCAGCGATCCGGCGCGGCCGGGGCGCGGATCGAACACCGCCATGCAGCCGTTGTACATGAAACCGAGGCCGTCGGTGATCACGCCCGACGGCATGCCGAGCGAGTGGGTGATGCTGACCGCGTTGCCGTCGCCGTCGAGCACCGAGATATGCGTCGTGTGCTTGGATTCGGGCGCGATGTCGATCCGTTCCACATGCACCTTGTCGCCGCGCCGGATCATTTCGGCGCAGCTCGCCGCGTAATCCTTGCCGCAGAGTTGGTCGAGCGG
>JAOTYV010000143.1 GCA_029861675.1 Alphaproteobacteria bacterium
TCGACGGCGGGCTCGATTCCTTGATCCTTAAGGTGTGCGAGCATGGCTTTCCGTTTCTTATTCACGATGGCTGGCCACGGCAGCAGCGCGGAATTCTCGATCAAGTCGGAGAACAACACCACCAAGGCGAGCTTTCGGTTTTGGTTTTTTTCGAAGGGGAGATTGCGCAGGGCATCGGTGGTGCGCGCAATCGTTCGCACGATGTCCGACTGTTCGTAATCCTGCCGGTTCTTCAACAATTGCCGGATACTGCCGGCAAGAGTTCGTTTGAAATGGGTAAGATCGGCCCGCGCCTGAAGGGACCGGCATTGTGCCGTCAGCCAGCCCGAAAATCCCGCGTCGGGGCAGCCGGGCAGGCATTGCTGAAACACGGTTTCGCTTTTTGCGTAATCGTCGGCGATTGTCTGGACCAGAACCTTGTCGCCAAGCTGCAAGGCTTCGATGATGCGCTCGAAACCCGATGCGAAAATTTTCCTGTCGCGGTCGTCATAGGCGGTCGTGCGGTCGATCAGGATGAGAACGGCGCGCTCGCCATAGGCGCAGTAGTCCTGTGGCGATGCGGCTTGGGCGATGGATACGTGAAAGCTAATTAACAGCGCTGATACGAGAAAACCGATTTTCGCTTTTCGCTTCGAGAATATCGTAAACCGATCCATGTTCATCCTTTAAGGACGCCCTCAAGTCATCTTTGAGCGACGCCTCGTCCATTCGCCAGAAAAACGCTGGCGATTCCGATGATCGACCCTGCTGGTTGCCGGTCTCGTAGGAATGGAGGCGCTGCTTCAGATGCAGGAAGACAGCTTCCAAAGTTTGATCTTTATGCGCGATGCATTTCTCTCGCTCGTTCTTGAGTTCTTCGATCTGCCGTTCGATGCGGTCCTGTTGCTTGACCAGTTCGGCGAGTTGCAGATCCTGTTTTTTCTTGAAGTCAGTCAGGTGGCGTTCGAATTTTCCTTTGATCCGGTCGAGCTGCCGCTCGGTTCGTTCCCGTGTTCGGACAATCTTTTCATAATCGGGGTGCGCGTCGTGACGGACGACCGCAACAATGACGCCGATACCGACGATCAACAGGTTGATCATGAACAGCATCCAGCCGGAAGTCCCCATATCGGTGCCGATCACATCGCGTGCGATATTCCCGAGCCCTTCCTGGTTCAGCATTTCACCGAAGGTGATTTGTTGCGCTTCGATAAACTTCACATAATGCTGGCGCAGCAGTGCGATCAGAAACAGGGTCGGCACGATCAGCAGGGCTACGGACACCGCGCCCACGATATACAGGGTTCGTTGCCGCGGCGTGATGGTCGCGGTACAGCGTTTGATCCAGATGCCGCCGAAATGCGCGAGCAGCATCAGACCGAGGCCAATGCCGAGGGCGATCATGGCGCTGAGCGCGGGGGTTTCGGAAAAATAGAGTTCAAAGGCGAACCGGTTGATCGGCAGTTCGACCAGGGCCACGCCTGCCATGATGAAATAATAGACGTAGCGCATATTGATTCGGAGCGGTCGGCCCAGCGCGACTTCCAACTGGCGCTCCCGGTCGGAAAATTCCTGATGCTTCCGTTGTAGCCGGTCATGCTTGACCGAACGCGGACCCAATGTCTGTTCCAGCCTCTCGGCCGCGTTCTGGAAAGTGCCGATGATCGAATCCCGGGTCGATCCGTAACGTGCGTCCAGGTCTTCCCAGAGCGACGTAATTTGCCGCTCCAGCTCATTGATAAGATTATCGATTTGATCGTTGTAGCGACGGAGAACGGCTTGCGCTTCGGTAACGATGGCCCGGTGGAACGGATAGATTTCGGCATCCGGCGCGGGAAGGTTGGACATTCCGTCCTTCAATCCCCGTTTTTCATCGACGCGCTTATCGGCTGCCTTATAGCTCTGAAATTGCGTAAGGAGCGTCGCCTCGATTTGGGTGAGTCGCGTATTCATAAATGAATATCTCTCTGACTTATCGCGCAGCAAATATGCCGGGCCAGTCCGGCGCCGATGGCGGCGGATCAGGCCGTGTGTAAGTCTTAAGCGGAATTAATTACCGGAACATGAATGGCTTCGTGCCTGCTCATGGTTCCGTCGCGCTATCGCAGGAAAAAATACCTAATATAGCAAAATAATATAACCTCACCCAATAAGGACCTTTTTGGCCGCCTGCGTGGCCAACGGATCGGCGGTGGATTATCTCAACCGTCAATTGCCGTGGCCAACAGTCCCGGGACGGCGGCAATTTCATCCTCGGTCGTCGGACGTCCCAGACTGAAGCGGATCGCTCCGAGGCCAACCGGCTCGGAAGCGCCCATCGCAGCCAGGACCGGCGACATCTCGTACTGTCCCTCATGGCAGGCAGACCCGGTGGTGGCCGCTACGCCGCTCATCCGGGCCAGGACTTCACTCCCATTTTGCCCCAGCAACGAGACGTTGAGCGTGTTCGGCAATCGATGCTCCGGGTGGCCGTTCAGGTGGATCCGTTCCGGGAATGCCTCTTGAAGGCGGGTGAACAGGCTATCCCGCAGTCGCCGCATCTGGTCGATTTTCGAAAGGTCTTTGGCAATTTTGGACGCGGTTCCGAGGGCGGCTGCCAGCAACGCGCTCTCGGTGCCGGCCCGGCGGCCTGATTGGTGGTCGGCGCCATGGATTAGCGGTTCGATCCGCAGGCCGCGCCGGATGTACAAAGCGCCGACGCCCTTCGGCGCGTACATTTTGTGACCCGCGATCGAGAGGAGGTCGGCGCCGAGCGCGTCGACGTCGATTACGATCTTGCCCGCGCTCTGCGATGCATCGATATGGAGTAAAACGCCCCTAGCCCGCAGGATTTCGGAAATGGCTTCGATCGGTTGAATGGTGCCGACTTCTCCATTCGCGTGGGTGAGGGTGACGAGGATCGTGCGATCCGTCACCGCCGCTGCGACCGCGCCAGGATCCAGCCTGCCGCTCCCGTCTACCGGGAGGTAGGTGATGTCCGCGCCCTGGCGCTCCAAGAAGGCGCATGTCGATAGCACCGCCGGGTGCTCGGTTCTTGTCGTGATGATGTGATTGCCGTCGTCGCGGCGTGTGACGTAGGCGCCCTTGATCGCTTGATTGATCGATTCGGTTCCGCCGCTGGTGAAGACGATTTCATCCGCCGCGCTGCCGAGGAATTGGGCCAATTCTTCCCGCGCTGCCTCGATCACCGTGCGCGCGGGCGTGCTGGCCCAATGGAGCGCCGAGGGATTGCCGAAATCTCGGTCGAGCAAGGCGCGGATCGTGTCCGCGACTTCCGGTGCGATCGGCGTGCTGGCGTTGTAGTCGAGATAGATCTTTTCCATGGTCATACTCGGTTGATCGGTGCGGTGCTTTGAACGGGTAAGCCCGCGGCCTTCCATTCCGGCATGCCGTCCACCAGCCTGCGTGCCCGGAAGCCGCGGGCGCGCAAGGCGGCGACCGCTTCGAATGACAGGACGCAATACGCGCCGCGGCAGTAAGCGACGATTTCGTGCTCCGGATCGATGTCTCCGAGCCGGGCTTCCAAGTCGTCGAGCGGAATGTTCACGGCGCCGGCTACATGGCCGTGTTCGAACTCGTCGGCCGGCCGGACGTCCAGGATGGTCGCGAGCCCGGCGCGGTGGCGCTCAAGCAGGTCCTCGCGCGATACGGGCTCCATGCTGTCGCGATCGTCGAAATAGTCGCGCACGATTCGGTCGACTTCCGCGACATTGCGCTCCGCCACGCTTCGTAAAGCGGACAGCAGGACGAGGATGGTGTCGTCGCTAAGGCGGTAAACCACGAATTTGCCGTCCCTTCGCGAGGCAACCAGCCCGGCCCGTCGCAGCCGCTGCAGGTGCTGCGACGTGTTGGCGATGGAAAGACCGATCTTCTCGGACAGCGCCTCCACGGCCCGCTCACCCTGGGCGAGATGCTCGAGGATCTCAAGTCGATGGGGATGACCGAGCGCACGCGCCGCCATGGCGAATTCTCTGAATAGGGCTTGTTTTGGGTTCTTTGCCATTGCCAAATGCCGGATTATATCATTCAATAGATTTGTTGAATGTATCGTCTGAATTTGCCCTTGGCAAGGACTTCCCCCGTATGCCCGATGCGCTGCTCGCGAACGAGCTCCTCATCCGCTTCTCGCTATTTCTGGCGCTCTTTGTCGCGCTGGCGGCATGGGAAGTGGCGGCGCCCCGGCGGCGGCAGGAGATACCCCGCCTGCTGCGGTGGACCAACAACCTTGCGATCGTCGTGCTCAATACCATTCTCGTTCGCCTGGCATTCCCGTTCATCGCGGTCGGCCTTGCGCTGCTTGCCGGAGAACGGGGCTGGGGGCTCTTGAATCAGGTCGAAACGCCCGGCTGGCTCGCCTTTCTGGTGTCCCTGTTGGTCTTCGATCTGGCGATCTATCTCCAGCATGTAATGTTCCATGCAGTGCCGGCCCTCTGGCGGCTGCACCGTATGCACCACGCCGATATTGAATTCGATGTCACGACGGGCTTGCGGTTCCATCCCGTCGAGATCCTGCTTTCGATGGTCGTCAAATTTGCCGTTGTGATGGCTCTCGGTCCGCCCGCTTTGGCTGTCTTGATTTTCGAATTACTCCTGACCTCGACCGCGATGTTCAACCACAGCAACGTTCGGATGCCGGCCGGCCTCGACCGGGTGCTGCGCCGGATCGTCGTTACGCCGGACATGCACCGCGTCCACCATTCGATCGATTCAAACGAGATGAACTCGAATTTCGGTTTCAACCTGCCGTGGTGGGATCGGCTGCTCGGAACCTATTGCGCGCAGCCCGGCGAAGGTCATGAGGGGATGACCATCGGCATCATGCGATTTCGGACGCAGCGCGATCTCTGGATTGATCGAATGCTGATCCAACCTTGGCGCGGCCCGGCGCGTTCAGCCCTGAAAGGCGAAGGTTAGCCCCGCGACGACAACAAACATCAGGATGATCCAAACGGCCGGCGCGGTGCAGCCTCGGCATTGCCGACAACCTCGACGAATTTCCCGAAGAATTCACTCACCAATGTTTTCGAAGTTAAGTCGATACGCCGGCTGCCGATGTGCACCAGTTTGCCGCCTCAATTCGGTAATCCGTTGAAGAAGGTTCCGAGCCCAGGCTAGTGTCCTACGTCATCGGATTCGGACGAAAAATAATCGGGAGGCGCATTTGATGAGCCCATCTACCGCGGAACGAACTGCGGGGGAGAGGGGACCACCCGCGCCGAGGCGCAGTCTGATACGGCGAAACGCGGTTCCCGTTGCACTCCTGACAATCTATTTGTCGATCGTTCTGATGCCGTTGGTGTTGGCCTATCTGCAAGACCTGCCGCGCCGCCATTTCAGCGACGAACTCTCGTCTGCTCTGGCGATGCTTGCGTTTGCGATGCTGTTGATGGAGTTCGTCATATCCGGCCGCTTCAATAGCGTATCGGGTTCGACGGGGATCGACCTGACGATGCGCTTTCATCAGTTGATCGCCCGGTCGCTGACGGTCTTCATCCTGATCCATCCATTCCTCTACGTTACGCCGTTGAAATTTCCCCTGCCGTGGGACGTCACCGGACAATTGACCTTGGGGCTCGGCACTGCATCGATCGTGACTGGTATTCTCGGTTGGATTTTGCTCGCTCCCTTGGTGGTTTTTTCGGTCTTCCGCGACCGGCTGCCCTATCGCTACGAAACTTGGCGCTTGTCGCACGGCATTGGTGCCTTGCTGATCGCAATTTTGGGTGCGCATCATGCAATCGAGGCTGGGCGTTACAGCGGGCATCCGTACCTCACGGCATACTGGCTTTGCTTGCTCGGCCTCGCCGTATTTACGCTGTTATACGTATATGTCATCACGCCGTTGCGGCAACTAGGCCATCCGTATCGGGTCATCTCCGTCACAAAGGTCGCGCTCAAATCATGGCGCCTTGTTATCGAACCGAAAGCCGGCGGGGCGATGAACTTCGAAGCGGGTCAATTTTGCTGGCTGACTTTGGACCGCTCTCCATTTTCGATTACCGAGCACCCATTCTCCATCAGTTCGTGTCCTGCAGATCGGCCGTCCATCGAATTCACGATTAAGGAAGTAGGGGATTTCACCAAGGATATCGGGTCGATTCGGGCTGGCGCTCGAGCCTATGTCGATGGCCCGCATGGTAATCTGACTTTGGCGGGCCGATCCGGCGTCGGCATTGCCTTCATCGCCGGTGGCGTTGGGGTTGCGCCAATTTTGAGCATCCTCCGGCAACTCCGGGCCAATAACGATACCCGGCCGCTCAAGCTCGTATACGGCAACCGCGTCCTCGAGCAGGTCTTGTACCAAAGCGAGTTCGCCGAAATTGAAAATTATCTGGACATCGACATTCATCATGTGCTGTCCGAGCCACCGGCCGATTGGTCCGGTGCGGTGGGTCAACTGGACCAAGATGTTCTTCGAAAAATATTTTCCTTCGAAGATCACGCCAACTGGCTATATTTCGTCTGTGGACCGGCGCCGATGATTGACGATGTGGAAGACAGCCTCGCAGCACTCGGTATTCCGCTTGGTCAGATCGTTTCAGAGAAATTCAGCTACGATTAAAGGGGGAGCCGCAATGGGCCATCGGATTGCACTGGCGGTATTTTGGGGCGTGACGGCGCTCACCTTGGCCGCGGCACTCCTATTCGCGCTGCGGTAACAGATCGCCAACGTGCCGCTTCGTCAGCCCTGAAAAGCGAAGATCAGCCCCGCGACGATGACGATCACGAGGACGACCCAGAGCGCCGGCGGCAGGCCCTTTGATGCATCCGTTTCGTCGGGCGCACTCGCGGTGGAGTCCGCAGGCGGCGGGGATTGCACCGCATCCGATTCCGGCGCCGCTTCGGCACTGCCGACGACTTCGACGAACTTGCCGAAGAATTCATTGGCCATTTTTTTCGATGTGGAGTCGATCAGCCGGCTGCCGATCTGCGCCAGCTTGCCGCCGACGGTCGCATTGACCGTGTATTTCAACAGTGTGCCGTCGCCGTCGTCCTCGAGCGTCACCTGCGCGCCGCCCTTCGCGAAGCCCGCCGCGCCGCCGGTACCTTCGCCGGAAATCGTATAGCCGTTCGGCGGATCGATATCCGACAGCGTGACGGCGCCGCTGAACTTTGCCTTCACCGGTCCGACTTTCGCGGTGACTTTCGCCGAGAATGACGTATCGGAGGTTTTCTCGATCTCGTCGCAGCCGGGGATGGATTGCCGGAGTACCTCAACGTCGTTCAACGCCTGCCAAACCGTTTCCCTCGGGGCGGGCACCCGGTATTCGCCTGTCATATCCATGGCGTTGGCTCCTTGCTGGTGGGTCGGCTGGTTCTTGCGCGGGTTCCGGTGGGAACCCGGTGGCCGAAGGTACTGGCGTGATCGCAGGCATGCAATTGCCGATATGTCCGGATCGCGGTTTTGGCGTGTATGAAGGCGCTGCGACCGTGTTTCGGATCGGCTATAGTGATCGCGGCCGAAGAGGAATATCGCATGGCATCTTGCGCAACCGATTCCACAATCGACGTCGCGATCTGGCTGCTTGATCGCGCCAGCGCCGAGGACAGTTACCTGCAGCCGCAGAAACTGCAGCGGCTGCTCTATCTGGCGCAAGGCTACTATGCGCGCGAATATTACGGCCGGAAGCTGATGCCGGCGACTTTCATCGTGCACGATATGGGGCCGGTCGAGCCGACCGTCTTCCGGTTGTTCGAGGCAGGACGGCCGCAAATCGGTTTCGTCGCCCCGCCGGCGGAAGTGAAGACGTTTCTGGAAATCGTTTGGCGCCGCTTCGGCGGCCATACGGTTGACCGGTTGAACGCCTTGATCGGCGGCCAGGCGCTCTATCGGGAAACCTCGAGCCGTGGTCAGGGAGAGGAAATCCCGTTCGACGAAATGGCCGCCGCGTTCGCGAGTAAGGACGATGCCGCCGAAACCGTTCGCACCCCCGACGGACGCGCCGTAAAGAAGTGGATGCCGAGCCGGTCGGTTCGCCGCAACGCTCCGTAAGGGGTGATCAATCCAGCGCTTCATGCCGGCGCGCGATCCGGTCCGGCTTGACGACCAACCTCAGTTCTCATATTCGGTATTGAATCTTGGCGACGGCAATCCTGTTCGCCATACTGTGACAAAAGACGCGCCCGCGCCGGTATACCGGCGCGGCAACAATATTGGGGGCGAAGACAGTGGCGGACGATGCCGCGCAACCGGCGGGTGGGGGGAACGGTTCCGGGAAACGGAAGCGCGCGTTCGCATCGGTGGACAGTGTCGGCCACGCTATATCCCTTGGCGTGACGTTGTTTATCGTCTGGCTCCTGTTGTCCGGATTTTTCCAGGCCCTTTTGATTACGCTCGGCGTCGTATCGTGCCTTGTCATCGTCTACATCGCGCTGCGCATGGACGTGGTCGATCACGAAGCGCATCCCATCCATCTGACGATGCGGATCATCGGGTACTGGGCGTGGCTTCTCAAGGAAATCTGGCTCTCCGGTATCGACGTCACCAAACGCGTCCTGCTGCCGGGCTCGCCGATCAGCCCGACCCTGGTGCAAATCAAAACCACCCAAACGTCGGAGCTGGGCCAGGTCGTGTATGCCAACTCCATCACGCTGACGCCGGGCACGTTCACGATCCGGGTTTTTGACGACCAAATCCTCGTTCATGCGCTGTCCCAGGATGGGGCGGACGGGCTCGCGGAAGGCGAAATGGACCGTCGCGTCACGGCGGTGGAAGGGCAGCCATGATCTTCGTGGTGGGAACGATCGCCGTGCTGGTAGCGTCGGGACTGGCGTTGGTACGGGCGTTTCTCGGGCCGACCGTCTACGACCGGGTGCTGGCGGTGAACGTCTTCGGAACCAAGACCGTGTTGATGATCGCGGTGCTGGGCTTCCTCGCGGGCCGCCCGGAGTTTCTCGACATCGCGCTGTTATACGCCTTGATCAACTTCATCGGCACCATCGCGGTGCTGAAATTCGTCCGATATGCCGATCTTGGCACGGCGACGTCACACGCGGCCGACGGGGAGCCGGAGTGATGGAACTGGCGCGCGACATTGCGGCATGGGTGCTTATTCTCGCGGGAAGCTTCTTCCTTATCGTCGGCGCGCTCGGCTTGGTGCGGCTTCCCGACGTCTACGCGCGGGTGCACAGCGCCGGTCTGGTCGACACGCTGGGCGTCGGATTTTTCATTTTCGGACTGACGCTGTATGGCGGATTTACCCTGGTGACGGTGAAACTGCTGTTGATCCTGGCGTTCATCTTTTTTACCAGCCCGACAGCGACCAACGCGTTGGCGAACGCCATCCATGCGAAAGGCATCGAACCGTGGTCCCGTAAGAAGGAGGACGAGTCATCGAAGCCGTCGTAAACGTGGTGCTGCTGTTTTTCATGGCGGCCACGATTCTTGTAATCGTTCGCCTGCGTAACCTGTTCGCGGTTGTCATGATGGGCGGCATCTACAGTCTGATGGCCGCGACTATCTTTGTCGTGCTCGACGCGGTCGACGTGGCGTTCACCGAGGCCGCGGTGGGGGCGGGCATCTCGACGGTCCTGATGCTGGGCGCGCTCGCACTGACGAAGACGGAAGAGAAGGAAGGCGGCCGGCCGCAGGTCCTGCCGTTGTTGGTCGTCGCCGTAACCGGGGCGGCCTTGATCTACGGCACGCTCGACATGCCGCATTACGGCGACCCGAAGGCGCCGATCCACCAGCATGTGGCGCCGACCTATCTAAAGGATTCGATCACCAAGACGACCGTGCCGAACGTGGTGACCGCGGTGCTCGCCAGCTATCGCGGTTATGACACGCTGGGCGAGGTGACGGTGATCTTCACCGCCGGCGTCGGCGTGATGGCGCTGCTCGGCGCGGGCCGGCGGCGGCGGCGGAAGGATGGCGGCACATGAGCCATCATTTCGTCATCCGCATCGTTGCGAAGCTTCTGATCCCGTTCATCCTGCTGTTCGGGCTGTACGTGCAGTTTCATGGCGATTTCGGCCCGGGCGGCGGCTTCCAGGCCGGCGTGATTTTCGCATCGGCCTTTGTGCTCTACGCCCTGATTTACGGCGTCGACAAGGCGCGGCAGGTGTTGCCCGACGGGGTGCTGCGGGTCGGCATCGCCCTTGGCGTTTTGATATTCGGCGGCACGGGCGTCGCCAGCATGCTGCTGGGGGCCAACTATCTCGATTATTCGCCGCTCGCGCACGATCCGGCGCATGGCCAGCATCTTGGGATATTCATCGTCGAACTCGGTGTCGGCGTCACCGTCGCCTCCGTCATGGCGACCCTGTTTTTCCTGTTTGCGGGCCGGGGCGATCTAGACCCCGGCGAGCGGGAATAGGGCGGGCGGCGAGGCGCATACGATGGATGGACCCGGTCTCTATAATTACTGGATCGTCATGTTCTTGATGCTCGCGGGGCTGTACATCGTCGTCGCCCGCGGCAATCTGATCAAGAAGCTGGTCGGCTTGAACGTGTTCCAGGCGTCGGTCTTCCTGCTGTACATCACCATGGGCAAGGTCGAGGGGGGCACGGCGCCAATCCTGGCCGACGGCTTCACGGTCTATTCCAATCCGCTACCGCATGTGCTGATCCTGACCGCAATTGTGGTCGGCGTTGCGACGACCGCGCTCGGGCTGGCTCTGGTGGTTCGGATCAACGAAGCCTACGGGTCGATCGAGGAAGAGGAACTCGAAGAACAGGAAGAGTCGTCGTGATCCTCGCCAATTTGGCCGCCTTGCAGATCGTTTTGCCGCTGTTGGCCGCGCCGTTATGCGTGCTCTTTCGACGCGAGGCGGTGAGTTACGCCATCGCGCTGGCCGCCTCGTGGCTTTCGCTGGCAGTGTCGATCGCGCTGCTGCAAAGCGTGCTGTCGAGCGGCCCGATCGCCTATCATTTCGGCGGATGGGCGCCGCCCTGGGGCATCGAGTACCGGGTCGACGAGGTGAACGCCTTCGTCTTGTTGATTGTGACAGCGATCGGCGCGGTGGTGATCAGTTACGCGGCGCCGAGTGTTGCCAAGGAAATCTCGCAACCGCGCCGCTATCTCTTTTACACCAGCTACCTGCTTTGCCTGACCGGTCTGCTCGGCGTGACCATCACCGGCGACGCCTTCAATATTTTCGTCTTTCTCGAAATCTCGTCGCTGTCCTCCTACATCCTGATCAGCCTGGGCCAGGATCGCCGCGCGCTGACGGCGGCGTATCGCTATCTGATCTTCGGCACCATCGGCGCGACGTTTTATCTGATCGGCGTCGGGCTCCTGTATCAGGTCACGGGAACGCTCAACATCGCCGATCTGGCGCAGCGGATCGATCCGTTGATCGGCAACCGGACGGTTCGGGTGGCATTCGTCTTCGTGGTCGTCGGTATCGCCATGAAGGCGGCGCTGTTCCCGCTGCACATCTGGTTGCCGAACGCCTATGCCTACGCGCCATCGGTGGTCACCGCATTCCTTGCCGCGACCGCGACCAAGGTTTCGATCTATGTTCTGCTGAGGATCTTCCTCACGGTATTCGGAC
>JAOTYV010000432.1 GCA_029861675.1 Alphaproteobacteria bacterium
CGTCGAAGGGCGTTGAATCGGCGATCATCGGCAAAGCTCTATACGCGCTCGACGGCGAACATTCCAACGCCGATCTCGCGGCCGCCTGCCGCTATGCGCGGCGGCGCCGGCTTGGCCCATGGCGCACGCAGAACCGCGACGACCGCCGCGAGCGCGATCTCGCCGCCCTGGCCCGGCAGGGATTCTCCTATGACGTCGCCCGCCGCGTCATTGAAAGCGAAGATCGTGAAACGCTTGAAGAGTCACTCGAAACCGACGATTGGCTGTAGGACCGGCGTGCGAAATCGGACCACCGCCCACCCCTAACAATCGCTGCTCCGCTCGTTCCGCATCGACGCCCCCCGTCCCGGCAGGGCGACAAGCCTGCGGCGGCGCGGCGTGCGGGCAGACACCGGGGTAGCGGCGTAGATCTGCTTCGATGCTTCGACCATCAAGACGCCGGAAACTGCCTGGAACAACCGGTTCCCCGCCTTTTCGACCGCCGGGGCGGAGTGCAGCAGTAATCGCCAATGCGACGGCGGCATGAACAGCGCATACGCGGTCGATACCGGGGTAAACAGGCAATCACGCAGCAAGCGCCTGAGCTGACTTCGGCTGTACGGATGACCGTGGCCGAATGGCGAGCGCTGCTCGAACCGCGCCCAGATGCCGCGCCGGTTTGGCACGACGACAAGCAACCGTCCGCCATCCGCCAAGACGCGCCACGCCTCCCGCATCATTGCGCGCAGGTTCTCGCTATTCTCCACCGCGTGAACCAGCAACAGCCGGTCAACCGAAAGATCCGGCAGCGGCAGTTCGGTTTCCTCGGTCAGCGTTACCTGACCCGGCCCGTCCTCCGGCCAGTGAATCACGCCCTGCTGCGCCGGCATGGCGGCGATAATCCGCTCCGCCTCCCCCCGATACGATAGGAGATATGGCGTCGCGTACCCCATGCCCAATACGGTCATCCCGCGCAGGTCGGGCCAAATTTCACGCATGCGCCGCCGAATCAGCCGCCGTGCCACCTGGCCCAGGCGGGATTGGTAAAATTCGTTCAGGTCTACGACGTCGGTCCACATGATGTAATACTATACCATAGCAGGGCGCTCGGATTGCCGGTTCGGCTGTTGAGTTCTGCCGGAAATTAGCAAACAATTCGTGAAGCCGCTGATTAGAAAAGGAATCAAGCACTTGAAAATCCATCACAGCCCGTCATCGCCCTACGTCCGTAAAGTCATGGTTGTCGCGCATGAAAAGGGGCTGGCGGACCAGATTGAAATTCTCGCCAACAGTCCATGGGAAGAAAACGAGCTGCCGGCGGACAACCCATCGGGACGGGTCCCGACACTCCTCACCGACGACGGCATGGCGCTGTTCGATTCACGGGTCATTTGCGAATATCTCGATGAACTCGGCGGCGGTACATCGCTCTTTCCAACCGGTTCGGACCGGTGGCAGGTGCTAAAGCTCGCCGCGGTCGCCGAAGGCGCCCTGGATGCCGGCGTATCGATCGCAAACGAACGGCGCAAGGACGAGGCGCATTGGTCCGATTGGTACATCGGACGGCAGCAGGCGAAGATCAACCGCAGCCTGGACGCGTTGGACCAAGCGGTGCCGAATCTCGACGGACCGCTGAACATCGCCCAGATCGCCGCCGGCGTCGCCGCGGGATATATCGGCTTTCGCAACCATGTCGAAGATTGGCGCGGCGGACGCCCCGCGTTGAGCCGCTGGTATGACGCCTTCGCGGACCGGCCCTCGATGCAGGTCACCGCACCGAAAGGATAGGCTACCGGGCGCCGAGCATATTTGGCAGGTCGGACATATCGTCGAACACGGTGGTGACGCCAAGCGCCTCCAGGCGTTCCGCATGGCCGTCGGTGATATGGCTGGCGCCGGCAAATCCGAACACGGTCATGCCCGCGGCGACGCCGGCGGTCGCGCCCAACAGGCTGTCCTCGATCACCAGGCATTGTTCCGGCGCGCACGCCATCGTCTCCGCGACATGCAGAAACAGGTCGGGCGCGGGCTTGCCGCGTTTCACCATCGCGGCGCTGAACAAGGTGGCATCGGTAAAGAAGCCTTCGAGCCCCGTCGTGTTGAGCGACCGACGAATACGCATCGGACTGCCGCTGGAGGCCACGCAACGCGCATGCGGCAACACCGACAGCACCTCGGACACGCCCCGAACCGGCTGGAGGTCCCGATCGAAAACCTCGTCGGCGAGCGCGCGCACCCGCGGCTCGAAATCGTCCGGAAGCCGGCGGCCCGACTCCGTCTCGACCGCCGCCCGCACGCTGCGCATGCTCATGCCGACGAACCGGCGAAGGCAATCTTCCGGCGAAATGTCGAACCCGGATTCCGCGAACACCCGCGCAATGACTTGGTTGGCCAGCGACTCGCTGTCGACCAGGACACCGTCGCAATCGAATATGATCAGGCGGAACGTCATGTGCTGACGCCGGTCTTGCCGGAAAATATCAGATCGCGCGCCGCCAGCACCGCACCACCGATGATGGCGGTGCAGGCCAGCGCAATGCCCCACCGCGCCTCGGCCTTGCCGAACAGCACGAGCAGTAACGTCGAAAGCATCGGCGCCGCATAGGAGAACACGCCGAGAAACCGCAAATCGCCGTGTTTGACGCCACGATCCCATGTGAAGAAGGCCACGCCGACCGGGCCGAGACCGAGTCCTGCCACCGCCAGCCACTCGCCCGCATGGAGCGGCCAAACGGTCTGCTCGAATCCCCAATGGCAGAGCAACCCCAGGATCGACGCCGCGGCGCAAAACCACGCCACCGTATCGGTCGGCACCGCTGCATTGCGTCGGCTCAGCACCGAATATCCCGACCACACCAGCGCGCACCCTATTGCCGCCAAATACCCAACCGCATATTCACCGCGCCAGGCGAAACCGCCGCCCTCACCGATCAGCAACACGCATCCGCCAAATCCCAGCGCCGCCCCGGCAATGTGCCACCACCGCAACCGGCCGCCGGGCAGCAACGCGGAAAACAAAACGATCAGCAACGGCCATAAATAGGCAATCAGGCTGGCTTCGACCGGC
>JAOTYV010000144.1 GCA_029861675.1 Alphaproteobacteria bacterium
AGCCGGGAATCGGCCCTGTCGTGATGACGATGTCTTCGGGATCTCTAGGCATGTCGGACCTCCTTCAATGCAGTCAGGAGATCCGGGAAAAGTCTGCGGGGCGGTCTGGCAGGGTCCGTATCGTCGCCTTAGGTTGGCCCTGTCCCCAGTTCCTTCCCTCCGCCGGCATTACCCGGATCAGGTTCTCAGGGTCACCGCACGATTGTTCCAACAAACGTTTCAGCGGACTCTCAGCCCCTTCACAGGGCCCCCCCAGGATGAGCAGCATAGTGCCGGGCGAAATCGAATTCGTCAACGTATCAGGGCAGGGTGCGGAGAACTCGGGTTTGTGGCGCGGCGCCGTCCGGTGGCGGGCCGGTTCAAGAACATGCGAGTCAGAGCGTCGAGACCAATTACACTGTGCGTTCCGGCACTGTCCGCCCGAGCCCGTCGTACAGATCGAGCATACGCTCGCGCCATTCGTACAGCGGATCGTCCGGGTGCAGCAGTTGCAGCGGGCTGACCGCGCGGGCCCATTGGAAGGCGCCGAAAATCAAGTGATCGCCATAGGCGGGCGCCTGGCCGGCAAACCACTCCTGATCGCCGAGCACTGCGTTGAGGGGCCCCAGGGTTTCCCGGAACGCGCCGAAATGCTCCTTGCGTTCGCCGGCAACCGCTTCCAGGCTCATGCCGAACCGTTTCTCCCGCGTCTTGCGAAAGTAGTCCTTGTCGGCATCGTCGATGCTCTCATAGATGTCATAGAGAATGGTCTTCACGAGTGCGGGGTGCAGCGCCGTGTCCGCCCAGTCGTTGATGTCTTTCGTCGCATTTCGGCCTTCGGGTCCGCCGAACAGCGACGGCCGGTCGGGATAGGTGTCCTCAAGGTATTCCGCGATCGGCCAGGACTCGCAGACCACGGTCTCGCCGTCCTTCAATACGGGCACGAGTTTCTGGCCGCTGAATGCGATGATGTCCTTGTCGGTGAAACGGACCGGCTCGCAGGTGACGTCCAGCTCCTTGTGCGCCAGCGCCAGGCGGCTGCGCCAGCAATTCGGGCTGAAACGCAGATCGTTCGCGCCGCAGAGGTCGTACAGGATCCGGGGCATGAGGCGTTCGCTCCCTAAAGCGGCCAGACCCAGAGGATCATCGGGACCGCGACAATGGCGATGAGGATTTCCAGCGGCAAGCCCATCGGCCAATAGTCGCCGAACCGATACCCGCCGGGTCCCATTACCAGCACGTTGGACTGATGGCCGATCGGCGTCAAGAAAGCGCAGGACGCGCCGACCGCCACCGACATCAGGAATGGATCCGGACTGACTCCCAGGCGCTGCGCAATGCCGGCGGCGAGCGGCGCCATCAGAACCGCGGTCGCCGCGTTGTTCATCGCGTCGGACAGCATCATCGTGGCGACCAGAACGACCGTCAGCATCGCCCAGGGCGGCAGGTAGGCACTGCTGCCGGCGATACCGTCGGCGATCAGCGCCGATGCGCCGGATGCTTCCATGGCGAGCCCGACCGGAACCATCGCGCCGAGCAGCACCAGGATCGGCCAGTCGACCGCATTGTAGGCGCCGCGCAGCGTAACTTTGCCTGACAGAATCATCAGCACGACCGCCGCGAGAAATGCGATCGGTACGGTTACGAGCCCCAGCGCGCTGCACAGGATTGCGACCAGGAAGATGCCGGCGGGTAGCAGGCTTGGCGTGCGGTGCAGCGTCAGGTCGCGCTCGGCCAGCGGCAGGCAGCCGAGGTCCGCGAGTTCTTCGGGCATGGTGTCCGTATTGCCTTGCAGCAGCAGCACGTCGCCTGCCGCGAAGCGTACCTGGTTGAGCCGCCGCCGCACCGGCTCGCCGTGCCGTGCAATCGCGATCAAGTTGATGTGGCGCTGTGTCGCCAGCCGCACCTGCCCGGCGGTCCGGTTGATCAGGCGTGAGCCGGCCATGACGACCGCCTCCATCATGCCGACCGTGTCGGTTTGCAGCACGTCCGGATGGAGATCGCGGTTGCCGACCAGTTTTAGTTTGGTGGCCTTTACCGACTCCTCGATCGACTGGGCATGGCCTTCAAGCAGCAGATGATCGCCCGCGTGGAGCAATGCTCCCCATGCGGGGGCGAGCCGTTCCCGGCTGCCGCGGATCAGTGACACGAACACAATGTCGTCGCCGATGCCCGCCGCGTAGGCCTCGCGGACCGTCTTGCCGGCGAGCACGCTGTCTTCGGGTATTTCGACCTCGGTGATGTAATCTTCGATATCGAACATCGTGTCCGATTTGCCGCTGCCCTCATGGGACGGTATCAACCGCCAGCCGATTACCGATACGAACACGACGCCGACCGCCGCAATGGCGGCCCCGACCGGCGCGAAAGCGAACATGCCAAAGGCGCTGTCGGCGTAGTCCGCGCGGACCGCGGCGACGATGATGTTGGGCGGCGTGCCGATCAACGTTGTGAGGCCGCCGAGCAACGAGCCGAAGGCGAGCGGCATCAGCAGCTCGCGCGGCTCGCGGCCCGATTTCTTGGCAATCTGCAGGACCACCGGCAGCAGCAGGGCCAGGGCCCCGACATTGTTCATGAAACCGGACAGGGCGGCGACAAGCGCCGTAATAGCGCCGACCTGAAGCGAGGGGCTGAGTTCCGCCTCCGCAAGCCGCTTGGCGATCCAGCCGACCACGCCGGAAACTTGCAGGGCCCGGCTGATGACCAGGACGGCGGCCACCGTAATGACGGCGGGATGGCCGAATCCCACAAAGGCGGATTCGGCGGGAATGATTCCGCCGAGCAGTACGGCCAGCAAGGCGAGCAGGGCCACGATGTCGTAGCGCCAGCGGCCCCAGATAAACAGGCCCAACGTCGCCGCCAACACGGCAAAAACGTATATTTGCTCCCCCGTCACACCCGCCCCTCCGGCTGCTTGTATGGCCGGCAGGGTAGGGAACCAGCCCGACGGATGCAATTCTCTCGCGATACGGCCGATTTGCGCTGGCACACGCTGCGGCAACGCACCACATTCCAGCTTGACTATGGCCCCTGCAACAAGTAGCCCCACTGCGCTGCGGCTGCTTGCAAATTGGCCTGGGACGCGCTGAAAGCCGGGCCGCCGCAACGAAGGAAAACAGTCGCTTGCTCAAGAAGGACAGACTGCGATGAATAAGCCGCTGGAACGGCCCGCGCGCCCATTCTTTTCCTCCGGACCCACGGCGAAACCGCCGGGCTGGACCCCCGACGTCCTGCGGGATGCGCTGCTCGGCCGATCGCATCGGGCAAAAGAAGGCATTGCTCGTCTTCAGGAAGTGATCGATCGGACGCGGAATTTGCTGTCGATCCCCGCGGACTTCCGCATCGGCATCGTGCCCGCATCGGATACCGGCGCCATTGAGATGGCACTTTGGTCCTTGCTCGGCCCGCGCCCTGTCGATGTCTTGAGCTGGGAAAATTTCGGATCCATGTGGGTCACCGATGTGGTCGATCAATTGAAACTTAAGGATACGCGGGTTTTCGAGGCGCCTTATGGCGAATTGCCCGACCTGTCGGCGATCGATCAGGATCGTGACCGGGTGTTCGTTTGGAACGGGACGACGAGCGGTGTGTGCCTGCCCGATGGCGATTGGATCGGCGTGGATCGCGGCGGCTTGACGCTTTGCGACGCCACGTCGGCGGTGTTTGCGATACCGCTCCCGTGGGACAAGCTCGATGCGGTCACATGGTCCTGGCAAAAGGCGATGGGCGGGGAGGGTGCGCACGGCATGTTGGTGCTGAGCCCGCGCGCCGTCGAACGGCTGGAAAGCTACACGCCGCCGTGGCCGATGCCGAAGATTTTCCGCATGACGAAGAAGGGCAAGCTCGACGAGACGATCTTTCAGGCGGCGACGATCAACACGCCGTCGATGTTGTGTGTCGAGGATGCGCTGTTTTCGCTGAAATGGATGGAGTCGATTGGCGGCGTACCCGCGGTTCAGGCACGCTCGCGCGAAAATCTCGATAGTGTCGCCTCGTGGGTATCACAAAGCACTTGGGCCGAGTTTCTCGCCAAGGATCCGGCGTGCCGGAGTTGCACGTCGATTGTCGTGTCGATCGGCAAGGGCGCGGGGCTCGACGGCGATGCCGCGGCTGCGGCGCCGGCCGGCATCGAAAAACTGCTTGCCGCCGAAGGCGTGGCCTTTGACATCAAGAACCATCGCGCGGCGCCGCCCAGCTTGCGCATTTGGGGCGGTGCGACGGTCGACCCCGCGGACATCAAGGCGCTGTTGCCCTGGCTGGATTGGGCGCTTGCCGAATTCACCAAGTCCGCCGCGGCGTAAGGGATAGCATCGATGGCGAAAGTACTGATTTCCGACAAACTAAGCCCGGACGCGGTAACCGCCTTCGAGGAACGCGGAGTCGACGTGGATTTCAAGCCGGGCTTGGACGCCGCGGCGCTGCTGGAGTGCATCCACGAGTATGACGGGCTCGCCATCCGGTCCGCGACCACTGTGACGCCGGAGGTGCTGGCGCGGGCGGAACGGCTCAAGGTTATCGGCCGGGCCGGCATCGGCGTGGACAACATCGATATTCCGGCGGCGACCCAGAAGGGCATCGTGGTGATGAACACGCCGTTCGGCAACACCACCACGACCGCCGAACACGCCATCGCCATGATGATGGCGCTGGTTCGGCAAATTCCCGCGGCAAATACGTCGACGCAGGCCGGGAAATGGGAAAAATCCCGCTTCATGGGCGTGGAGGTGACGGGCAAGACGCTGGGCTTGATCGGTTCGGGGAATGTCGGATCGATCGTCGCCAACCGGGCCCAGGGTTTGAAAATGAAAGTCATCGCCCACGATCCCTATCTGTCGCCGGAACGCGCCATTGAAATCGGCGTGGAGAAGGTCGATCTGGACCGGCTGTTCGCCCGGGCCGATATCATCACCGTTCACACGCCGCTGACCGATAGCACCCGCAACCTGCTTGACGCCGCGGCGTTCGCAAAAATGAAGCCGGGCGTCCGTATCGTGAACTGCGCCCGGGGCGGCATCGTCAACGAAACCGATCTCCGCGCCGCGCTGGACAGCGGCCAGGTCGCGGGAGCGGCGGTAGACGTATTTCTTGAGGAACCGGCGAAGGACAACGTTCTGTTCGGACATGAAAACGTCGTGGCGACGCCGCATCTCGGCGCGGCCACGCAAGAGGCGCAGGAAATCGTCGCCGTACAGGTCGCCGAGCAGATGGCGGATTACCTGATGACCGGCGCGGTGACCAATGCGGTGAACATGCCGTCGATTTCCGCGGAAGACGCCCCGCGCCTGAAACCGTACATGTCGCTCGCCGAGCAACTCGGCAGCTTTATCGGTCAACTCGCTGAAACAAGTTTGAAAGAGGTGAACATCGAGTTTCAGGGCCATGTGGCGGAACTCAACATCCGGCCCTTGGTCTCGGCCGTGCTGAATGGGGTGCTGCGGCCGCAACTCGATGCCGTGAATATCGTGAGCGCGCCGCTGCTCGCGCGCGATCGCGGTATCGACATCAGCGAGACGATCCACGAGACGCCGGGCGACTATGAAACGCAAATCACGGTGACAGCCGTGACCGAGCGGCGGTCGCGGTGTGTCTCGGGCACCCTGTTCGGCGGTGACCGGCCGCGCATTGTCGAGATCAATCAATTCCCGATCGAGGCCGAACTGGGCGAATTCATGCTCTATACGAGCAACAACGATAAGCCGGGCGTTATCGGCCAGCTCGGTCAGACGCTTGGCGATGCGGGGGTAAACATCGCGACGTTCCATCTTGGCCGAAACGCGCCGGGCCAAGAGGCAATTGCGCTGCTGCAGGTCGATCAGGCCCTGGACAAGACGATGGTCGACCGCATCGCCGCGTTGCCGAATGTGACGCAGGCCAAGGCGCTGAAATTCTGAGGCGATGAGATGGTGCGTCTTGCCGCGATTCTAATACTGCTCTGCGCGACGTCCGCATTTGCCGAGACGTGGCGGGCGGTGCCGGCGGAGCTGCTGAAAGATGTCGAAAGCATCACCCGTGACGGCGAAACGGGATCGGTGAAGGTCCGGGCGGCGGGTCAGTATTACCGGCTTTCCATGGCGGACGGCAGACCCGTCCTGCAACGCACGTCGGCGCCCGTTATGGCGCCGCGTCCGAAAGATGCCATCCCGCACAGCCGCGTTGCCACGGGCGCCAACGACATCGCGCAGGCCTGGCTTGCCGGGGCGACCGGGCGGTATGCGCACGGCGTCCTGGGGGACGAAATCGAAGCCTCGAAACTTCAGGTGCGGACCCGGCAAGGCAAGCAACTTGCCTTCACGTTGCGCGAGGATTCCGTCTTCGAGGACCTTACGCCGCGTTTGACGGACATCGACGGCGACGGCCGGGACGAAATTCTGCTGGTTCGATCCCATGTGGATGCGGGCGCCGCGGTGATGCTCCTGGGACTGCGCGGCGACCGCATCGTTCGCCTCGCGGAGTCGCCGGCGATCGGACTGTCGCATCGCTGGCTCAATCCGATCGGCGCGGCCGATTTCGATGGCGACGGGCGGATCGAAATCGCGGTCATCGAGACGCCGCACCTTGGCGGGCAACTGGTGCTGTACGATATACAAGGCAGCCGGTTGCGCGAAGTGGGCCGGTACGCCGGATTTTCGACACACGTTATCGGGTCGACGGTACTCGACATGTTCGCCCTGCTGGATGTGAACGACGACAACGTGATGGATATCGTTCTACCGGATCAAACGCGTCGAAAACTGCACGCGGTCAGCCTGACCAAAGGACGTCTTTCGATTATCGCTACGGTGAAGCTCGCCCGGCCGGTGACGATGTCGATTGTTGCGGCCGATTTAGACCGCAATGGCGAGCCCGATATCGTATTTGGCGATAAAGGCGGTTTTCTCAATGTTATTCAGCGGTAGTATGTACCGTTCCGCCGTCCTCCGGCGCCGCTTGCCGGGACTTCCAAAGCCGGTTAAAGAGCCGGCGTTCCTCGAGAACAGGGCATTGACGAACCGATGGTAACCTCCGCCGACAAGGCGCTATTGCCCGATGGCCTGCGGGATTCTCTGCCGCCCGCCGCGGGACACGAGGCCGCGGTGCACGAGGCGCTGCTTGCGACCTTCGTCGCGCGCGGCTTTGAGCGGGTGGACCCGCCGCTGGTCGAATTCGAGGACAGTCTGCTCGACGGTGCCGGTGAATCAGTGGCCTTGTCGACATTCAGGCTGATGGACCCGGTCAGCCAGAGGATGATGGGCGTGCGCGCGGACATGACGCCGCAGGTGGCGCGTATCGCGCTGACCCGGCTGCGCAAGGCGCCCCGGCCATTGCGCCTGTGCTATGGCGGGTCGGTGCTGCGCGTGCGGGGTAGCCAGTTGCAGCCGGAGCGGGAATTCCGGCAGGCGGGCGTCGAACTGGTCGGCGCGGATGAGGCGACCGCCGATATCGAAGTCATTCTTCTCGCGCAGGATGCGTTGCAGGCTGCCGGCGCACAGCGGCTTACAGTGGATCTGACGCTGCCGGCGTTGGTACCGGCGATCTTTGACCGCTGCAAGCTTGATGACGGAGTCCGCGCGGAACTCCGCGCAATGCTTGCCAGAAAGGACGCGGCCGGCGTCGCCGAGATCGGCGGCAAGGCGGCGGCCGACCTGCAAAAATTACTGGCGGCGGCGGGCAGTGCTACGGCGGCGCTGAAGGCGCTTGCTGCCATATCCTTCGATGGCAAGGCGGCGTCCGAATTGGCCAGGCTGGTCGCGGTGGTCGCGGCGCTGGAGCGGAAAGCGCCCGATCTGGCAATCACCGTCGACCCCGTCGAAAACCGGGGCTTTGAGTACCACAGCGGCCTCAGCTTTACGTTTTTCGCCGGCGGCGTCCGGGGTGAGCTTGGTTGCGGCGGGCGCTATCTGGCTGGCGGCGGCGAGCCCGCGACCGGATTTTCACTGTTTTTGCATAATTTGCTCCGGGCGTTGCCGGCGCCGTCGGTGGTCGAGCGGCTCCTGCTGCCGATCGACGCCGACCGAACCGTGAGCGCGACGCTGCGCGGGCAGGGCTGGATCACGGTCGAGGCGTTGGTCGCGGTCCCGGATTTGCCGGCTGAAGCGCGGCGGCTCAATTGCACCCACTGTCTTGTCGACGGTGAGATCGTGTCGATCGAAGAGAAGGGGAAACAGGCGTGACGAATGTCGTGGTCATCGGGTCGCAATGGGGCGATGAAGGCAAGGGGAAGATCGTCGATTGGCTGTCCGAACGGGCCGATGTCGTCGTTCGGTTCCAAGGCGGACACAACGCCGGACACACGCTGGTGATCGACGGCGAGGTTTACAAGCTCAGCTTGCTGCCATCCGGCGTGGTGCGGCCCGATAAGATTTCGATTATCGGCAACGGCGTCGTTGTCGATCCATGGGCGCTGCTGGACGAACTTGCCCGGCTTGCGGAACAGGGCGTGGTTCTCACACCGGACTCGCTGAAACTTGCGGAAAACGCCGCGCTAATTCTGCCGCTGCACAGTGAACTCGACCGGGCGCGCGAGACGGCGCGGGGCAAGGGCAAGCTCGGGACCACGGGCCGTGGTATTGGCCCGGCCTATGAAGACAAGACGGCGCGTCGCGCGATTCGCGTGTGCGACCTTGCCGATGACGCGGTTCTGGAGTCGAAAATCGACGAATTACTGATCCATCACAATGCCTTGCTGCGCGGCTTCGGCGAGGCGGAGATCGACCGGGCGGCGCTGATTGGCAAGTTGAAGGCGGTGGCGCCGAAGATCCTGCCCTATGCCTGCGCCACGTGGCGGCTGCTGAATGAGGCGCGCCGCGACGGCAAGCGCATCCTGTTCGAGGGCGCGCAGGGCATCATGCTGGATGTCGACCACGGCACCTACCCCTACGTCACCTCGTCCAACACGGTCGCGGGACAGGCGGCGACCGGATCGGGCATCGGGTTTCAGGCCGCCGGTTATGTCCTTGGCATCACCAAGGCCTATACGACACGCGTCGGCAGCGGGCCTTTCCCGACCGAACTGGAAGACGAGACCGGCAAGGCGCTCGGCGAGCGCGGCCATGAATTCGGTACCGTCACCGGGCGCCAGCGCCGTTGCGGCTGGTTTGACGCGGTGCTGGTGCGTCAGGCGGTCAAGGTCGGCGGGATGGACGGGATCGCGCTGACCAAACTCGATGTGCTGGACGGATTCGATGAATTGAAGGTGTGCGTGGGGTACCGAATCGACGGTCAGCGCTACGACTACTTGCCCGCGTCGATGAAGCAGCAGGCGGCGGCGGAGCCGATCTACGAAACGATGGAAGGGTGGTCCGACAGCACCCGGGGCGCCCGTTCCTGGGCCGCGCTGCCGGCGACCGCGGTCAAATATATCCGCCGGATTGAAGAGCTTATCGAAACGCCCGTCGCGCTGCTGTCGACCAGCCCCGAACGCGAGGACACGATTCTCGTCCGCGATCCCTTCGCCGGCTAAACCAATTCGCGGTTGACGGGAAAAATTTCCTTGCTCGTTCCCGTGGACCGCCGTATCCGATAGGCGGTTGCAGCGGCGAAAGACACAATGGCTCTATCCCCAGCCGGCGACGTGGACGATTCGGTTCTGGTCAACGGCCGATACGCGGTTCATCCGGACCGGGAATTGGCGGACCTCGATGTCGGACCTGCCAAGGCCTTCGCGGCCACGGAATTGCGCGATACGTCGCGGCCGGTTTTTGCCCTGATCAGCGATAGCCGGTATCCGCCGCGATTCGATCTGGTCCAGATCGTGCGCCGGATCGACCATCGAAACCTGGTGAAGGTGATCGATTGGGGCGTCATTCCCTGGCCGACCGATCATTCGCATAAGGCTGCGGTCGTTTTGGAACGGCCCAAGGGCGGCAAGGTGCTGCCGTCGCTATCCGCCGAGATTGTGCCGTTCAAGGAAGAAGCCCTGATCCGCCGCGTCATTCATCCGATGACCCAGGTGCTCAGCGAATGCTATTACCAAGGCATTTCGCACCGGAACATCCGGCCCGACAACCTGTTCTACGATAGCGCAGCAGATGACGCGCAGATCATGCTGGGCGACGGTCTGTCGTCACCCGCCGGCATCGCACAGTCGATCGGCTACGAAACCATCGATTGCGGCATGGCCGATCCGGCAGGGCGCGGCGAAGGCGACAGCCGCAACGACCTGTATGCGCTGGGCGTAACGTTGATCGCCCTGCTGCTCGGCCGGTGTCCGTTCCGGGGCATGAGCGACGAAGAAATACTTCAGAAGAAGATGGAATTGGGCAGCTATCACGCGATGCTCGGTGACTTCCGCGTTTCCTTAACGGTGATGGAGGTTCTGCGCGGCCTGCTGAACGACGACGCCAACGAGCGGTGGGGTGTCGATAGCCTGGATAAATGGGTCGGCGGACGGCGGCTCAGTCCGAAACAACAGATCATGCCGGTCAAGGCGGGGCGGCCGCTCGAATTCGCGGGTCACGAGCATTACACCGCGCGCGATGTGGCGGAGAGTTTCAGCCGGCATTGGGACGCGGCGATCGGCGTGGTGTCGGAAGGCACACTGGATCATTGGCTGCGCCGCAGCCTGGCCGATGAGCACCGGACCGAGGCGGTGAAGATCGCCAAGGAGTTCGACCGGAACACGGACGAGTCGTCGAAGGACGCCATGTTGGCGCGGGTCTGCATTGCGCTCGATCCGTCGGCGCCGCTTCGGCTGCGCGGCTTTCGCGCCACCTTGGACGGTGCGGGACAATTGGTTTCGACCCGGCATAGCGACGAGACGATATGCGACCTCTTCCGGCAGCTCATACGGGAAAACCTGCTGGCATTCTGGATGGATATGCGCCAGCACCCGTCGCCCGACCATTTCCGCTTCGTCTCGCAGTATGAAAAAGCGCGCCCGTATCTCGACCGGCCGGCCATTGGTCAGGGGATGGAGCGCGCCGTCTATGACCTCGACCCGACGTCGCCCTGCCGGTCGCCGCTGCTGCAGAACGAATTCGTCGTCACGATGGATCAGCTACTGCCCGCATTGGAACGGGCGGCGGCGCGCAACCCTGGAAATGCGGTGAACCTGGTCGACCGGCATGTCGCCGCTTTCATCACGGCCCGCATGAAGGCATCGATCGCCTCTCACCTGCGGGAATTGGAGGAGGCGGGAACCCCGATTGACGCGGCGCTGGCGTCGACGCGGATATTGGCGGCGGTGCAGGACAATACCGCGACGCATAACGCGCCCGCGATTTGTGCGGCGGCGGCGGCCATGTTGGAGGTCTGTGCCGAGCGATACTACAATTTGAGCAGGCGTAAGGCGGTCGTCGTTGAATTGAAGAAAACGGCGAAGGCCGGGATAATTCGCGATTTGCTGACGGTGATCGATAACCAGGATGATTTGTCCGCGGACCTTACGCGCTACCAATTTGCGGTGTCGGAGTACGTGTCGACATTGCTGCAGTT
>JAOTYV010000145.1 GCA_029861675.1 Alphaproteobacteria bacterium
CGACTACATCGAAATGTTCTACAACCCAAAGCGTAAGCATGTGAGGAACGGGATGCTGTCGCCCGTCGAGTTCGAACGGCAGCAGAAAATGAGAACCGAGGGTGTCTAGAAAACTCGGGGCTATTCACTTCTTGTTATAAAACATTATCAAATTTAAATTATTACCAGTAAAAGCCGAATCAACGAGATTAGAGTCGACATAATTTTTTCGTTTTTGAGGCGGGTTTTCAATGAATGCGTAGGTGTCATCCCATGCCGCCCAATCCCACACGAAGGTACTCAGATGTGAGATCTCATTTTGGATAGCATCCCGGGCGCGCTTTAAATTTCGTTGTGCTTCCACCCGCTCCAGCTGGACGAAGCTGGGATAAACCAGATATCTCAGCACGCCGAAATTTAAAGCGATCGCCACCAATGCGACGAGGCCAAGAATAGATATCGACTTGGTCCGTAGACTCATGGCACGCATTAAGATTCACTCCTTTGATGGGCCACCGTCGGCCTTGTTCGACAGCTCCGCATCGTCTTTTCCAGACATCGGAATGTCTGGCACGTCACGGTATGTTGCGCTCAAAACTTGATGTTGGCGTAAAGCTGGAAGACCTGGAACGGCTCGTCGCCGCCGAATGCCTCGGTTGCCCCGCTGGCCGGAAAGGTGACGGCATACAACGCGCCCAGGCTGAGATAATCCAACCCGTACCAATCCACGTAGACGTTGAGTTCGTCGGCGAAGTCGCGGCTGGCAACCGGCGTCCCGAAATAAGAGTTCTCGTCCAACAGGAACTTGTAATAAATCGCGCCAACGCCGAAGGAGTCCGTGGGTGTCGCCGAAAGGTGCACCATGTGGGTCTGCTGGTTGCTGTTGAACAGCAGGTACTCGCCGGCGATTTCGCCCTGGTACCAGGTACCCCAGCCGCGGCTGTATCCATAAAATAGCGGATCGAAAGTCTCGATATCGCTGGTGCTCGGATCGTCGCCGGTAAAGCGGCTGAAGCGGTAGGCGATCTTCGGCGACCACGGCAGTTTGCTGAAAGTGTACCCCGCTTCCAGATACCAGGCGTGCGCGTCGATGTCGGCGCCGTCGGCGCCACCCGATTCGTGCACGAACTCACCGGCCAGGGACAGGTCGGGCACCGCCGCGACGGGCTTGCCTTGGCCGCGCACACTGACGACATTCATGCCCTTGCGGGTGTAGTTGACGTCGTCCGCATCGATGATGTGGAAATAGCTGCCGCCCAAGGTGCCGTAGGTTTCGTGTACATATTCGACGTTGCCGCCGGCCAGCCGCGTGTCGTCCTGATCGCCGTCCGACATCAAATAGAACGCATCGCCCCGCACCGGCTTGGTGTTGATACGCACCAGCGCGGCCTGTTCGAAAGCGTTACGGGGCGCCAGCCAGAACGCGGCCTTGTCGAATTGATCGAGATTGCCATCCTTGATGAGAAAGCCGTCGCCGATTTGAAACTCCTGACGGCCGAAGGAGACGTCGATCGCATCCTTGCCGGAGGATTTCAACAGGTTGCCCGAACGCCAGCCGACAAACAGCCGCTCGAGGTCGACGTCCTCTTCTTCGCCGACGGTGAAACCGCCCGGATCGCCGTCGCCGCGCGTCAACGTGCCCACGAAGGCGGCGCCGCCGTAAATCGTTCCGACGGCGCTGTTGTCGTACGACGCCGAAATCGACGGCTTTACGAAAGCTTCGAACGAATCCACCGTATCCGACCGGACGTTGCCATTGCGAAGGTCGACCTGACCGGTGCCGAAATTCACGCTCTCGCCGCGTACGTAATAGGTTCCGGCCTCGATGCCGAGGTTGAGCGTCAGCCCGCCCTCTTGAAATACCTTCATCTCGGCGGCCGCAAAATTGGGGCCAAGCGCGGCGGCGCCCAGGGCTGTCGCCGCGATAAACAAATTCCGAACCGGACCGCGCCAGCGCAGCGAACTATCGGGATTTCCAAGCATTATGCAAAATGACCTAATTGGCGTGTTTTCAATTTCCCATCGGGAATGAATATCGTGGACGAACGCACTGTTAACGCGTTTTCGACCGGCGGAACGCCACCATAAGGTGAAACTTCTAAAATTTTACTAATCTACAACGTTCCATTAATTATTTGATATTATTAAATTATATTTTCTTGATACCCATATGCACGTGCATAATCAGCCGAATGTCGATTCCACAGTTCTATTGTGCGAAAGGTTGCGCCAACGCGTCGCCGTGCCGTTGGCCGGACGTGCCGACGCCGGTCACGGCGCCGCGATATGAGATCGAGAGCCGCTCCGGGAATACCGATTGTGTGGGCGGCACGCCGGCATACGTGCCCACCTACCGCCTACAGTCCATCGTCTGAGCGCGCGACTACGCCCATCGCGGCCGGCGCGCCGACATGGTCACCACTCGATGGTGCCGCCGTCGTAGCGCTGGAACGTGCCCGTCATGTCCGGTGTCAGGCCGTCGATGACGCCGCGCATGCCCGAGACGCTCTCATCCACCGGGATCTGACCGCCCTTGCGCGTCTCCGTGGCGACCGAGCCCGGATGCAGCACGGCGGTGATTATGCCGCGCGGGGCGAAATCGATCGACAGGCTCTTCACCGCCATGTTCAGCGCCGCCTTGCTGCAGCGATAGGCGTAGTGCCCGCCCGATCCGTTGTCGCCGATCGACCCCGACCGCGTGCCGATGAACACCATCAGCTTGCGATCGCTGCGCGCGACATGCTCTTCGAACGCGCCCGCGACATAAACCGGCGCGACGGCATTGATCCGCATGACGCGGGTGAATTCGTCGATGTCCGGCAGCATCAGCGTGCCCGGCCCGTCGGGCGCAAAGGTCGCCGCATTGTTTATCAGCAGATCGATGGCGGTGCCGTCGAGCGCCTCGGCGTGCGTGGCCAGGCCCACCTGATCGGAAACATCCAGATTGTGAAATGTCACGTCGCCGGGAAGCGCGTCGATCTTGTCCCGGCTGGCCCGGTCCAGGCACACCGCGTGCACCTGCCAGCCGTCGGCCGCATATTGGCGCGCAAACTCGAACCCGATACCATAGTCGCAGCCGGTGATAAGTGCCGTGGGCATGAAACGCTCCTGTCCGCTGGTTTATCGCGCAATATTTGGATCATCCTATCTTGAACACCGAACAGATCGCAAAGATCGTCGATTACTGGCTGGGCCCCAGCCTGGAGAGTCCGGAGGCCGCCTTCGCCCGCCGCGACGTTTGGTACGACGCCAGCCCGGCGGTGGATGACGAGATCCGCTCGCGGTTCGGCGCGTTGATGCCGCCGGCGCTCGCGGGTGACCTGATCGATTGGCAGGAAACGCCCGACGGCGCGCTGGCGCTGGTCCTGTTGCTCGACCAGTTCACCCGAAACCTGTACCGGAACACGCCGGAGGCCTATGCGGGCGACGCCTCTTCATTCGAGATCATGAACCGGGCCATCGACCGCACGCTGGACCGGGAACTGCACCCGGTGCCCCGGATCTGGCTCTATCACCCCTTTCATCATTCCGAGGAAATCGAGGAGCAGGACCGGGGCATCGGCTTGCTGAAAACCATTCTGAGCGGCGCGCCGGAACCATGGCATCCCTACATCGAGCGCAGCATCTGGGGCTGGGGCCGCCACCGCGACATCGTCGCGCGCTTCGGCCGCTTTCCGCATCGCAATGAAGTGCTGGGACGGGTCAGCACCGAGGAAGAGCGCGCGTTCCTGGCGGAAAGCCAGCAGAGTTTCGGCCAGGGCCCGAAACGGACACCGGCACGATAAACTTCCAAAAGAGGCCGAGGCGCCGACTCATCTCATGGGATCTCTTTGAGTTCGCCAAGCGCGCTACCGATAATTTTGATTGCCGAGTGAATAAACAGTCCGGCGATGGCCGCGGCTGTGACCAGGTCCGGCCAGGGAGAACCGGTTGCCGCGACAAAAAGTGCCGCAACGACGACCGCGGCGTTTCCGACCGCATCGTTCCGGCTGAAGAGCCAAACGGCACGAACGTTGGCATCGCCTTCGCGATACCGCAGCAGGATTACGGCACAAGCCACGTTAACGACGAGGGCAATGAGGCCGAGGCTGCCCATCAGGACGACCTCGGGCAACTGTATGACGAACACGCGATAGAGCGTTGCCGCAAAGACGCCCAATCCCATCAATCCAAGGAACAAACCCTGCATGAGCGCCGCACGGGCGCGGGGCCGTGCCCCCCAGTTCAGCGCGACGAGTCCCAGACCGGTGATAACGCCATCACCGAGAAAATCGAGGGCGTCCGCCTTCAACGCTTGCGAACCGGCGAAATAACCCGACATGGATTCGACGATGCCCATGCCAAGATTCAGCCCCGCGACCAACCAAAGCGCGCGACGATAAGAGGCGGTCACCTGAGTTGGAATAGCGGCATCACAGGCGCAAGAACTATCCTCGGGCATGATTGCCATCGCTCATCGCGTCTATGCCTATGAATGGTTCGCAGCAATCGGCGGCAGCCGTTACCCGATCAGCCGCGGCGACCGTTTTGAACTGTCGGGCAATACCTGCCGTAGCCGTTGGGCATCTTTGTTATGCATTCAAGGTCTCGACGACTTTCACCTTGAGGGCAGCCCTCTCTTCATCGGACATGCCATTTGATGCCTGTTCCACCAGCGTGCCGACCATGCCGGATACGAGGTCTGCCCGCTTTTCTTTCGAGATGGCGGGCATCATCATCTTAATGCAGTGCGGCATCATGCCTTTGAGCATCATCTCGGGCATCATGGATTCCTGCTCCTCACCCCCTTGCATCATCTTGGCCATCATCTCCTTCATGCCGCCTGGGCCTTCCATTGCACCCATCTTGGACATCATCTCTTCCATATTGATGCCGTCCTTCATCTTCCCCATCATGCCCATCATCATTTCTTTCTTCTCATCCATCGACATGCCGGCGAACATTTGCGCCATCGTGTCGCACATCATGCCTTGCATCTCTTCCTTGTTCATTTCGCTTATCCCTATGTTTGTGGCATCCGGATTAACGCTCCGCTGACGCAATCGCAGCCTTCTTCTCCTCGTACTCCTCTTTCTCGAGCTCTCCCCGCGCATAGCGCTTGTTGAGAATCTCCACCGCCGACTCCGATGTTGCATCCTGATAGCCCTCAAAGAGGTGCCGGGCATCGGGGTGTTCGCTCATCCACCGCCAGGGCGGCCGCAACTCGCCACGGCGTCTGCGCACGGCGACGTAGACCCCTGCAAAAATTGCGAACATGAACAACATCATCAGCGGGCAAATCCACCAAAAGCCCGCCCCATGCGAGTGCCAACCAGGCCATGGCCCCGTGGGAAGTGGCGTTTGCTCGGCGGCAAACGCGTCAGTACCGGTCAGTGCAAATACCGCCAGCATGGTGAGAAAAATGATCGCTGGTCTGACGACATGCCCTTTAAATGACGGTGCAATATTTCGGGTATTGACGCCTCGAAAATTCGTGATTGGCGCAAGTCTCGGCGATAGGACCGGAGCAATCTTTCGAACGTTTTCCATCGCACACACCCCGGTTTTCGGAACCATGCTGAATTAGTCCCTCAATTCGGCTGAAGGGTGTTGATTGACGTCAACCAAGCGACATTGTTGTCTCGGTCGCTCACTGGACTCAGGGAAATGCGGTGCAACGGCGGATCAACACCGACCAGGAGCGCGCTTTCCTGGCCGGGACCGCCGAGAGTTTCGGCCAGCGCCCGAAGCGAACGCCGGCACAGCGAATTGCTACGGCGATTGTTCGGCGTCCAACCGGCAAATGGGCCTATACTATCGATGGGAGATAAGTTTTTCTTCGCCGCTGCATTATTCGATGGGGCATAAAATGACGGAAAACGACAAGGTGTTTGCCGGGTCGATACCGGAGATTTACGACGCCTATTTGGTACCTTTGATCTTCGAGTCCTACGCGAAGGACCTTGCCAAACGCATCGCCGCCCTGACACCGAAGACGGTTCTGGAAACGGCGGCGGGCAGCGGCGTCGTTGCCCGCGCGTTGGCCCCCCGCCTTGCGCCCGACGCCCGCTACATCGTGACGGACCTCAACCAGCCGATGCTCGATCATGCCGCAAGCAAGCAAATGTCGGACAACCGCATTTCTTGGCGGCAGGCCGATGCCCTGGATCTGCCGTTCGATGACGCATCATTCGACGCCGCGGTTTGCCAATTCGGCGTCATGTTTTTTCCGGATAAGGTCGCTGGCTTCGCCGAGGCGCGACGAGTGCTCAAGCCGGGCGGTAGCTTCATCTTCAACGTCTGGGATCATATCGGCGCAAACGACTTCGCCGATGTCGTGACCGAGGCGGCAGCGGATGTGTTCCAGGACGACCCGCCGCGTTTTCTCGCCCGAACGCCGCACGGCTATCACGACGTTGAAGTGATCCAAGGTGCATTAGCCGAGGCCGGATTTTCGCAAGTGTCCGTTACCACTCGGGAGGAAACCAGCGCCGCCCCGTCTCCCCGTCATCCTGCCATTGCATTTTGCCAGGGCACCCCCTTGCGAAACGAAATCGAGGCGCGCGACGCAAGTCTTCTCGACCATGTCACGGAGCGGGCGACAGAAGCGATCGCCGCACGGTTTGGCAATGGGCCGGTCACCGGCAAGATTCGCGGCCATATCGTGACTGCCGTGCGCTGAGATTTCGCCCCTACGAGTTTGCCCGAAACGCCGACCGGCGGTGTGCCCTAAAGCCGGCCTTCCCGCACCATGCGGCGCACTTCCTCCCGGTCGATCAGCACGGTGTCCGGCACACCGGACTCATACAGCGCCAGCATCCTGTCCGGGTCGAAGAGGCCTTCGTTCATCTCGCCGAAATACTCGGACCACTGATAGTGGCGCTTGTAGTCCTGGGTCTGGCGCGGCGTGTAGTTGTCCATCATCGTCTCGACCGTGTTGCCGTCCGGATCGCGGTAATAGAAGGCGGTGGAATTGCCGTGGTTGACGCACCGGACCGGCGCATGACCGCGTTCCTTCATGCGCCCGAAGATGTAGAGCAGCTCGCCGAGGCTGGCATAGGCGAACGCCATGTGCGACACGCCGACCGCGCGCTCCGGCTTCAGGCCCCAATCCGGCTTCCGGAAGATGACGACCCGGTGATCGTGATCGTCATAGGAGGTGAAGGTGGCGCCGTCCGGCCGCGCGCGGATGATCTCCGCGTTGAACAGCCACTGATAGAACGCCACCATCGCATCGTAATTGACGTCCGAATAGATATGAACGTGATGCATCTCCCGCGGCGACGGCATCGCCGTCACGCTGCCCGGCGCGTCGCTGCGCACGGGCGCGACATGTTGCGGCCGGAACTGTTTGGGATCGATGGTGCTCATCCAAGCCTCCGACGGTTGATTGCCGATATGCACCCCAAAACTTATCCCAATTCGGTGGCATTGGCGCGACCCGTATGACTATTGATGCCGCGACCGCGCCCTCTCCTTTCGGGGCCACCGCTTGCAGTCCGCGTGGTTATCGCCAAGACTCGACGGGCGGCGGCAACAATGCGCCGCCCTATTCCGCGAGCCACGCCATGCCAGAGCCCTCCGCCGACCGAATCCGCCTCACCGTCGCCGAGGCGCAGACCCATTCCGAACACGCGATGCGGGGCATCGGGTTCGATGCGGAGGAAGCGCGCATCCTTGCCGACCATGTGGTGGACGCGGCGCTCTGCGGCTACGAGTATTCCGGCCTGCCGAAACTGCTCAACATCGTCGATACACCGGATTTCAAGGAACCGCGCCAACCGCTGCGGACCCTCAAGGAGACCGCCGTCTCCGCGCTGATCGACGGCGGCAACAATGTCGGCATGATCGCGATCTACCACGCGACACAGGAGGCGATCCGTCGGGCGACGCAGCACGGCATGGCGATCATCTGCCTGTCGAACAGTTGGATGAGCGGGCGCAGCGCCTATTATTGCGAGATGATCGCGCGGGCCGGCCTGATCGGCATTCACACGGTCAGCGCAAATCCGCAAGTGGCCCCCTTCGGCGGGGCCAAGCGCGCGCTCGGCACCAATCCCATCGCCTTCGGCTTTCCGGCGGACGGCGACCCGCTGATCATCGATATGGGCACCTCGGCTTTCATGGGCTCCGACCTGCAATATCGCGAGCGCTTGGGCGCGCCGATCCCGGACGGCGTCGCGCTCGGCCCGGACGGCAAGCCGACGACCGACGCGGGCGAAGCGCGCAAGGGAACGCTGTTGCCGTTCGGCGGACCGTCGGGCGGTTACAAAGGATTCGGAATCGCGCTCGCCATGGACGCGATGAGCGTGCTGTGCGCCGGCGCGCGCACGCCGGACGACGTGCGCGGCTATCTGATCATCGCCTTCAAACCGGACCTGTTCATTCCGCTGGAGGACTACCGGCGCGACCTGACGCAACGGATCGCCGCGATCAAGGCGACGCCGCGGCTCGACGGCGTCGACGAAATCCGTATTCCCGGCGAACGCAGCACCCGCGCGCGGGACCAATTGCGGCGCGACGGCATCGAGATCGACCGGAAGATATACGATGCGCTCGGCCGGCTGGCCGAAGGCCGGCACAACCACGGCGCCGCTCCCGAATAGCCGGCGCGCGATGCACCATCGGCTGAAAAGCGGCCCGGTCACGGACATGGCTTGCATCGGCGTCACGCCCTTGGCTTAATTCCCGCAGCATCGAGCCTCCCCAAAACAAAACGCGGGAATTGCCCCCATGAACAAACCTTCCGCCGAAGTCATTGCCCAACTGACCCCGACGGGCGCGCTGCGCGCCGGTATCAATATGTCCAACTTCCTGCTGGTCGTGGACAAGACCGCGTCCGGCGACCCGATCGGCCCGTCGCCGGCCATCGCGCAAGCCATCGCGGATGCCCTGGGTGCCCCGCTGAAACTGGTCCCCTTCGACCATCCGAGCGACGTCGCGGCGGCGGCGGGCAAGGACAAGTGGGACATCGGCAATATCGGCGCGGAGCCGCAGCGTGCCGCCGTGATGGATTTCACCGCCGCCTATGCGGAAATCGTCGCGACCTATCTCGTGCCCCCGGGGTCGCCGATCCAGTCGATCGACGAGGTCGACAAGCCCGGCAACCGGATTTCCGTGTCCAAGGGCAGCGCCTACGGGTTGTGGCTCGAGAACAACATCAAGCAGGCCGAGTTGCTCCCCATCGCCGGCGGCGACGAAGCCTTCGACCAGTTCGTCAATGACAAGATGGACGCCCTCGCCAGCCTGCGCCCGCGTCTCCTGACCGAGAAGGACAAAATGCCGGGCTCGCGCATTCTCGACGGCCAGTTCGCCGCCGTGCAACAGGCGGTCGGCGTCAACAAGGGTAACGACGCGGCCTACGCATGGCTCAAGGATTTCGTCGAGGAAGCGAAATCCAGCGGCATGGTCGCCGGTTTCATCGAGAAATACGGGGTCGAAGGAAAACTGTCGGTCGCCGGACCGGCATAGATCCGGGCGGATACGGGTGCGGCCCCATGGCTGGCGCGGCGGCAGGGCTGTGCTACGATTTCGGACCTCACCCCTCCACCATGCGAGGCCGCCATGACCGATGCCCCCCTGCCGCTTTCCCGCCTCACCGTGCTCGACCTGACACGGGCGCGCGCCGGGCCGACGGCGGTGCGCCAGTTCGCCGACTGGGGCGCGCATGTCATCAAGATCGAGGCGCCGGGCGACGCGGACCCCCGCGGCGTCAATGCAAAGCGGCGGCTCGGCCCCGACTTCTGGAACCTGCACCGCAACAAGCGCAGCATCACGCTGAACCTGAAGACCGACGAAGCGCGCGAGATCTTCTTCAAGCTGGTGAAAACCGCCGACGTGATCATCGAGAACTACCGCCCCGGCGTGAAGGACCGGCTCGGCATCGGCTACGCCGCCTGCAAGGCAGTCAACCCGCGCATCGTCTACGGCAGCATCTCCGGCTTCGGCCAGACCGGCCCCTATCGCGACCGGCCCGGCGTCGATCAGATCGCGCAGGGCATGGGCGGGCTGATGTCGATCACCGGTCTGCCGGGCCAGGGCCCGGTGCGCGTCGGCATCCCGATCGCCGACCTGACCACCGGCATGTATCTCGCCATCGGCCTGCTGACCGCGGTCTACGAGCGCGAGATCACCGGCGAAGGCCGCTGGGTGCACACCTCGCTGCTGGAAGCCCAGATCGCCATGCTCGATTATCAGGTCACGCGCTGGACGATGGCCAAGGAAGTGCCGCCGCAAGCCGGCAACAACCATCCCATCGCCTCGCCGGTCGGACTGTTCCCGAGCGCCGACGGCCACATCAACATCGCGGCGTCGGGCAACCACATGTACAGCAGGCTGTGCGGCGCGCTGGAGGCGCCGGAACTGCTGGAAGACCCCGACTTCGCGAACGTCGAGGACCGGGTGGCCAACCGCGAGAAGATGAACGACGCGGTCGGCGCCTATACCAGCAAGAAACCCAGCGCCCATTGGGTCGAGCGGCTGAACGACGCGGGCGTGCCCTGCGGCCCGGTCTATACGATCGACAAGATGCTGGAGGATCGGCAGGTGCAGCATGTCGCCATGACCTGGCCGGCCGAGCACCCGACGCTGGGCCCGGTTTCGGTGAACGGCAACGCGGTCAACATCGACGGCGTGCCGAAAGGCGTGCGCAGCGTGACCCCCGACATGGGCGAATACACCGACGAGTTGCTGGCCGATCTCGGCTACGACGCCACCGCCATCGCCGCGCTGCGCGACAGCGGCGCGATCTGACGACACGAGAGGAAGACACATGACCGATACCGACAAACCGCTCGGCGGGCGGGTCGCGCTGATCACCGGGGCGGTGCGCCGCTCCGGCCGCGCCACCGCGCTGGCGCTCGCCGCCGACGGCGCCGCCATCGTGATCAACTCGCGCGCGTCGAAGGACGAGGCCGAGGGGGTGGCGGCGGAAGTCGACGCCGCCGGCGGCCGCGCGCTGGTCCACCTCGCGGACGTCACCGACGAAGCGGCGGTCGACGCGATGTTCGCCCGGATCGACGATGAATTCGGCCGGCTCGACATCCTGGTCAACAACGCCGCCGACCGTGCGCAGGTGCCGTTCGTCGAGATGACCTATGCGCAATGGCGGCACATCACGTCGATCATCTTGGACGGCGCGTTTTTGTGCAGCCGCGCCGCGCTGAAACGCATGACGGCGACCGGCTGGGGCCGGCTGATCAACCTCGGCGGCATCGGCAATCACATGGGCTTCACCGGCCGCCAGCACGTCAACACGGGCAAGGCCGGGCTCGAGGGGCTGACCCGCGGCCTCGCCATGGAATTCGCCGATCAGGGGATCACCGTGAACTGCGTCTCCCCCGGCAAGATCGGCGGCCCGCGCCCGAAATCCGCCGGCGAAATCCCGCCCGGCCTGCGCCAGAACGCGCCGCCGGTCGGCCATGCAGGC
>JAOTYV010000433.1 GCA_029861675.1 Alphaproteobacteria bacterium
GCCGGCGCCGGACGAAATACAGCCCCAGCAGCAGACCCGCATACTCCGCGATGACCGACGCCGCCGCGACGCCGGCGACATCCCACTCGAAGCCGAAGACGAACAGGAAATCGAGCACGATGTTGATGGCGTTGGTGAAGATCTGCAGCACCAGCGGAATTCGGGCGTCGCGCAACCCGTAGAACCAGCCGATGATCGCATAGGTCCCGAGCACCGCCGGCAGCGACCACACGCGGATCAGAAAGTATTGCCGCCCGAGGGTTTCCACCTGATCGCTCGATTCGACCGCCCAGAAGGCGATACCGGCGATGGGGAGCTGCAGCATCAGGATGACGCCGCCGATCACCGCGGCCAGGAACAGCGCCCGGCCGACCATGGCGCGGACCTCGTTGTGATTGCCGGCGCCCCGCGCCTGCGCGGTCGGCCCGGTGGTGCCCATGCGCAGACAGTTGAAGCCGTGATAGATGAAATTGAACAGCATCGCGCCGAGGGCGACCGCGCCGATGTAGTAGGGCTCGGACAAATGGCCCATCACGGCGGTGTCGACGGCGCCCAGCATCGGCACCGAGACATTCGACAGGATGATCGGCCCGGCCATCACCCAAAGCTGGCGATGGAGATTTCCCTTATGCGTGTCGTCGGTGTGCGGCGCGCTATCCGTCAAGCGCCGCAAGCTCCCCCAGGGTGACCGGTTTGATCGGCGGGCGGATGTTGTAATAGCCGATCTCGGCGACCGGCTTGCCGCGCGCCTCGGCGATCACTTCCGCCACCGTGAGGCCGCAGAGCCGGCCCTGGCACGGACCCATGCCGCAGCGCATATAGGCCTTGAGCTGGTTCGGCCCGGTCGCGCCGAGTTTCACGCCGTCGCGCAACTGCCCCGCCGTGACCTCTTCGCAGCGGCAGATCACGGTCGCATCGTCGCGCGGCACGAGGATTTCCGGGTTGGGCCGGAACAGCCGGTCGAGCAAGGGACGGATCGCCATGTGGCGGGTCCATTCCGCCCGCCAGGACTGCGCCCGCGCGTCCCGGCCGCCGGACGCCAGGACGCCCAGCCGATGGGCGATCTCCAGCGCGGCCAGCCTTCCGGCCACCGCGGCCGCTTCCGCGCCGCCGATGCCGCCGCCATCGCCGGCAACGCTGATGCCCTCGATCGACGTACCGCCCCAATCGTCCAGCACCGGCCGCCAAAACCGCTGATCGTCGACCCACTCATGGTCGCAGCCGAGCTGCCGGGTAATCTGCACATGCGGCACCACGCCTTCGTGCAGCAACAGGACATCCGCATCGATCGACCGGCGCTTGCCCGCATCGTCGAATGTCACCCGCTCGAGCCGCCCGTCGCCTTCGGCGGCCAGTCCACGGATGCCGGTATGCCAGGGCATCCCCGTGGCGCGGACCTGGCCGCGCATATCCAATCCCTTGCGCAGATATTCCGGCGCCTTGAGCGCGCCGATCAACGGGCCGGCCGCCGTGAGGTAGGCGCCGGGCTTGGTAGTTTCCAGCAACGCCACGACATCCGCGCCTGCCGCCGCCAGTTGTTGCGCCACCAGCAGCAGCAACGGTCCGCTGCCCGCGATCACCACCCGGCCGGCGGGCACCATGGCCGAGCCCTTCAGCAGAGTCTGCGCCGCGCCCGCGCTCATCACGCCCGGCAGCGTCCAGCCGGGAATCGGCACCGGCCGTTCCAGTGCCCCGGTGGCGATCAGAATATGACGGCCCTCAATCGACTCCGCCTTGCCGTCGCGGGACATCGAGACCGTGCCGTTGGCGCCAACCTGCCAGACCGTGGTATCGGGCCGGTAGTCCGCGCCGGAATCCGCGAACTCCTTCGCCAGGGCACCTCCGCGCGCGTAATCCGCGCCCAATATCTCGAGCAGTTTCTGATTCCTGCCGGCGTTTTCTGAGATGTTCCTGTAAATCTGGCCACCGCACCGCGCCTGCTCGTCGAGTACCGTCACGGAGAGGCCCAGCGTCGCCGCCGTTGCCGCCGCCGCCATGCCGGCCGGGCCCGCGCCGATAACGATGAGGTCGGTGCTCTCGCTCATTCCGCCGCCTCCCGCGCGCCGATCTGACGGCGCACGCGCATGCCGTCGACGACGGTGATGAGACACGCCTGCCGGTTTGGCACACCGTCGATCTCCATCAGACAGTCGAAGCACACACCCATCATGCAATAGGGCAGCCGTTGGCTGCCGCTGACCGGCGTGGTCCGGGTATGGCCCGGTTCGGCGGCCAGTACCGCAGCCGCCACCGTGTCGCCGACGCGGGCCTCGATCTTCCGGCCCTCGAAGTCGATGGTGACGGTATCCGCCGGCGTGTCAGGCAGCCGCTTGAGCATCGAACCTCCTGGCGCTGAACCGTTCGAAGCCGGGTTGGGTTTCTCCGGTGGCGATCCAGCGCGCGACGTGCCGGGCGTTGATCGCCCCCAACGTCACGCCGCTGTGCGAAGTCGCCACGAAGGCCCCCGGATGCGATTCGGATTCGTCATAGATCGCCGCGCCGTCCGGCGTCAGCACGCGGATGCAGCCCCAATTGCGCACCAGGCGAACGCCGGCAAGGTCCGGAAAGAATTGCACCGCCCGGCGGGCCATCCGGCTCACCGCCGCGAGCGTCGTGCCGTCGTCGTATTGCACGTCTTCCTTGGAATTGCCGATCTGGATGGTGCCTTCATTGGTCTGGCGCACCGTCGAAATGCAGGCCGGCAACATCGGCGCGATACGCTCGCTGATCAGCACCTGGCCGCGCTCCGGCCGGATCGGGATCGACAGCCCCACCATCTCGCCGAGCCGGGGCGCGCCATGCCCCGCCGCCAGCAGGATCTTCGGCGCGGTAAACGGACCGGCCACCGTCTCCGCGACGAAGGCGCCGCCGTCGTGACGGACCGTCTCGACCCGCGCTTCGGTATGATAGCGCCCGCCCTGCTTGGTGAACGCGGCATGCAGCGCGCGCAGCATCAACAGCGGATTGACGTCTCCGTCATGGGGACAGAAGGAGGCACCGGCGAGTTGGTCACCCAGCCGCACGCCCG
>JAOTYV010000434.1 GCA_029861675.1 Alphaproteobacteria bacterium
GCGTCCCCGACCAGATTGATGCTGAGCGCCGAGAGAAAGATCGCGACGCCCGGCAGTGTCGAGAGCCACCAGACGGTCAGGATATAGGCACGTCCTTCCGCCAGCATCACGCCCCATGACGGCGTCGGCGGTTGAATGCCGAGACCGAGGAAGCTCAAAAAGGTTTCCCGGATGATCGATCGCGCCACCTCGACGGTCGCGATCACCAGAATGGCGCCAGCCAGATTGGTGAGAATATGTTTGAAAATAATACGGTAGCTGTTCAAGCCCTGGGCGCGCGCGGCGACCACGAATTCCTGGTCGCGCAGCTTGCGCGTCTCGATTCGGGCGACCCGGGCAAAGATCGGCCAGTTCGAGATTCCGAGCGCCAGAATAATATTCTCCATCGACGCGCCGAGTATGATGACCAGCGTCATCGCCAGTAGAATAAACGGGAAGGCCAGCATCGCATTGACGCTGAAATCGACTACCCCATCGATCCAGCCACCGAAATATCCGGCGAGCAATCCCAGGATCACGCCGATGATCGCCGAAACGACAACCGCCGAGAGTCCGATGGTGAGGGAAATCCGTGCGCCGTATACGATGCGGCTGTAGACATCGCGGCCCAGTTGATCGGTGCCGAGCCAGTGTTCCCAGGATCCGCCTTCGAGCATGACCGGCGGCGTCAACCGTTCGAGAATATCCTGGTCGAACGGATCGTAGGTGGCGACGAAGGGCGCGAAGACCGCCATGACGACCAGGCCGAACAGCAGCACGCCGCCGAACACGCCCATCCGCAAATGCCACATCTTCCGAAGGACGATCGAAAGTGTAGTCGGCGGCACCTCCACTTCGGCGGTTGCGGGAACGAGCGCGGCGGTATCCTCAAATTTAATTGCCATTACGGGTCCCTATTCAAACCGAATGCGCGGATCGATCCACGCCGCGCCGACATCCGCGACCAAATTGGCGAAGATCGTGAACCCGGCGAATAGAACGACGATCGCCTGCACCACCGGGAAGTCGCCTACCTGAATGGATTCCACCGCAAGCCGGCCCAGCCCCGGCCATGAGAACACGGTTTCGGTCACCACCGTGCCGCCGAGCAACGCGCCGAACTGGATGCCGGTGACGGTGACCAACGGGATCGCCGCGTTGCGCAGGGCGTGACGCATCAGGACGCCGCGCTCCTCGACGCCCTTGGCCCGCGCGGTCCGTATGTAATCCTGGCTGAGCACTTCGAGCATGCCGGAGCGTACCAGCCGCATGTTCAGCGGCAGGATGAAGGAGGCGAGTGTGATCGCGGGCAGGATCAGATGCAGCCAGGTTTCACTGCCCGAAGCGGGCAGCCATTGCAGCCACACGCCGAATATCACGATCAGGACGATGCCGAGCCAGAACAGCGGCATGGCCTGTCCGACCAGGACGATGAAGATCGTCACATTGTCGATCAGCGAATAGCGTTTGACCGCGGACAGGATGCCTAAGGGAATTGCCAGAACGAGGGCGATGATCTGCGCCGCAAACGCGAGTTTCAAGGTCGGCCAGAGCGAGGCTCCGATCAAGCTGGCCGCCGGCACTTTCGCAATCCAGGAATCTCCAAAATCGGCCTCGAACACCACCCGTCCCATATAGTCTGCGTACTGGACGAGCAGCGGGCGATTGAGCCCGTAGGCCTCCATGAAGATCGCGATGTCCTCGTCATCGGCGTTTTCCGGCAACAGCATCGAGGCGGGGTCGGCGGTGTAGAACAGCAGGAAAAACGAGACGAAGGAGATGACGAAACAAACGCCGACCGCGTGCAACAGCTTGTGAATAATGTATGTCCGCATCGGAGTCGCACGCCGTGGCCAAGGTTGAATTCAGTGTGTCATACCTTCCGGGCGAACAAAAGCCGTGGGCGGATTTGGATATTGGCCCGCATGTGCGGCGGGCCCGGTCACGTTAGAAAAACGCCAGCGTGCGGGTCTCGATGCTTTCCCGGGGCGGTGCGTCCGGCGGCGAGGTCGGGTCTTCGAAGGCGGTGTGCGCGGTAAAACGGGACCGGCCGTCCTTCAGGGAATCGTAGCATTTGAAGACCAGCGCCTCGTTTCTTTCCATGTTCGGGAAGTAGAACCAGCGGTGGTCCGGGTTGTGGGCGAGTTGGAGTATCTCGCCGGTCCGGTCGCGGTATTTGAGGTCGGAGGCGATGAGGTCACCGGTCGCGATGCTTTGCGCGTTGCAGATCGCCAGCGGCATCTGTCGCACGGTCGTATTGATCGGGCGCCAGACCTGGACCACCGCAAAGCGGCGCTTCAGCAGCGCTTCGGCTTCGTCCGCCGGCAACAGGTCGCGCACCCGTTGCGGTCCGGATTTTTCCGTATAGTCGTTGTGCGCGACGCGCACCGGCTCGCGCGCCTTTTCCTCGACCCGTTTGGATTCCGCATTGGTGCGGATCGTGTGATCGAACACCACCACCCGGGTCGCGCCGGTGAATTCCTTGACCAACTGCTCGACCTCCCGGTCATAGGTGGCCTGCAGTTCTTCTTCGTCATAAAAATTCGAGACGGCGGTCTCATGGCGGGTGAGGACGAACCCGTCATGCTCCAGCGACAATTGGTCGTTATTCGCCCGGCCGTCGTGGATCGCCACCACATGCTCTTTGAACTCGGCATCGCGCTTTGTGTGCTCGGCGCCCGGTTGGGCGATATAGGTGACCGGCTTCGTTCCCGTATACACCACGTAGTTTACCGGTGCTTCCACGAAACCGGATGCCGGTTGACGTTTGGCCGCCTCTGCCATTGCGCGGTCCCTCTTGGATTAGATGATCGGGTTGGTCGTCTTCGCAGAATAGGTAGGCTTGCCGGCGCGGCTGTCAACCGGCCTCAAGTCGATCAAAACCCCATCTTGGCGGTGATGCCGAAATTCTTCTTTCCGATGTCGACGAACGGCAGCAGCGTCACCTTGTCGTCGAAAGTATCGGTGAAAATATAGGCGGCGACATTGGCGATCGCCACCGACGCGATGACGTCGGACGCATGGTGTTTTTCGGCTTCGACGCGGCT
>JAOTYV010000146.1 GCA_029861675.1 Alphaproteobacteria bacterium
TCCGAATTGTCAAAATAGCTGTTGGTGCGGGAATACTGTCCATAGAACAGCGTCTTGTTCGACCATTCGAAATCGAAGGCGTGGGCCAGCGCCTGACGGACACGCGCATTCTGAAACAGGGGACGCCGCAGATTGAAGACGAACCCCTGCATGCCGCTGGATCGGTTGTGCTTGAACTTCCGCTTGATCAGGTTGCCGTCTTTCACAGCAGAGGTATCGTATTCGGTCGCCCAGGCCTTTGACGAACTTTCAGACTGGTGGTCGAACGCACCGGCCTTGAAGGCCTCGCGCGATACGGTCGAATCCCGAAAATATTCGAACCGCACCGTGTCGAAATTGTACTCGCCGCGGCGCACCGGATGCTTCGCCGCCCAATAGTCTTTCACCCTGTCGTAAACCACCCGCCGGTTGGCTTCAAAACTCTTGAGCCGGTAAGGACCGCTACCAAGCGGCGGCTCCAGCGTTGTTTTCGAAAAATCGCGTTTTTCCCAATAGTGCTTCGGCAAGACAGTCAGCTGTCCCACGATCAGCGGCAATTCACGATTCTCGCCCGGTTTGAAGGAGAATTTGACGCTGCGCGCCGCTACTTTCTCAATCTTGGCAACATTGCCGTAATAATACCGGTAGAACGGCGTGCCCTTTTCGACCAGCGTATTAAACGTCCAGATGACATCTTCAACTGTAATCGGCTTGCCGTCATGCCAACGGGCCTTGGGGTTCAGGTGAAATATTACCCAGGACCGGTCCCGCGCCATCTCGACGGATTCGGCAATCAATCCGTACATGGAAAATGGCTCATCCGAAGATGACGCCATCAAGGAGTCGTACATCAACCCAAGCCCGGCCGCGGAACGGCCCTTGACGATGAATCCGTTGAACGTATCGAACCCGCCGATCGATCCCAGTTTGACGTCGCCGCCCTTCGGCGCGTCCGGATTGACGTAGTCGAAATGCTTGAAGCCCGCCGGATATTTGAGATCGCCATGCATCGCGATGCCATGGCCGCGATAGACTTCCGCCGCAGGGACCGCCCCGGAATACAGGAGGACGAATACGGCAAATATCGCGGCGATAGGGTGTCTCATGCAATCGGACTCCGCTTGTTTCGCTAAGGACCTGCATGGTCCCCGATCAATCGGTGATGTCAAATCAGAAATTTGTAAGGTCCGGAAGGCCCGGGAAGCAAGCTTTTCAGCCCTGCAGGATCGCAAGCGCTTCGCCATGCAGGGCGGGGTTGGCCGCCGCCAGGACATGCCCGTCGGATTCGCGCGTCAGCGGCGCGCCCGTCCAATCGGTCACCACGCCGCCCGCGCCCTCGATCACCGGCACCAGCGGCATGAAATCGTAGATCTTCAGGCAGGCCTCGGTGATGACGTCGACGTGACCGCTGGCGAGCAGTCCATACGCATAACAATCGCCGCCGTAGCGGCTTTGCCGGACCGCCGCGATCAGCGCATCCACCTTCGCCTTGTCGTCGTCGTATACGAACATATCGGGATGGGTCGCATAGTGCCGCGCCGAGGACAGGCGCGTCGCCGTTTGCGCGCGCGCGGGCGCACCGTTCAACGTGGTCGGCCGGCCGGCCGCGCCGACCCAGCGTTCGCCCGTCACCGGCTGGTCGATGATGCCCAAAATCGGTGCGCCATTCTGCATCAATGCGATCAAGGTGCCGAAGATCGGCATGCCGGTCACGAATGCCTTGGTCCCGTCGATCGGGTCGAGCACCCAGGCGTATTCCGCGTCGGTGCGAACGAAGCCGTGCTCCTCGCCGAAAATGCCATGCTCGGGATAGGCCTGCTCGATCAAATCGCGCATCGCCGCTTCCGCCTCGCGGTCGGCGATCGTCACCGGGCTTGCGTCCCGCTTCGCCTCGACATCGAGTTCCGTACGAAAATAGCGCCGGACAACCGGGCCGCTCGCTTCCGCCAGGCGCTCGGCCAAGGCGATAAAGGCGTCGGGACAGGCTTGGGTCATGAATGCGCCCCCCTTGGGGCGCGCCTTACGGCATCGGTTTCGGGTTGTCGCTCAACGACCGAAGATAGGCGATCAGGTCGGCGCGCGCCTGGGCGCTCTTGAGGCCGGCGTAGGTCATTTTTGTGCCCTTCACATAGTCCTTCGGCTTGTAGAGGAACTTGTTGAGGTCTTCATAACTCCATTCGCCGCCCAGGCTTTTGAGCGCGCTGGAGTAGCTGAAGCCGGCACCCCCTGCCTGCGTGGCGCCGACGGTGTCCCAAAGATTCGGGCCGATCTTGTTGTTTCCGCCCTTGTTGAAGGTATGACAGGACAAGCACTTCTTCGCGACTTTCTGGCCGCTTTCAACATTGGCCTTAGCCAGCATCGGTGTGATCTCGCCGGGGCCGCTGGGTTTCGCGGCGGCTTGTGTCGCCGACGCCACGTTAACTTCCCCTTCGGCGATCACATAGGCTTGCTTGCTCTGAGGCGCACGAAGAAAGATCTGTTGGGAGATCAGCCCGACCCCCAAGGCTAGGATACCGGCGCTGAGCAAGCCGGCCGCAATCTTGTTTACCAGAAGCGGGTCGTTCCCCATCGTCAAAACCCCGAACGCAATTTCCGAACGCCATTAACGAAACCGCGCCCCAGATGGCGTGTCCAAAGCGCGGCGCCGAGAAGCGGCTGGCGTAACCTATACCAATGGGCTGTAATGCCATAGCCAGCGCCGTCCCGCGCGGCAATATGACGCAGTAATTTCATCGCCAGAAACATCAGAAATCACCCGAAAACCACCGCGAACCACCCCATATGCTCACGCCAAGCCAACCCATTATACTGATTCCTGCACGCCTCGCCTCGACCCGCCTGCCGGACAAACCACTGGCGGATATTGCCGGCGACCCGATGATCGTGCAGGTCTGGCGGCGATCCATGGAAGCTGCGGTCGGCCGGGTCGTGGTCGCGGCGGCGGAACAGGTAATCGTCGACGCGGTGATCGCGGCGGGCGGGGAAGCGGTCCTGACCGATCCGGGCCTGCCGTCCGGCTCGGACCGGATTCACGCCGCACTCACCGCCATCGATCCGGATGGCACGCATGACGCGGTCATCAACGTCCAGGGCGACCTGCCGACCATAGAACCGGTGGCAATTCGCGCGGCGCTGGCTCCGCTCGACGACGACGCCGTCGATATCGCCACGATCGCGGCCGAGATCAGCCGCGAGGAGGAACGTGACAACCCCAATGTGGTGAAAGTGGTGGTCGGCCTGGCGGCGGGAGAGCGGCGCGGCCGCGCGCTCTATTTCACCCGCGCCACCGCGCCGTCCGGCGACGGGCCGCTGTATCACCATATCGGGCTCTACGCCTATCGGCGGGCCGCCCTCGATCGGTTTGTCGCCCTGCCGCCCGGCATCCTCGAGACGCGCGAAAAACTCGAACAGCTACGCGCGCTCGAAGCGGGCATGCGGATCGATGTGGCGCTCGTTGACACTGTTCCGCTCGGTGTCGATACTCCCGCCGATCTCGAACGCGCCCGCGAAATACTCGCGCGCTGACACGAAAATTCAAACACGCGGTTCCTTATAATATGGCGACCAACAACGATAACCTGATTGCCTTTCAAGGCCTTCCGGGCGCGTATTCCGATTTGGCCTGCCGCACCGTCTTTCCGGACATGGAAACCCTGCCGTGCAACGCTTTCGAGGACGTCTTCGCCGCGGTGCATGACGGCGCCGCGCGGCTGGCGATGATTCCGATCGAGAACTCGGTTGCCGGCCGGGTCGCCGATATCCATCACCTGTTGCCAAAATCCAACCTGCACATCATCGCCGAGCACTTCCAGCGGGTGAACCATCAACTGCTCGCCCTCAAGGGCGCGACCATCGACGACGTGGCGACGGTGCACAGCCATGTGCATGCCCTGTCACAGTGCCGCAACATCATTCGGGACCTCGGCGTTCAGCCGGTCGTGCATGCGGATACCGCCGGTGCCGCCAAGGAACTGTCCGAGAAACGCGATAAATCCTTCGCGGCCATCGCATCGACCCTCGCGGCGGAAATCTATGACCTGCAAATTCTGCGCACCAACATCGAGGATGAAGATCACAACACCACCCGCTTCATCATCATGTCGCGCGACCCGATCGACCCCGACCCCAATGAGGGCATCGTCGTGACGTCATTCGTCTTCCGCGTACGCAACGTTCCGGCGGCGCTCTACAAGGCGCTTGGCGGATTCGCCACCAACGGCGTCAACATGACCAAGCTCGAATCCTACATGGTGCGCGGCCAGTTCACCGCGACGCAGTTCTACGCCGATATCGAGGGGCACCCGGACCAGACCTCCGTCCGGCTGGCGCTGGAGGAACTGGGTTTTTTCAGCCGCGAGGTCACGATTTTAGGGGTCTATCCCGCGTCGCCGCATCGCGCTGACGCCGCGTCGGCGTAGAGCAAATCCCGAGCGAACCGAAACGGTTCGCGACGACGTATTTGCATAAAGAAAGAGATAGACCATTTCACTTGAGGCACTTTGAACAAGAAGTGATCTAGAACGGAACCGCCCTACTCCTCGAGCCACTCATCGATCAGACGGCGCGAAATCGAATCCCGCCGGGGCAGACGCAGCGTCGCGTCCTCCGGCGAATTGCGCAGCTCGTCCCGGGTGAACCAGCGCGCGCCGTCTTCCAGTTCATGATAATCGACGGTCAGGTCGAACGTCGTCGCCCGGGCGGTGAATCCAAGCATGATATTCGCCGGGAACGGCCAGGGTTGTGAGGAATGATAGACGGTGTCGGTGATTCTCAACCCGACTTCCTCGAAAACCTCGCGCGCGACCGCATCTTCCAGGCTCTCCCCCGGCTCGACAAATCCGGCCAGGATTGAATGCTGGCCCGGCAGCATATTGGCCTTGCGTCCCAGCACCACCCGGTCGCCGCCGTCATGCACCAGCATAATGACGGCGGGATCGGTACGCGGGAAACATAGCGTCCCGCACTCGGCATTCGCACACCGCCGCACATGCCCGGCTTCCTTGCTTTCGGTGGCGCCGCCGCAGGCGCTGCAGAAGCGATGCCGTGCATGCCAGGTCATCATCGCCCGCGCATAGGCCAGCAGCCCACCGTCGCCCGGGGCCATGAACTGACCGACCCGGCGCAAATCGGTGAATTCGCCATGATCGCTCATCGGTGGCTGTTCATGGACGGACAGGTCGACGGCAAAATGCGGCACTTCTTCGATCAGGCCCAGAAAGACCACCAGGCTTGCTTCGGCGGCAATCGCCGGATCCATCGGAAGGACGACGCTTTCCGGCGCTTCGGCGCCGGTCCGCACCAGACTGCGGGTCCGCCAAACCGGAATGAGCCGGCTTGCCGCGTCCCGCAGGCAGCTTTCGAGCCAATCATCGTCGCGCCGCAGGTGTCCGGCGCGATCGATCTCGAAATCCGCATAAATGTTAGGGCGTCGCATGGTCATGGGCGGCAAAATTGGCACGGTTGCCCCAGCGGTGCAACTTCCTGCGCGCAGGGCCGAGACTCTTGTTGGCAAGGGCGGGGCGCTGGCTGTTATATTGGCCGCGGAAGGCTGGCCTGCGGACGAGTCCCTCGCCAACCCGGTCAGATCCGGAAGGAAGCAGCCGTAACGAGACAGGTTCGGGTCGCGTGTCCAGTCTTCCACCCGATAACGGGAGCCCGCGGCAAGATTCGCAACGAGAGAAAAGTCCCGCCTCATGGCAACGGACACTGACGCCGACGCCTACCGCGTCCTCGCCCGGAAATACCGGCCGAGCACTTTCGACGAGCTGATCGGCCAGGACGCCCTGGTCCGGACGCTGTCGAATGCCATCGAAAGCGGCCGGATCGCGCATGCCTATATGCTGACCGGCGTGCGCGGCGTCGGCAAAACCACGACGGCCCGCATCATCGCCCGGGCGCTCAACTGCGTGGGCGCGGACGGCGCGGGCGGCATCACGATTGCGCCCTGCGGCGTTTGCGACCACTGCACCGCCATTGCCGAAGATCGGCATGTCGACGTCATGGAGATGGACGCGGCCAGCCGCACTGGGGTGGACGACATCCGCGAGCTGATCGATGGGGTGCGCTACAGCCCGGCCTCGGCCCGCTTCAAGGTCTATATAATCGACGAAGTGCACATGCTCTCGAAGAATGCCTTCAACGCGCTGCTCAAGACACTGGAAGAGCCGCCGGAACATGTCCGCTTCATTTTCGCGACCACGGAGATTCGCAAGGTACCGGTGACCGTTCTGTCCCGCTGCCAGCGATTCGATTTGCGCCGCCTCGATGCGGCGGAACTCGCCGAGCATTTCGAAGGAATCGCCGCGCGCGAAGACGTCAAAACAGAGGAAGAAGCGATCCGCCTGATCGCCCGCGCCGCCGACGGATCCGTGCGTGACGGCTTGTCGCTACTCGATCAGGGCATCGCTCTCGGCGCCGGCACGGTCACCGCCGAGCAGGTTCGCGGCATGCTCGGCCTTGCCGATCGCACCGCGGTCTTCGACCTGTTCGACAAACTCATGGCCGGCGATATCAAGGCCGTCCTCGAGCAGATGCAGGCGCTGTACCGCGACGGGGCGGATCCGATCGCGGTTATCCAGGATCTGCTCGACGTCACCTACTGGATTACCCGGATCAAGATTGCGCCGGAAGTGGCCGACGCCAATTACACGCCGGAAGTGGAGCGGACCCAAGGCGGCGAGATGGCCGCGAAGCTGAGCATGCCCGTGCTGACGCGAACTTGGCAGATGCTGTTGCGCGGACTGGAGGAAGTTCAGCGCGCGCAGGCGCCCCTGCAAGCGGCCGAAATGGTGCTGGTGCGGCTCGCCTTTGCGACCGAGCTGCCGCCGCCGGGCACGCTCGCGCGGCAAGGCGCCGCACCGTCCGAGAACCCGGCGCCGCCGGCCCCCGCGCCGATAGGCGCATCCGGCGGCGGTGCGGGCTCAGCCAATACTGGAGGACCGGTCGCCGCCATCGCCGAACCGGCCCCGGCCGCCGAGGTAGAGCGGGCGCCCGACGCGGCCCCCATGCCGCAGAGCTTTCGCGACGCCGTCGAGCTCTTCAACATTCGCCGCGAGGTCGGCGTCCGCGCGCAGCTTTACAACAACGCCCATCTGGTTCGCTTCGAGAAGGGCCGCATCGAAATTCGCCCAAATCAACACGCGCCACGCGATCTCGCGAGCAATACGGCGAGCTTTCTCACAAACTGGACCGGCGAGCGCTGGGTGGTGAGCGTTTCCCAGGAAGCCGGCGACCCGACCCTGGCCGAGCAAGCCGCCGAGGAAGAGCGGCGGCGCGTGGACGCGGCGGAATCCCTACCGCTGGTTCAAGCGGTAAAATCCGCCTTCCCCGGCGCCGCCATTCGCAAGGTTACGCCGCGCGCGCCGGATCAGATGGCCGGCCTCGAAGCGGCGCCGGACGACCTGTATGACGATGGCACCGACGAAAACGATCTCCTCGCCGACGAAAAGGAATACTGAATGAAAAACCTCGGCCAACTCATGAAGCAGGCTCAGGAAATGCAGGCCAAGATGGCCGAGATGCAGGAAAAGCTCGAATACATCGAAGTCGACGGCAACGCGGGCGGCGGCATGGTCTCGATCACCTTGAACGGCAAGGGGGAGATTCGCCGCATCAAGATCGACCCGGCGTTGGCCAAGCCGGACGAGATGGAAATTCTTGAAGACCTGATCGCGGCCGCGCATGGCGACGCCAAAACCAAGCTCGAAGTTAAAGTCCAGGAAGAAACCGCGTCGCTGATGGGCGGCATGCAACTGCCCCCGGGCTTCAAACTGCCGTTTTGAGCGCGCATCCCCGATGACCGAAATCGAACGCCTGATACAGCTCCTGGCGCGCCTGCCGGGCCTTGGACCCCGTTCGGCGCGGCGCGCGGCGCTGCATCTGCTCAAGAAACGCGAGAGCCTGATGGAACCACTCACCCGGTCGCTGGATCAGGTCGCGCGCACCGTGCAGACATGCTCGATTTGCGGCAATCTCGATACCGCCGACCCCTGCGGCATCTGCCTGGACCACAAACGGGACCCCGCGTTGATTTGCGTGCTGGAAGAGGTCGCCGATCTTTGGGCGCTGGAACGGACCGGGTCCTTCAAGGGACGCTATCACGTTCTCGGCGGTCATCTGTCCGCGCTCGACGGCATCGGGCCGGAAGACCTCAATATCGGAACATTGGTTGACCGTGCCGCCGAGGAGGCGGTGACGGAAATCATCCTGGCAACCAATCTCACGGTGGACGGCCAGACCACGGCGCATTACCTGGCCGAGCGGCTGGCGCCGACCGGCGTGGCGGTGACGCGGCTGGCGCATGGCGTGCCCGTCGGCGGCGAGCTCGATTACCTGGACGACGGTACGCTAACGGCGGCGCTGCGGGCGCGGCGAACGGTGCAAGACTGAAACGGCTGCTTTTCATATCCATGCTCGGCGCGCCGGGCCACTACGACCCGACGCTCTATGCGGGTCAACCCGGCGGCGATGACGAGGTCCACTGGTTCCGGCTGTGCCTGCGCGGGCTGGCGCTGGAAGACCGGGTTGACCTGCACGGCGCCGCGGTTTGCCGGGGATCGACACTGCCGGCGCCGGACGATGTCGACGCGGTCATTGTCGGCGGCAGTTGGCATTCGGTCGACGAAGACCTCCCGTGGCAACGCGCGACCGCGCAATGGCTCGGCGCCTATCGGCAGAGCGGCCGCCCGCTGCTGGCGATCTGCGGCGGCCATCAGCTCGTCGCGGCGATGCTGGGCGGCCGGGTCGCTGCCTTGGACGGCGGCGCGTGTGCCGGAAGCCACGCCGTTCAATTGACCGCCGCCGGCCGCCGGCACACCCTGTTCGACGGCTTCGCGACTTCGTCACCGTTCCATTTCGCCAATTACGATCATGTGGTGAAAGCGCCGCCCGGCGCGGCGGCCTTGGCGCATACCGGCCGAATTCCCTTTGCCGCCCTCGGGTTCGGCGGCAATTGGTATGGCGTGCAATTTCATCCCGAAGCGACGCACACAAATTTGGCCGCATCCTGGCGCGACGTGAGTCCCGCCTTGGCGCAATCCTACCGGCCCCTGCCGGGGGCGGCAAAATTGCTCGCCAATTTCCTCGTCGGCGCGGCGATGATCGAATAATCTATGACTGGAAGCACAATAAGAACCGCACCGAGCCAAAGGGCGGAGAAAGACATAACCATGGCGCCAATGCCCGCAATCCTACAATGCCTTCGCCGGCCGATCGCCTTGACGGGGCTCGCCGTGCTGATCGCCGCAACCGGCCCGGCCACGGCGCAGCGGCCGGAACAGACCGTTTCGCAGGCGACCCGCACACGGCTCGATCTGACGATCTACAACGGCAATCTCGCACTGATACAGGATCAGCGCCGCGTGAAGCTGAGGAAAGGCGTCAATCATCTGGCCCTGTCCGGCGTCAGCCCCTCGATGCAGCCGGCGACTGCCGCGGTTACGGCGCGGGCGAAGCAGCCGGTGACACTGATCGAGCAAACCTTTGCGTTCGATCTGTTGACGCCGGAAGCACTGCTCAAACATTCGGTCGGGCGCAAGGTCCGGATCATCAAGACGCATCCGACCACCGGCAAGGAAAGCCAGGTCGCCGCAACCGTGCTCAGCACGCGCAATGGCGTGGTCCTGAAGATCGGCGACAAAATCGAAACCGGCATTCCCGGGCGTCTTGCGTTCAATTCACTGCCCGAAACCCTGCGAGAACGCCCGACCCTTCTGGCATCTCTGCGCAGCAAGGCGGCGACAACCGCCCGCGTCGATATTCGCTATCTGACCAGCGGCATCACCTGGCAGGCGGACTACATTGCCGAACTGAATGCGAAAGAAACCGCGATCGCGCTGCAAGGCGTCGCCACGATCACCAACAACAGCGGGGTCTCTTACAAGAAGGCGAGGCTGCGCCTCGTCGCGGGACAGGTCAACCGGCGCCAGGTCACCCCCACCCGGCCCAATGTGCGCGCCCTGGCCGCCAAGCCGGCGGCCTCGGTAGCAGGCCGCGGAGCGCCGCAGCAGGTCTCCGATTTGCACTTCTACCCGGTTGATCGGCAAGCCTCGATCGGCGACCGCGAGACCAAGCAGATTACGCTGTTCCGGGCGCCCGACGTGCCGGTCACCAAGGAATACAGGATCCTCGGCGATGGTACGTTTTATACGCGGCGGTTCGGCAACGCGCTGGTCGTCAATGCGGAGACCATTCTTCGATTCAAGAACGTCAAATCCGGCGGTCTCGGGCTGCCGATGCCGGCAGGCACGGTGCGGGTCTACAGCGGCGCCCGCCAGGCGGCGACGATATTCCTGGGGGAAGACGGCCTGCCGCACACCGCCAACGGCGAAGAGATCGAGTTGAAACTCGGCCGGGCGTTCGACATTACCGCGACCCGCAGACAGAAGGATTTTCGTAAGCAAGGATTGCCGAAGAACACCTATGAAGCGGTTCAGGAAATCGAGGTTCGCAACGCCACGGAAAATTCGGTCGTGGTCGTCTTGGAGGAGCGAATTCCCGGCGACTGGAAAATCATCTCCAGTTCGGCAAAACACAAAAAACCGGCGTCCGATCGCGCGGAATGGCGCATAACCGTACCCGCGCAAGGCAAGGCAACCCTCAGCTACAAGGCGCGCGTTCAGCTCTAACGCAGATCCCGAGCGAACCGAAACGGTTCGTGACGACGTATTTGCGCAAAAACAAAGGGATAGGCCATTACACTTGAATCGATTTGAACAAGAAATGGGCTAGCGGCGGATCAATCGCCCTCCAGCGCGGCGCGGCTGGTCGGCAATTTCGTCACGGTGTCGTCCTCGTCGTCGCTGAGATCGACTTCCTGAATGCGCACGGCCCGTTTTTGAACCTTTTCCGTCGAAATTCGAATTTGCCGCAAATCCGCCTCTGCCTGCCCAAAATGGCGCAGCAGATTGTCGACCCGGCCGTCGAGGCGCCCCACATCGTCGCTCAGCGCGGTGACTTCCTTCTGGATCAAACCAGCCTGTTCGCGCATCTGCGCATCCTTCAACACGGCGCGAATGGTATTCAGCGTCGCCATGAGCGTCGTCGGCGAGACGATATAAACATGCGCCCGATGCGATTTCTCGACCACGTCCGGCAGTTCCGCATGCAGTTCCGCATAGACCGCCTCGGACGGCAGGAACATCAGCGCCGAGTCCGCGGTTTCCCCGGGCAGAATGTATTTAGCCGCAATGTCGTTGACGTGTTTCAGGACATCGGCGGCAAAGGCGCGACGGGCAACGACTCGATCCGCCGAAGTTTCCGCCTTGCGCAGCAGATGAAAACTTTCGAGCGGAAATTTCGCGTCGATCGCGATGGGCCCCGGCGGATTTGGCAGGGTCAGCAAGCAATCGACCCGG
>JAOTYV010000147.1 GCA_029861675.1 Alphaproteobacteria bacterium
CATTACGACCATTGCCTGGACTACATCCGGCTTGTGTTGAACCGTTGGGATCAGGGCGGTGGCTTGATTCCCGAACTCAAGGTCTATGGCCCGGCCCCGATCGAGCGGATGACCCGATTGCTGTTCGACAAGGACGGCGTCTTCGGGCCGGACCTGACCGCGCGCACGAGCCACGAAGGCAGCCTGGGGTACTATCAGCGGCGCGGCGGCACGTTGCCGCGGCCCTGGCCGAACCCGCTGATTACCGAGCTGGATAATGGCGACGTGGTGGAGGATAACGGCTGGACGGTGACGACCGCCAGCGTCATCCATCATCAGCCCTATTTGACCTGCTACGGCTTTCGGCTCGACAGCAAGGATGGCTCCTTGGCGTATTCCGGTGACACCGGCCCGTGCCAGGCCGTGGTGAAACTGGCCAAGAATTGTGATGTCCTGATCCATATGTGCCAGCATATTTCCGGGACCGAAATTCACCCGATTTCGGCCAAGACCTCCACAGGTCATCGGGATCTCGCAAGGATTGCCGCCGAAGCGAATGTGAAGAATTTGGTGATCTCGCATGTCACCGAGCAGATGGACACGCCGGGCGTGCGCGAACGCGTGATCCGCGAGATGGGCGAGGACTACGCCGGGAACATCTTCTGGGGCGACGACTTGATGGAAATTCCGCTCAACGATCCGATGCCGCGACGACTGGAATAGGCGGATCCCTAGACCATTTCTTGTTTAAATTGACTCACGTGAAATGGTCTATCTCCTTGTTTTTTACGCAAATACGTCGTCGTAAACCGATTCGGTTCGCTCGGAATTTGCCCTATTCGTCCAGCGTAGAGCCGACGCCGGAAACCCGGGTCTGGCGCATGAACCGGCGATAGCGGTCGGCGTCGTAGCCGCTGCCCCGATGCAACAGGCAGCGGTTGTCCCAGATCACCAGGTCGCCCGGCCGCCACGTATGCGAATACGCATGCTCGTCGCCCACGGCGCGGTCGAGTAAATCGTCCAGCAATTCCCGGCTGTCGCCGTCGCTCCATCCGTCGATCGCCTTGGCGTGGGACCCGACGAAGTAGTTCTTGGCGCCGGTCCGCGGGTTCGACCGGACGAGCTTCTGTTTGACCGGGGGCAGGGAGGCCGCATGCGACGGCGTCACCGCGTCGGGGCTGACCTTGCTTCGCGAAAACGTGTAGTCGTGGATCGCGATCAGCGGATCGATCTTGGCCTTTAGTTCTTCGGGCAGCCGCGCGTAGGCGGCGCGGGTGCTGATGTATTCGGTCGCGCCGCCTTCCTCCGGCACTTCATAGGCGCACATGATCGAGACGAAGGTGGGCACGTCGCGGAACGAGGAATCCGAGTGCCACATATTGTTGCCGGTCTGGAAAATCGTTCGCTTGTGGCTGTTGCCGAGCACGCTGCCGTCCGGCTGCACATTGCCGATGGTGCCGAAATATTCGATCACGCCGTCCTGGCCGAGCTTGACGTGATTGGGCTCGGGCTCCCCCAGGCTCCGGGTGAAGGCGAGCTGGAGATCGTCGTTGAGCGGCTGGTCCGGGAAGCACAGGAAGGAATACTCATCGATCGCGGCGCGAATTTCCTCGACCGCCGCCGCCGGCAGGGGTTTCCGAAGGTCGATACCGGTAATCCGGGCCCCGAATTCCGAATGCAGCGGCTCTATCGTCAGCATGGTCATGGGCGTGTCTCCGGATAGTTCTGATACCGCGATTCAAACACCAAATCGGATTGAAACCAAGGGGCGGCCCTACAGCCGCCGGGACTGAAGAACGCCGAGGTCCATCGCAAGCAGGTTTAGCCTGATACGGCTTCCCCGGCCGCGCTCATTCCGGCGATGTAGCCCCAGACGAGGCAAGGACCGAGGGTGGTGCCCGCCCCGACGCCCTGCGAGCCGAAGGCGTTGGCCGTCGCGTTGCCCGCGGCATACAGGCCGGGGATCGGCGCGCCGTCCGGGTCCAGCACCTCGGCCTTTTCGTTGGTGCGCGCGCCGCCCTTGGTGCCGAGGAAGCTGGCCTTGAACGGCATGGCGTAGAAGGGCGGTCGTTCGATCGCGCCCAGGGTCGGGTTGGGCGCGTGGCGCGGGTCGCCGCCCCGGTTGCGGTCCCAGATGGTTGCGCCGCGGCTGAAATCCTCGTCCACCCCGGCGCGGGCGAACGCGCTGAACCGCCGCGCCGTTTCAACCAGCCCGTCCGGGTCGACATTTATTTGCCGGGCCAGGCTCTCGAGCGTCCCGGCGCTGAAACGGTTGCCGGGCACGCTTTTCTTCGGCATCGCGTGCGGGTATTTGGCGGCGAATTGGCTGTCGTAGATGCGCCAGGCCGGGAGATGGGCCGGCGTGCCGGTTTCCGGGTCCTTCTCGGCGAAGGCGAGGCCGATGTTCATCTGCTTCTCGTTCACGAAACGGCGGCCGTGGCGGTTGACGATCATCGAATGCGGCAGGAAGTAATCGGCCGCCGGCAGGCCCTGTAACCGGCCCTCGTACATCGCCGGCGTCGTGCCCATTACGAGCGCCTGGTCCATACGATCGAGCGCCGCCCCAGCCTCCGCCGCCATGCGCTGGCCGTCGCCGGTGTTGGTCGACGGGCTCGCAGTCCATTCGACCGGGCCGGGGAAGTGCTCGGCCATCATCTCCGGATTCCACTCGAAGCCGCCGCTGGCGAGGATCACGCCTTTTGTCGCCGATATCGAAACGGTTTTTCCGTCGCGCATGAGTTCAAGCCCGGTGACGCGCCCGTTTTCCTTGATGAGCCGTTGCGCCGCCGCTTCGGACCAGATCTCGATGCCCCGGTCGAGGCAACCCTTGAGGAGACCAATGGTCAGCGCGTTGCCCCGGGTTTGCATGCCGCGCAACTTGCGCCAGAGCAGGCGCGGCATGTAGCGCGGCATCCATTTCTTCGGGTTGGCATAGAAATGCGTATCGACGATCTCCTCGTAGTTCAACTGGATCGCCACCGACGGTTTGCGGACCTTGTCGCGCCAGGGGCCGAGGATCGCCAGCCGCATCGGTTTGGCGGAGACGTTGCGCCCAAACGCCATGCCGCCCGGCGCCTCCGCGTAGGGGTCGGGGTCGCGGTTGGGGGTGAAGCGGGTCGGGCTGTGCGCCTCGAGGAATTTCAGCATCGCCGGCGCGTGGTCGACGAAGGCGGCCCAGAGCGGCTCCTCCGTGTTGTGCCATCCGTCGGGCGAGACCGCGCGAATGTATTCCAGCGCCGCCTCGCGGGAATCGCTCAGGCCCATCGACGCCATGTAGTGATGTCCGGGCACCCAGATGCAACCGCCGGACATCGCCGTGGTGCCGCCAAGCACCGCCGCCTTTTCCAGCACCAACACGCGCGCGCCGGCGACGCTCGCGGCCAACGCCGCGCTCAACCCGGCGGCGCCGGTGCCGACCACGACTATGTCGGTTTGTGTTGGCCGCAAGATCTCACGCCGCCGCATTTCCGCTAAACCGCTCCAACACGAACGGCATCACCCCACCGGCTTCGAACCAGGCGATTTCGCGGGCCGTATCGAGGCGGCACAGGGCGCTGGCTTCGGCAATCGCGCCGTCGCCTTTGGTAAATCGCAGCGTCGCGATTTGATTGACATCGATGCGCCCCTCGAAGCCCAGGATATCAACGGTCTCCGTGCCGTCCAATCCCAGGGATTCGCGTGTATGGCCGTTCTGAAATTGCAGCGGCAGCACCCCCATGCCGACGAGATTGCACCGGTGAATGCGCTCGAAACCCTCGGCAATGATGGCCCGGACCCCCAAAAGATGGGGGCCTCTGGCAGCCCAATCGCGCGACGAGCCGATGCCGTATTCCCGCCCGGCGACGACCACCAGGGAGCGGCTTTCATCGGCGTAGCGTGTGTGGGCGTCAAAGATGGACATGATCTCACCGGACGGTTGATGCACGGTCCAGCCGCCCTGACGGTCGGGGGTCATTTCGTTTTGAATATGATCGTTGTTGAAGCTGCCGCGCATCATCACTTCATGGTTGGAACGGCGTTGCAGAAAGCCGCTGAAGTCGGCGGTGTCCACCCCTTTGGCGGACAGATAGTCGCCCGCCAGACTGCCCTCCAAAATCCGGCTGCCTGGCGAGATATGATCGGTCGTCAGGTTGTCGCCGAACATGGCGAGAATGGCCGCGCCTTCGATATTCCGCATGGGTTTTTGCTTGTTCGCCGTCTCCAGGAACGGCGGCTTCAGGATATAGGTACTGCCGTCATCCCAGGCATAGGCGCCGCCATCGCCGGCGTCGATTTCATCCCAAAGCGGATCGCCCTTGGAGGTATCCGCATAGCGCGCGGTGTACAGGTCCTGGGTGACGTGCCCGTTGACGGCGTCTTCGATTTCCTGGGAACTGGGCCAGATATCTTTCAGATAAACCGGTGCGCCGGTCCGGTCCTCCCCAAGTGGCTCGCTGGTAATGTCCCGCAGGATAGTGCCGAACAGGGCATAGGCGACAACGAGGGGCGGGGAACCCAAATAGGCCAGATTGACCTGGGGATGGATCCGCCCTTCGAAGTTGCGGTTCCCGGACAGCACGGCGGCCACGCTTCGCGCGTTGGCGGTAATGTCCTCGGCGATCTCGTCGGGTAACGCCCCGGAGCCGCCGCAGCATGTCATGCAGCCATACCCCGTAACGTGAAAGCCCAGTTCCTCCAACGGCGCCATCAGTCCGGCGCTGGTCAGGTAATCCCCGACGGCGCGGGAGCCGGGTGACAAAGATGTCTTGATCCAGGGCTTCGGGGTCAGCCCTTTTTCCCGCGCTTTTTTCGCCAGCAAACCCGCCGCCAGCATGACCCTGGGGTTGGACGTGTTGGTGCACGAGGTAATCGCCGCGATGACGACATCACCGTCCTGCACTTTCCCGGGCTCCGCACGACCGTTGGCGCCGCCATCTTTGGCGCCGCGATCGCCAAGCGCGTCCAACGCCGACAGGTGCGCCTGGCTCAAGGGTACCTGGCTTTGCGGCAATTTGGGCCCGGCAAGGCTGGCCTCGACGCTGCTCACGTCAAATTCAATGGAATCGGAATAGACCCGATCCACCGTATCGTCACGCCACATGCCTTGCGCCTTGCAATAGGCCTCGACCAGGGGCACCTGATCGCCGCGTCCGGTCAGGCGCAGGAAATTCAGGGTTTCCACATCGGTTGGGAAGAAGCCGACGCTGGCGCCGTATTCGGGCGCCATGTTGGCCAGTGTCGCGCGCTCGGGCAGGCTGAGGAAATCCAGCCCCGGACCGAAATACTCGACGAATTTCTGCACCACGCCGTGCTCGCGGAGTCGCCGCGTCATCGCCAAAACGAGATCGGTCGTCGTGGCGCCTTCGCGCAGGCGACCCACCAGGCGCACGCCGACGACGTCCGGCATGATCATGCTGACGGGCTCGCCGAGCGTCGCCGACAGGGCTTCGATGGCGCCGATTCCCCAGCCCAAGACCGACAATGCGTTGATCATGGGCGTGTGGCTGTCGCACGCCAGAAGACTGTCGGGGAAGGCGATAAGGCCATGTTCATCGTGCTCTTCGGACCAGACGACGCGGGCCAGCGATTCCAGATTGATCTGATGGCAGATGCCCTGACCCGGCGGCAACACCCGCATATTCCGAAAGGCCTTTTGAGCCCATTTCGCGACCCGGTAGCGTTCCGCATTTCGCGTGAACTCGCCTCTCATGTTTTGCGCCAGCGCGTCGGCCTGTCCGGCAACATCGACGATGACCGAATGGTCCAGGATGAAATCGACGGGCCGGACCGGATTGACCGTATCGGGGTTCCCGCCGGCCGCGATCATGGCCTCGCGCATGGCCGCGAGATCGGCCACCAGCGGAATGCCCGAGACATCGTGGATCATGATCCGACCGGGGAAGAAGTTGATTTCGGCGGGGTTCGTGGCGTTTTCGGCCCAGGTCGAGAAGCCCGCAATGCTGTCCCGCCCAACCGTCTCGCCGTCTTCGTGACGGAGCGCGTTTTCCAGCAGAACCTGCAGACAATAGGGCAATTTTCCGGCGCCGGTCAGCCCGGCGGCCTCCGCCTTTGGCAGGCTGAAAAAGGCATACCGCCTGCCGCCCACATTTAGCTCATCTTTTGCCTTGAAGCTGTTGCCGCCCGTCATCGCCGCCTCGCCGTACTGATATCCATCGTCGCGCGTTTGCCGGTTAAGCAGCCGGTCGGTCGGCGCCGCCGGACTTTCACCCCTCCCGGAGCTGCTTCAGCCGCGGCGCGTTCGCTTCGATCACGTGCTTTTGGTAGGCCGGGCGTGCGGCGAGGCGTTCGTAGTAGGCCTCGACATTGGGGTGGGCGGGGCGGTTCGGGGTCCAGTTGATCCAGCGGTCGGTCAGCGAGCCGGCCGGGAAGTCCGCCATCGTCAGCCGGTCGCCGCCGAGATAGTCGTTGTCCGCCAGATGCGCGTCGAGGATATCGTACAGGGCGCTCGCCTTTTTCGTGGCCTCGGCGACCTTGGCATCGTCGCGGTCCTTCTTTTCCGCCCGGAAGAACTGGTCGAGGAAAACCGAGTTGAACGCGGCGAGGTTTATCGAGCTCCAGTCCATCCATTTGTCGGCCGCCGCGCGAGCGCGCAGGTCTTCCGGATAGAGGTCGCCTATACTGTATTTGGCGCAGAGGTAGCGGATGACCGCACCGGATTCCCACAGCGTGAAGCCGTCCTCTTCTTCCAGGGTCGGCAGGCGGCCGTTCGGGTTCTTCGCCCGGTATTCCGGATCGTCGTTGCCGCCGAACGGGCCGCCCCAGTCGATCCGCTCGTAGTCCACGCCGATCTCGCCGAGGCACCAGGTCGCCTTGATGACGTTCGATCCGTCTTTCCGTCCCCAAATCTTAAACATCGCTCACCCTCCGGTTTTCCGTTTGGTCGTTAAATAGGTCCGCCTGCACGCGCCGTAAGCGCAGGATCGGCGCGCCGATAATGACAAGATTCAACCGGTTGGCAAGCGCGCCCGGCGGGAATTTGCCGGTTCCTGGCAAAGAGTGGACCGGAACCGGCTTGCCGTTTCAAGCCATCGTGATTGAGGCAGGTTTGATGACCATGCTAGCGTTAATTTCCCTGGCGCGTCGAAGCGCGTCGCGCAGCGAGCGCCAGAGGATAAGGAGTGGACCAAATGGACAAGCAACCGAAATCGAACGGCCCGGCACCGGGATTCGCCGCGTCTCCCGGCTATCGGGTTGAAATGGAGCCGTCCCCGAAACGTATTCGCATGAAACTTGGCGACGAATTTATCGCGGATTCCACGAATGCGTTGGTCATGTTCGAAACCAATCATAAGGACTTCTATTACTTTCCGCGCACCGACCTCCGTATGGATTTGATGGTGCGCACCGACCACTCGACCTTTTGACCGTATAAGGGCCATGCGTCCTACTACTCCGTGCGGGTAGGCGATCGAATTGAAGAGAATATGGCGTGGTCCTACGAGACCCCGTTCGATGAAGGCGAATCCTATGCGGGCTATATCGCCTTCTACTGGGACAAGGCGGACCAATGGTTTGAGGACGACGAAGAAATCGTCGAACAGCCATACAACCCTCGCGAAGAGGGTTGATGCCGGAAACGGCGGAGACGAATTTCTTGTTCGAACCCGGTAAACCGGCGCGTTAGCGCGCATCCGCTCCTGCTCATTCGGTGGCACTGGCACGGCGATCAATCGGTGTTCCAACCAACCCGCGTTTGACAAGGTTCCGCCGGACTTGGCACAGTCTTAATCCAACGTGCAGCGATCCTGCCGATGCCGCACCGGTGTGTTATAGCCGTGCCAAGCCGAACCGAATGCCTCGTGGCCTCCCATCCGCGCCGCCGCATCCCAGACACCGAAAGGACCCGCCGATGTCCGCCAATCCGAGCTCCGACAACCCGTTGTTCGACAAGGCTAGAACCGTCCTGCCGGGCGGCACCTTCGGCAATACCGCGGGCGACATCATCATCCGAGAGGGGCGCGGCAGCCGCGTCTGGGACGAGGACGGCAATGAATATGTCGATTACCTCATCGGCTCGGGCCCGATGCTGCTCGGGCACGCGCACCCCGAGGTCAACGCCGCCGTGCAGGCGCAGCTCGCGCGCGGCACTACATTTTTCGCCAACAACCGGCATGGTATCGATCTCGCCGAAGCCATCGTCGACGCGGTGCCCTGCGCCGATAAGGTGCGGTTTGCCTGCACCGGATCGGAAGCGGACGCGTTCGCCATGCGGCTCGCCCGGGCCTATACGGGGCGCGACAAGATCCTCAAATTCGAGGGCGGGTATCACGGCTACAGCGACTATGGGTTGATGAGCATGAAGCCGCAAAAGCCCGTGAACTATGACCATCCCATTCCGGATTCGGCGGGCATTCCCGAAAACGTGGGCGAGAACATGGTGATCGCGCCCTACAACGACGCCGCTGCGGTCGAAAGCCTGATCCGCGAACACAAGGGATCGATCGCCGCGGTGATGATGGAGCCATTGCAGCGGTTTGTTCCGCCGCAGCCGGGCTTCCTGGAGGCGATGCGCGAATTGACGCTGGCCAACGACATGCTGCTAGTGTTCGACGAGGTGGTAACCGGCTTCCGCCTTTCCTATGGCGGGGCCCAGGAATTTTACGGCGTGACGCCGGACATCTGCACGCTCGGCAAGGCGGTCGGCGGCGGCTTTCCCCTATCGGCGGTTGCCGGGACCAACGAGGTCATGGCGTGTTTCGACCAAAACATCGCCGAGCCGGAGAAATACGTCCCGATGACGGGCACGCTGTCCGGCAACCCGATCGCCGCCGCGGCCGGGCTGGCGACCCTGGAAATTCTCAAACGGCCCGGGACCTATGAGAAGCTGTTCGAGAATGGTCGCAGGCTGATGGCCGGTCTTGCGGGAAGCGTGGAAAGGGCGGGTATCGATGCGGAAGTCGTCGGCATGCCGCTGCTGTTCGATCTGGTCTTCACCACGGGCGAGGTCCGCAACTACCGCGACACGCTGCGCGGCGACGCTGCAAAGATGCCGCAGCTCAACGGGTTGTTGCGCGAGCGCGGAATTCTCAAGGGCCCAATCAAATACTACCTGTCGACCTCGTTGGAAGAGGCGGATATCCAGCAGACGCTCGATGCCTGGGACGACGCCCTGCCGATCCTCGCGGCGGGGTAGTCGTTGCGTTTTCACTGCTGAGAACGTGCCTGGCCTGACCCTCGCACGTCGATTTCGCTCAGTGTGAGGTGCGGCTCCTCGACGCGCGACAGTCGGTTGAGGTGTTCCAACAGGATGTCGATGACATCGCTCTCGTACTTCGTCGGCTCACCCCGTTGCCTCGCCATTGGCTAAATGGGGCGTTATCGGCTAAAATGAACACTTCTTTCCGTACTAATACGTCCCAACGCGTCAAATAGGTTGGGTGCGCCGCGCTGCTTGGCAGTGGTCACGGCGCCGGTCTTTTATCATCTTAAACGGTCGCTGCTATGGGGCATGGCGTATGAAGGTAGTTATGTTGGCGGCCGGGATTGGTGCCCGGCTCGGATTTACGGCCGCGAAATATCCGCCGAAGATTTTGCTGCGCTTCGGCGGCAAATCTTTGCTGCAATTCCATATCGAAATCCTCAGGCGACAAGGCATAGACGAGTTGGTGCTCGGCGTTGGTTATGAGCATCAAGACATCGAGCGGGAGATAGATGCCCTGGGAGCACGGGATTACGTGCGAACCGTGTTCAACGAGGATTATGAAGAGGGCAACATCGTCACCTTGTGGACCTTGCGCGAAGAATTGTGCTGCGAGGAGCCGGTCCTCTTAATGGACGCCGACGTCCTCTACGACGAAGAGCTGATAGAGCGTCTCGTCAACTCACGCCACCAGAACTGCCTGCTTCTCGATCGTGCCTTTGATCCGGGGGATGAGCCGGTCAAAGCATGCGTCCGGAATGGCGAGATCGTCGAGTTCCGCAAATGGCTGAGCGCCGAGTTCGATTTCTGCGGTGAATCGGTCGGTTTTTTCAAGCTGTCAGCCGAAGTGGCCAAGAAGATCATTATTCAGACCGAGCTCTATTTACGCCAAGGCCGCCGCCACGAGCCTTACGAGGAGACGATCCGCGATGTTCTGCTTACCGCGCCACGCGGCGCCTTCGCATTCGAGGACGTCACCGGCATGCCGTGGATCGAGATCGATTTCGCCGCCGACATCAAGCGCGCGAATGCCGAGGTCTTGCCGCGCATTCTGGTAGCGGAAGCGCAGCGTCGCGCGGCAATGATGATCAGTCGGGACATAATCCGACCTGCGCCACAAAGGCTATGACCGGCGTAGAAACAACACCGACCACCCAGGCGATTGTCGCGCTGATCGTCTCCGCCCTTTACGTGGCGACATATCTATCCTTCGTCCGCCTTTTGAGATATCCACGGAACTGGCATCCGCCCAGCGTGCCTGCAGTCCTGGCGACGGGGGGGCTGGCGGTCCTTACTGTGGCGTTGGTGTCGCTGTCGCCCGATGGTCTCGACCGCGCCGCCCTAGCCATCTCAGTCGGCTTTGTCGCCGCCGTGTTTTACATCATCGCGGCCCCCGCAATCGCCTTCCGATCGGCCTCTCGACCGGTCGAATTCTTGGCGAAGCACGGTGACTACGCCGGACTGTGGCTGCTCGGCCCGGCTCTCCTCGCAGGCGTGGCCGTCCCAAATATTAAGCTCCAGGCGGTGCTGGCGACCGCCATGGCAATCGAACTAACGTGGTTCCTTCGCCAGCGTTGGGCCGGCCGGAGGCGTCGGTTGTTTCGCTTGAGCGATCGCGACCTGTCGGCCCTGGAGACCCAGGCGAAAGGCGATCTTGCGGCGTTTCGACGGCGCCATGGCATCCGCGAACTGGTGCTATCGAAGGGCGCCGTCAGTTGGCGAGGTTGTGGGAAAGGGACGCCACCCTGCCCGTTCAATCTCTACGTCAATCGTCTCGGCCTCAACACCGCGCCCTGCTGCCGCGAGCACATGAAGGACCTCAGCCATCGTGTTGCGGACTACCTGCGCGAAATGGGAGTCGTGCACTGGCTGGAGGGGGGCACCCTTCTTGGCGCCGTGCGGGAGAGGGGCGCACTTCTCGATTGGGAGGACGACATCGACGTGTCGGTCCAGCTCGACGGTGACATGACCTGGGAGCGGCTGGCGGCGGGGCTCGCCGAACGGTGCGCGCGGGATGGATATTTTGTCGATCTTTTCGAAAAGCATGGCTTCATCTCGATCTCGTTCGATCCGCCGAAACGATGGCCCTTCCGGTGGGAACGCAATCGCATGCGTGGCGAAATCCGGACGGATATCGCGATTTACCGACAGGCGATCAGCTATGGTGAAGCGGTGCTCGAAAGGCGGA
>JAOTYV010000148.1 GCA_029861675.1 Alphaproteobacteria bacterium
GAAATACCACAGGGATCCCGCCGTCTCGCGCTGCTCCACCTCGAGATCCGATATTGCGGTCTCGAGCTGCGGGTCCCAGTTGACCAGCCGTTTATCCTTGTAAATCAGCCCTTCCCGGTAGAGCTGCACGAAAACTTTCAGGACCGCCTGGCTGAGCCCTTCGTCCATGGTGAAGCGCTCGCGGCGCCAGTCGCAGGACGCGCCGAGCCGGCGGAGCTGTCCCGTAATGGTGCCGCCCGACTCATCCTTCCACTTCCAGACGCGATCGATAAAGGCGTCACGACCCATCTCGCGGCGGGACATGTTGCCGTCCTCGGCGAGTTGTCGCTCCACCACCATCTGCGTCGCGATGCCCGCATGATCCATGCCCGGCTGCCACAACGCGTCCCGGCCGCGCATGCGCTCGAACCTGATCAGAATGTCTTGCAGGGTATTATTGAGGGCATGCCCCATATGGAGGCTGCCGGTGACATTCGGCGGTGGAATGACGATCGTATAGGGGTCGCCATCCGCGGGCTGACCGCAACCGAAAGTGTCGGTCGACTCCCAGCGCGCGTATTGCCGCCGCTCGATATCGGTTGGCCGGAATGTCTTTTCCAGATCCGCCATGCCCCGTCATCCTAGCCAGAATTAATGCCGATTCCGGCCCTGTCGGGGAGGTTTAGTTGTCTTCTCCCGTACGGGCCATGCGTTCGATTTCGCGCCGGACCAGACGTTCGACCATATCGGGCAGGTTGTCGTCAAGCCATTGACGCAGCATGGGCCGCATTAGCTCCTCGGCCATCTGTTCGACCGTAAGATTGGAGCGCGGCACATCGACGTGACGGGATAATTCGCCAAATGCCGCCACCCCCGCCGACTTGGTGAAATCCGAGAGAATGGCTTCCGTGGCGGCGGGCGCCGGTGGTATTTCCGGCTCGGGCGCCGGCGGCAGCACCGGTTCCGGCGCAAACATCGGTTCCGGCTCCGGAAGAGGTTCAGGGGCTGTATCGAAGACCTCGATCGCACCGTCATCCTCCGCGGGCGCCTCGTCGATCAACTCGAGCGGTTCTTCCGTAGTACCGACCTCGTCGAGCAGTTCCAAAGGTTCCTCCTGTGGTGCGGGCTCGGCCGGCGGTGCGGGCTCGGCCGGCGGTGCGGCGTCGGCTTGCGGCGCCTCATCACCATCCTCGGAAATAATTTTCCGAATGGAAGCGAGTATCTCTTCCATTGACGGCTCTTGCTGATTGCCTGCCTCACTCATGATTCGCTCATCCTGCACTTAATGTTGCGGCGCAAATCGCGCTCGCGCCACAACGCCCTTGTTTGCTACTTCCGAACGGAGCTACCGCTCCCCTCGGATCCGATGTCATTCCCAAAACCCCATAGCTTGTCTTGAACCTGACGATAATAACGCTTTTCGTCATATATTTCAGTCTCAAGACTCAACGCCTTTGCCGTAAGCCGGCCCACCGCGGACAGCAATTCATACTGCGCCACGGTCTCATCGCGTTCCGCGCGAACAAGATTGACCTGCGCATCCAGCAGTTCCTGTTCCGCATCGAGCACATCCAGCACCGTTCGCGACCCGACCAATGCTTCCTGCTGCACACCTTCCAGCGCGATCCGGTTGGCGCGCACCTCGGAATTAAAGGACCTGATGCGCGCGCGCGCCGTGACCAGAGATTCCCAAGCGTTGTTGGCATCCTCGGTGGACTGGCGCCGAGCCTCCGAAAGTCGCTGACGATTGCGGCTCAACACCTGTTTCGCTTCTCTCACTTCGCTCGACACGCTGCCGCGTTGGTAGAGCGGAATAGTTAGTTGCGCGGTAATCTGCGCCGAATCGATGGTCGTGTCTGCGGCGGACTGATCGATAGAGCGTCCGCCCTCACCGATCAAATCAACCCTGGGCAACAGCCGACTCCGGACAACCCTGACATTCTGCCAAGCCGCGCGTTCGTCATACAGCGACGCCAGCACGACCGGATTACTATCCAACGACAATTGGACGGATTCCTGAAGACTTGATGGCAAGTTTGTGGAACTTGGCGGTTTCTGGACTTTACCGGGCTCCTTGCCGACGATCTGCACGTAAACACCGCGGCTGATCCGCAAATCGCCGCGCGCCTGCACCCGGTCGGCGCGCGCGCGCGCGACGCGGGCTTCCGCTTGCGCCACGTCGGTCCGCGTCACCTCGCCCACGTTGAAGCGATCCCTGGTCGCCTCGAGCTGGCGATTGAGGACCTTTTCATTGTTGATATTCAGTTGCAGCACCGCCTGATCGCGAACAACATTGAGATATGCGCGGACGGCATTTAGCAACACTTCCTGTTCCGTGATCGTCAGCCGGGCGCGCTCCGCGCGCACCGCGTGCTTTGCTCTTTTGACATCGGCAACCGTCCCAAAGCCGGAAAACAGACTCTGCGTAACCCGCAGATTCGCCGAGTACAGATCACGGTCGCCGTCAATTCCGGGATCGCTATTCTGGTACCGGTACCCCGCGTCTCCAACAATTTCGACGTTCGGCCGCCAGCCGGCGCGCGCTTGCGGAACGCCTTCATCCGCGACACGCAATGCCGCGCGCTGCGCCTGCAAGGTCGGGTTGCTTTGATACGCCATGATAACGGCTTCCGCTAAACTTTCGCCCCTAGCCGGTTGCCCCAACACGACCGCACCGCATGTCAGCAACACGGCTCCCAAGCGATGAAACAGATGTGTCGAAGGCGGCTGCTCCCATTGGCTGGCCCGACGCTTCTGCATACCCATTTCAAACGGTTTTCCCACCATTATTTTTATACTCGCATTTCTTTTTCTTGAACCGAGCTTCTATCGCCGTCGCCGCACGCCGCTCGCGCCAAAGTTTGCCATCAACCACCGCGCACATTGGACAAGACCGCCCGTCTACCCCCAGTCATACCATCACCACTAAACCACAAAATATAGTCGCCCAACAAACCTAAAACACAAAACTTGCTTTTACCTCGAACTCCGGCAAACGCGGTATATTGGCGTTGAAGAGATCGCGGTGCGACATGTTTCCGCCGCGCTTATTCATCAGGATAGCACGCCCGGCTCGTCCCTCCTGCGAAAATACCGCCATTAACCGACCGTTGTCAGCGAGTTGATCGTATATCGCCTGCGGTATTTCAGCGACGGCTCCGTCAAACAAGACGAGATCATACGGCGCCTCATCCGGCCAGCCGCGCGACAAATCACCCTCGACCGCCACCGCATTGTCATACCCCAATTCGGCAAATTTTTCGGTCGCCAGAGCGGTGATCGCCGACTCGCAATCGAGCGAAAACACCGCGCGCGTCATCAATGATAAGATAGCCGCGGAATACCCCGTTCCACCACCGACACAGAGCGCCACTTCCGTGGCGGTCGGTCCGGCCGATTGCAACAGCCGACCCAATACCATCGGCTCCATGAGATGACGATGGTGCCCGACGGGTAAATCCTCGTCGACATATGCAATTTCGGCCATGTCGGCCGGCACGAACTGCTCGCGCGGAACCGATCCCATCGCCGACAGGATGGAAGCATCCGTAACACGATTTGTCCGGAGCTGACACTCGACCATATTGCGCCGCGCGGCCACAAAATCCATGGCGATACTCTTACTACCCCCCTCAAAAACGGACCCACCTGGACCTGCATTCTAGGTCCACCCCTTGGTTCGTCTCGCCGATTTATATCCCTCAAAGCCAGCAAAAACAACGGAGCAACGTTCCGATAGTGCTCGCTTGACCACTGCGGGCACCCCTCGTATATCACCGGATGGAATAGACACGTAGGTCCGGTGGCAGAGTGGTTATGCAGAGGACTGCAAATCCTTTTATGCCGGTTCGATTCCGGCCCGGACCTCCATTTTATTTATTTATCAAATAGTTGTAGAATTTTTTTAAGAATTACTATTGAATATTTGGACCGCCGCTGCGGTCGATTTAGGACCGGCGCGATGGCTCCGCGGACTCCCGCAACGTGATATTCGGCATTCATATTCGCACCCTCGCGCGTATTTGTTTTGCCGCGGGTATTATTATCGTCGTCGTCGGATCCTTGAATCCCCAGCACACCAGCATGCCACTCCAAGTCAGCGACAAGCTGGTTCATATTCTTGCCTATGCGATGTTGGGCGTGGCGGGCGCGGTCGGATATCCTCAGCGATCCATGACCGTCATTCTAATCGGTGGCTTGACCCTATTAGGCGGCGCAATCGAAATTGCGCAAATCTATGTTCCGGGACGCGACGGCACTCTGCTCGACGTGGCGGCGAACGCCGTTGGCAGCGCGCTCGGGGTGGCGGCCGGGCGGCGATTCAGAAGCCGTCCGTAAGCCAAACCATTCCGACCTTCTCGCGGTCTAAAGACAATTCCAGCAGACCGGACCACCTCGCCCGGACGGCGCCGTTAAAGTGTCGCAAGCAGCTTCCGGGCCTGCTCAATTTCCGGGAAGGATGGCGCACCATCGACCGCCGCCTCGAGGTAACGCCGGGCTTCTTCCTTCTGCCCCTCCTTATAGAGTGCCATGCCCAGATGGTAGTTGATGTGCGCGTGGGTCGGTAACCGGTCGACCGCGCGTTTCAGGAATACCACCGCGAGGCTGTGATTACCCTTCCGGTACTGAACCCAACCCAAAGTATCCAGATAAAACGGGTTATCGGACTCTTGAAAGCGCTGCGCCAACGCAAGCGCCCGGTCCAATTGCGCAGCATCTTGATGCTTCTGGTCGGCGATCAATGCGGCGATATTATTGGCGACGGCATCTAGCTTCGGGTTCCTCTGATACAACGCCTCATAGGTCTGCAAGGCGCCCTCAAAATCCTTCGCGGCCTGTTGAGCCGCCGCCAGACCTAGCTTTAGGGAAATGTTCTTGGGCGCATGCTCGAGCCCCTGCTTGATCAGGCTGATCGCTTCACCCGGCTTGTTCTGCGACAGCTTGAGACTACTGAGATTGAGGTAGGGCCGTGGCCAATTGCGCCGGATCGATTTCGCCTTGTGGAAGGAAGATTCCGCTTTTCCAGCTACTTTTTCAAAGGCGTAAACTTCACCAAGGAGATTATGAGCGATGACATTCTCCGGACTTTCGGCAATCACACCGTTGAGAAAATCGATCGCATCTTGCGCACGGCGCAACGCGAGATTGGAGCGCGTCAACCCTGTCAATGGTTCGTGCGCACCGGGCGCCTCCGCGAGTGCCATGGTAAACGCCCTGACCGCATCAAGATGGCGTCCGCCCGCCTGATAAACACGGCCAACGGCCGTGAGGGCCATCGCCTTGTTCTTGGCGATGTCGCGCAAAAAATTCGCAGTTTCCAATGCCCGTCGGAGATCTTTTTTAGCGGCCAGAACGTTGACCTTAAACAGCAAAAAGTCTTCCGAATGTGGGAATCGAGCCAGCGCCTGCTCTACCAGGGTCAGCGCTTTTTCAAAATTACCACGTTGTGCGTGTAACCGGATCAGCCGCTTACGGGCGATATCATTGGCCGGTTGCACCGCAAGAAGTTGCTGCAGATTATCGGTCGCGAGCTCAACTTCGCCCGATTGCAGATGCGCCCGCGCGATCAGGTCGAGCGCGATGGCGTTCCTCGGCTCGTCGCGCAATACCTGCCGCAAATCCGCGATTGCATCCGCGTTCTTGCCGTCGCGCAGCAACAGCTGAGCGCGCGTGATCAGCGTACGCCCATTGTGGGGATCTTCCTTTAAGACCTGACGGACCAGCGACCAAGCACTATCCACCTTTCCCTCGGCGAACCGCAGTTGTGCCAACCCGCTGCGCGCGCGGATCGCATCGGGCTTCGAAGCGGTCTTTTCCGACAATTGCACGAGTGCTGCCTCGGCGCCGTCCAGACGCCGGTGCTTCAGATACATCTGTACCAGGCCAAATTTCAGCTCGGTATTTTCCGGCTCGGCGGCAACCATGGCCTTGATGGCCCGTTCCGCGTCATCAGCCGACAATTGATTTGCATAAAAATCCACCAGGAGCATTCGCGCCTTTTGCGGATCCTCAGCAACGGCAACGCCGTCCCGCAATACCTTTTCGGCATCTTGCAGGCGGGAGCTCGAAATCAGAAACCGGGCCAAATCGATGCGATACGAGAGGTTGTTCGGTTCAATTTCGAAAATCCCCGAATAGACCGATTCGATCTGGTCCATCTCGCCCCGCAACCGGTGCAATTCGACAAGCAACAGACGTAAGGAAAGATCCGCCGGGAGATCGATTACCTTCTTTCGCAGGAACGCTACCGCATCATCGGTTTTCTGCTCCTGCTTCAGGACACCGACGAGAACGGATATCGCGCCGACATTCTTCGGATCCAACTCGAGTGATTTCGATGCCGCTGATCGAGCGTCATCCAGCCTATCCCGCCGGATATGCACGGCGCCCTGCAAGGCATAGGCGTCGGCATTTTCCGGATCCAGCTTCAGGACGGTTTCCGTGTATTTCGACGCTTTTTCAATGTCGCCGCCGAGCAGGTAATAGCGCCCAACCCGGACATTCGCGCCAACATGATTCGGATCTTGCTCAACAACCTTGCGAAAATTGACAAACGCCGCCCGGAGTTTCTGTTCTTTTTCTCTTATCAATCCGAGGTAATACAGCGCCTCCATATTCAGCGGATTGATCTGCCGCGCATTCCTAAATTCGAGACTGGCTTTTTTCAGTTTGCCTTCGTTGTATAAGGCCTGCCCGCGCTCGAAATAAGCAGCCTCGCGTTCCTCCGCACCATCACAGCCGGCCAGCAGTAGCGGTAGCACGAGTGCCAGCGCACAGACGCGGCCGAAAGCGGCGCGGCGCCAATTTCGACTGTGGCGGTCAGCCTTATGGTCGGATCCTAACTGAAGTCCCATGCGGTCATCCCTGTGCGAAATTATGTTTCGAGCAGTCTGTTTTGCCGCAGAATATATTGGAAACTCCCTTGATCGGGGGAATATCAGTCGAAGGCGTCAAAGATTTCGGTTTACCGCTAAAGTATTAGTAAGCGGACATTGCCGGACCGGTCGCAAATCGGTCGTTCGAAACGGCCAACTGGACCAACTAATCCGGTCGATATTTGAACGCCGGACGAAAGCTTAGACGGGCCAGCTTACCGCCTTGCGGCCCGAGAATACGGGCGGCTATCCCGTTGCTGAGGGCGCGTTAGCGTCTTCGGGCTTTTCAGCGGCGGTGTTTTCAGGCGGCATCATTGCGGCAATCTTAGCCTGAACTTTTTCGACCGTGTAGAGCGCTTCGGAAATCCTTTGCCGGATGATCTCGTTCCAACCCTCATCCAGGTCCTGCGCCGCCGCCATCTCGGTCAACCGGCCGACCACATGATTAAATTTGCTCACAGTCGCGGCGCCGTCCTCGATTTCGCGGCCTAAATCCGCGCCGAACACCGCAAGACGATCCGCCGTATCGTCGAGCCCATCGACGCTGGGTACTCTCATTGCCCCAATATCGTCCAGACTCAGCCCTTTCTCGGCTTTAATATTCTCATCAAGCGACGCCATCAGCCGCTGCAATGCCGTCGCCGCCGCCAGGAATTCGCCGGAGAACCTCTGTGCTGCTTCTTGAGCGACTTCGACGCCGTGAGGTTGAACGGCGGGCTGGGTTGCCCATGGCTCTACGACCGAATCGTCCCGTTCGGTGCGCCGCTCGTTCGTGGCGGCGGCACCTTCATGCCATATCATCGGCCCTTCAACGATCGACGGCGTTATGGGAGGCGTTTCCGCGGAAGACTGATCCAATGCGGCATCCGGCAATGGGCTGTCTTCGCCGACAGTCGGCACCTGAGCCGGCTGCTCCACCACCAAAGCCGATGGTCCGGTGGTGTCGGCATCGGGTTCATCCGAAGCAACAACAGACTCTCCGGGTAAGATGGGTTCAACGGGTTCAACAGGTTCTATGGATACCGCAGGAGCGGGTTCCGGCTCAACATCAAGAATATCTTCGGCGGCGACCACCCATTCCTCGGAAGACGCCGGCTGATCCGCTAGAGGCAGCGGCGCAACAGGAGCCGGTTCGGAGGCGGAGACCGTATCCTCGCCGTCGAGATTGGTTATTTCGGGCGGGGTATCCGGTATCGCCGTTTCGGCCGCAGGCGCCGGTTCATCGCTGAATTTGCCGTCGCCGAGCAGCTCGTTCAGGAATAAAGGATCAGAGAAGGCGTCGGTCGGCGACGGTGCGCTCTCAACGGCCTCATCCGCGCTTCGCCCATCATCGGCTGCGCCGTCGGCCGTATGGGGTTCGGGCGTCCCCGCCGAAGGGTCGCCGAGGGCCGCATCGCTTGCCGGCAATGGCGCTGCCGGCGGCTCCGTCGCCCAAAGTGATTCGCGGGGTGCGTCGTCTCTTCCCGCCGGTTCCCGGGTCGCATTCTCCATAACGGCCTTGGACGCTGTCTGGCGGCGCAGGATCCTCTCAACGAGCGATTCATGCGTTTCAACGAGCGATTCATGCGTTGTTGCGTCACTTGGCTCCTCGGGTTGCGAGGCCGCTCGGACTACCGGCGGCTCGGCGGATTGATCGGCAGGAACGTCGGCCGCTTGCATCGTTTGGCCGTCCGTCTCAAGGTCCAGGGGCGCCGCCGCCGTGTCGCCTTCGACACCGGTATTGAACGGATTGAGCAACCCTGCGACGCCCTCGTCCGTTACTGCGGCAAGGTTCCGCGTCACGTCGAGAGAAGCGTCGATAGTGCCTTTCGCCGTGTCTTGATCTGCGCCATTTTGGATACCGTCGGCAGTAGCAGAACGGTCCCCCACCGTCTCTGATTGCGCGTCAACCGGCATGCCGGACGCCGGTTCCAGGGAAGCATTCGGCGGCACCGGATCTGACAGGTCTTCCGGCAGGGTGAACGTTACCGAATCCGAAGCGCCTCCATAGCCGGCTTCCGCTGTCGGTATATCCCCTTCAACCGATTGCGATGGCATAAATGGGGTAAGGTCGTGCGGTAGATCCAACCCACTGTTGGATTGCAATTCGTCGAACCGATTTTCATCGCCCGAAACCAACGGCGATTCCGGTGCCGTTTCGACAGGTTCCGCCGGTGTTATCTCCTGAGTCAGCTCCAAAGTATTGTCGGACCCAGCTTCCGGCAAAACCTCTAAATCGGCGATCCCAGGCTCATTTGAGATCGTTTCGTCGTGCAGTTCCAACGCTCCCTCGAACGGCATATCGGCGTCCACCGCATCGGTCAGATCAAGAGCTTCATCTGCCGGCGTGCGATGCGAAGTTTCATGCGTCAGGTCCAGCACTTCGTCTTCTGGAAACCCTTCGGATGCGGCGTCCAAGGTAAGGTCAAGTACGTCTTCGTATGCCGTACCCCTCGACGTATTTTGCGCCGGGCCTTCGGCACCTTGCGGCGTTTCGGCACCAGCATCGGGAACCATCGCGAGCAGGCTGAAATTTGGCGCATTGTTCCGGCGATGTTCGGATACTGCGTGAGGCGAACCACCGTTCTCAGGTGATGCGCCTTGATCCAACGCTGCGGCATCCCCCAAATTCGGCTCCCCAGAGCTCCCCTCCTTCGGCAATTCACCCAGCAGCAATGCCTCCGGCACTCGATCAAGAGCCTCGGATTTTGCATCGGCAAGCAACGCACCAAAGCCGCGGTCATTATCTTGATTGGCGCCGGGCGCCCCATCGGCCGGGTCCAGCGCCGCCGATGGGGAGGTATCCTCCAGGGGGGCGTCAAGAACTTCCGACAGACGGCGGGCGCTCGCTGATTTCTTTCTTGAAATTCTCGCCAAAAGCGCCGCGGCTGTCGCGGTCGATTCCGTGGTCATTCGCGGTTCAGAATTCTTGTCCGCGTGCAATTCGGACGTAATCGGCGGTGCTTGCGTCGGCTCTGGCGACGCCTCGGTCGTGACAGTTGGCTCCGATTTCTCATGTTCCACCGCCGCCAACCGAAATTGCGCGGAATCTTCGTGGTCCAAAGTGGTGTTCTCGGCCGAGTCGTCCCGGATGGCGGCCGCGCCAGCCTCGTCCATGACGGTTGGCCCACCGGGATCTGTGTCCCGGATCGGCGGCGTACTCCTCAATTCCTTGAGAAACGCGGCAGTCCCTTCTTCTTTTTCCATTTCCGCCGAAGGCTGCTTCGCCGCCCCGTCGTTTTTCGAGCGACGATTGAAAATCTTGCCCACGATATAGCCGCACAGCAGAACGAACGTGATGACCACCAGGGCCGGAAGTATGTAGAGTTCGAGAATATAAAAATATTGCTCGACACCATCACTGGCGAGATTAATTCGCACGGCGCCGGCCGGTAGTGAACTCAAGAATAAGAGCACGGCCGCAACCAAAGAATTAACAAAAGCCCGCATTAATTTTACTGGTCTGTTACTGTTACGATAATGAATTTTATCAGCAATATTACGCCACTCCAAGCGGATAACCCGGCGCGACAAATGATGTCAGAAATATCCTTTTGTTGCCAGGATGGCTAAGCAAAAGACTGACGAAATTCTTAACAACCAATTGATAGAACGTACTAAAAATAGACCACCAACTTTCGGCAAGGATTCGTCTGACTGGCGGTTCACCAGGAACTCAGTAATGTAGAATAACACTAGAAGTCGAAACACCATTTCATTTAGAGGAAATCTTAAGAGGTAGTCCGAGCTGAGATTGGGTACCACGAGCGCGAAAAATACGATCAACAGATCTTGCGGCGTGACACGGAACATGTCGCGCTGGGTGAGCCACATCGCGACAATCAGCACTACCGAAGAGACCGCCAGAGATACATTGATGCCGAAATCGGTGAACCACAGGTTGGGCCGTAACGGCACCAGAAGGAAGGTGACCAAAACGCTGGACATGTAGACGCCGGCTCTAATCATCAACCGCCGTCGGCCAGGCAACAACAATGTGCCGGCAACCAAGGCAGCGATCGAAGCCACGGACACGACGACGATATCGTGCTGTACGAACTGAACCACCGACGCTCCGACAACCAGAAAGATGGCAACCGATACGCCCAGGAAATATGTCGTGCCGAGGGGCAGCCACCGCCCCCCAAGAATCCGGAGGCGATGTGGGCGGGCGGCAATGGCTCCGCTTCGTTGCACGCGCCATCCGCGCCGCTCCGCGAGGGTGATCAATCCCACGACGACGACGCAAAATACGACAAATAGACTGAGGATCAAAATATCCGACTGATATCGAACGTAAAACGTGGTGCAGATGAGGAATGCATGCATCACGTAGATCAGCGAAACCGCCTCATAGTGCTTGAAGCCCAGAGCCAGCAATTTGTGGTGAATATGGCCGCGATCGGGCTCAAACGGCGAACGGCCGCCGA
>JAOTYV010000149.1 GCA_029861675.1 Alphaproteobacteria bacterium
TCGGACAATGCCTGCGAAAACTCCAGGATCGGCAGCGCGACGCTGTCGTTTTCGTCCTCCGCCAGAACGCGGGCAATATCGCTCGAAACGTCGGGGATATCGCGGATGCTTTGGGACAAGGATTCCCGCACGAGAACTTCCACGTCTTTCGCCATCACACGAAAGATTTCCTCGGCCAGCACGCGTTCACCATCCGATAGTACGCCAGTACCAAATTCCGCCGCGACCTTGGATGCGGTATCCGCGCGAACTTCTGCCGAGGGATCCGACAATAGCCGCTTCACATCCGATTGATCGAGATTCGAGGTATTGGCCGACTTTCCCGCCTTCGGGTCATTGGATGTCATGGGACTTGAAACCTACCTATAGTCGTCAACCAGGGCACCGCGTTCCGGCGCCGATTCATCACAATTCTCGCAAATCTAAGCCTTTATTCGTTGCTATTGCGTTAATTTGCCCTGTTAACGCGAATTTGAATTACTGTTAATTGATCGTGTACGCGGGTGCGCCTAATTTAAAACGATGAAGAGCCGATCCATCGCCACCGCCTTCCTTGGGACCATCATGCTGATATTGGCCGCTTCGGCAGGCCAATCGGCGGAACCCCGCATCGGTGCGGATGAGGCCTATCGCCGAACCGCTGCCGGCGAGCTGATGTTGATCGATATCCGCTCACCACAGGAATGGCAGAGATCGGGCATTCCGCGGGGGTCGGTTCCTATTTCCATGCACCTTCCCGGCGGCAAGGAGGCCTTCAAAAAGGCCATTCTCGCCGCAGCCAAAGGCGATATGGAGCGCCCAATCGCCTTGATTTGCGCCGTCGGCGGCCGTTCCCGATGGGCTCAGCGCTACCTGAGCAAGGCCGGGTTCACAAACGTTCAGGATGTGACCGAAGGGATGTTCGGGCGGGGCAAGCATCAGCCGGGCTGGCTAGACCGCGGCCTTCCGGTGGACCCCTGCCCAAATTGCTAGCCTTCGGGGCATGCCCGTCCGGTGGCCCGCCGATGACGCGCTATTTCGGTCCCTTTTGTTCCAGCGCCTGCTGAATCCGTGTGAGCTGCTCATCGACATCGACATTGATTTCCGCCGTGATCTCGAGATCACGATCCTCGAAAACGCTGATGTCGGGATCTTTGCCCTGCCACGCCTCGATCACGTCGTCACGGGCATAAATCAGCTGCTTGATCTGCGGCCGAAACAAAATCAGCATATTGGTGACCCAGATATTGACCGGCCATGATGGGTGAATGTGGTCGATTTTGAAGAGATACAGCAACCGGCAGACATCGCTCGCCTTGTACCAGATTTCGCCGGTTACCCAGCGATTTGTGGTGAAGAGCTTGACCGGAAAGCCTTTGCTGTCCATGGATATGGCGACGAGATGGCTCAACGCGTCGTCGGGGTCTTCCGGCGCCTCGTAATCCGCAACCGGCGCCGGCGCAATTCCAGGCGGCATGCCGTCGGGACGCAGAAAAGTATGGAAATGTCCATGCTCGCCGCCCCGTTCCTCGACCGGATGGGCGTGATAATAGTATTGCGAATGGCTCGTGGAATCGTAGATGTCGCCATCCGGGTAATGGTTCCACTCGAAAAAGGTCTCCTCACCCCTGAGCAGTTCGCCAACCACATTGTCTTCGGTGACGCTCAGCACGCGATAGATCTCGCGCACCCATTCGCCAGCGTCGCGCATCTGTTCCAATTCTTCGCGCGCCAGCGTTGAAAAATCGAGATCATCCATCTGTTTCATATTGCTAAATATATCCTCGAATCCACACGATGACAGCGATCAAATTGTCGCTGCGCACTGTAATCCACGGCTTATTTGGCCTCGCGAACCAAGCGGAACCCGACCAGGATATGCTTCAGATCGTCGGGCCTCGAATGCCGGGCCGCCGGCCGACAAACGCCGCAACCCTTGTCGTCCCATGATCCACCCTTGACGATGTGGCGCCCGGCGCCCGCCGCGGTAGCGGTCCATTCGAACACCTGACCGGCAGGATCCAGCAATCCAAAGGGGCTCGCCCCCGCCGGAAACCGGCCGACCGGCACGGTATCGAACGGCCCTTTGTCGTGGCTGTTCAACCGGGCGGGAATATATTTGTCGCCCCACGGAAAGCGCCGGCCCGCCGCACCGCGCGCCGCCTTTTCCCACTCCCGCTCGGTCGGCAGACGCCAGTTGTAGCGCGTATTCCGGCCGAGCCATTCCGCATAGGCGACCGCGTCCCGATGGCTTACCAGGACAACCGGATGATCGCGCCGCCCCTTCGGCGGCTGCCCCTTGCTCCAGGCGTGCCGCCGGGTGCGCGAATACGGATGAATCAGCCCGTAGCCCTTCCAAGTGGGCCGATCGACACCCGGTTGCCGATGGCCGGTAGACCGAACAAAAGCATGATATTGGGCGTTAGTGATCAGGTTCTTAGTGATGTGATACCGGCCGACACGGACGTGCTGGCGCTTGGCTTCGCTCTCATACCAGCGTTGTTCGCGGGTGACACTGTGGCCGTAGGCGGCTTCATCCAGCCGGTACGCGGCCTCGCGTTCGGCCCGGTCGGAGCCGAACACAAAGACGCCGGCGGGAATTTCGATAACCTTCAGAGCGGCAGATCCCGGCTCGGCAAGCGTCGACCCGCAGGCGGCGGGCAATCCGAGGAAAATAGCCAAAAGGGCCGCTTTCCAACTGTCCGGCTGCATGGAGTCCCTCTTCCCTGATGTGCCTCATACCGATGGCAGGCGTTGCCATACCATGAACATATGGGCGAGGGCATTCCCCGGAGTGGCATTCTCGCGCCGACGTGAACCGATTTGCGATGCGATGTCCGACAATCAGGCCCGGCTTGGCTTCGCTGGCTGCCAAATCCTCGGCACAAGCCACGCCAACAGGATTCAACGAATGGCCACGACGAAAACCGGCTAGTTCCGCACCACCAGCACGGATCCTTTGAAATGCTCCACGACGTAGTTCGTCTTCGGACTGATCAGGATATCGATCACTTCCGGCCGGTGCGGCGCCATGACGATGAGATCACACCCGAGCTTCTCGGCCGAACTGACGATTTCAGTACGAACGACCCCATGCGCGACATGGCTCTTGGCTTTCAGGCCGGCCGGCACGTTTTCGTTCGTAAATGTCTGCAAGGCCGCGCCCGCGTCGCCGACCGCCTTCTTCTCGAAATCTTTGGGCAGATATTGGCTGACGATGCTCATACCAACATCCGGCACAATGGATAGCAGATGCAACTGCGCCTTGAAATCTTGCGCGAGTTCTATGGCAGCGGGCAACGCCTTCGCCCAGGACCCCTGTTGATTCAAATCGACCGGTAGAAGGATGGATTTAAACATGATCGCAGTTCCTCAGGTTTGTTCCGCCGGCTGGCTCATCCGACCAGATTGACCGGTACGCCGCCGTTGCAGCAATACCAGAAGTCCCAGCAGCAAGAGCGCAGGTATGTAGACGAGGTATTTGGTTGGCGTGTCGATTGGCTGTTGGACCTTGGCGATCTCCTGATCCCAATCGAGGCCCGCCGTTTTCGCCGCCGAATTGAACGCGACCTCATCGATCAACACCTTGCCGTCGTCCGTGCGCAACGTCAGTCCCATTCCCTTGACCTTTTCCGCGCCGGTTTTCTCGGCGCCGACCTTCAGAACCACCACCCAGGAGCGCTCATTACCCACTTCATCCTTGCCGTTTATCCGAAGGCGCAAATTTTCGCCTGCGGGAGTGGCATCGGCCGCGGCCGCCAATTCCGCAGCCGGCCGATCCAGGAAGGGCGGGTAAATCATGTCCATCCAGAACCCCGGCCGGAAGAAAGTGAAGGCAAGCAGCAACAGAATGGCCGATTCCCACATCTTGTTTCTGGTCAGGAACCAGCCTTGTGTCGCCGCCGCGAATAAGAGCATCGCCACGGTAGCCACGACAAACACGAAGACGCCATGAGCGAAATCAACGCCGATCAGCAGAAGGTCGGTGTTAAAGATGAACAGGAACGGCAACGCAGCCGTTCGGAGCGAGTAGAAGAAAGCGATGAATCCGGTACGAATCGGATCGCCGCCGGAAACCGCCGCGGCCGCAAAGGAGGCCAGACCCACGGGTGGCGTCACGTCCGCCATGATGCCGAAGTAGAAGACGAACATGTGAACCGCGATGAGCGGCACGATCAGTCCGTTCTGTTGTCCGAGCGTCACGATGACCGGCGCGAGGAGCGCCGAGACGACGATATAGTTGGCCGTGGTCGGCAACCCCATGCCCAGAATGAGCGACAGGATCGCGGTCAGGAACAATATGGCCAGCAGATTGCCGCCCGAAAGGACCTCGACGACCTCGGCAAGCGCCGAGCCCACGCCAGTCTGGCTCACGGCGCCGACAATGATGCCGGCGGTCGCGGTGGCAATGCCAATGCCGATCATATTCCGGGCGCCAGTCACGAGGCCGTCGAGCAGTTCGTTCCAGCCCCGTTTTACCTGATCCATCAGCTGGGTATCGCCGCGGAAATACGCGAAGAGCGGGCGTTGCGTCAGCAGTATGAAGATCATCAGGGCCGAACCCCATAGTGCCGACAGGCCCGGCGAAAGCTGTTCGACCATCAGGCACCAGACCAGAACAACGACCGGCAGGAGGAAATGCAGGCCCGATTTCATGGTGACGCCCGGTTCCGGCAATTTCAGGACCGGTTGGTTGGGATCCTCCATTTTAAGGTCGGGATAGTTTGCGGCGAACCGCACAAGCGCGACATACGCGATGAAAATGCCGATCGCGACGACGATGGACGCAAATCCGCCCAAAACCGGACGCAACCATCCGAGGCCGTAATAGACTCCCAGGGATAACCCGCTGACCAGGGCAATGCCGAAGGCCAGCCCGATCAACCGCTGGACCCAAGGCTTTGGTGCGACGGCGCGGGGAAGACCCTCCATGCCGGCTTTCGACGCCTCGAGATGGACGATATAGACCAGCGCGATATAGCTGATCACCGCCGGCAGAAAAGCGTGAATGACGACGTCGAAGTATGGAATCCCCACATACTCGACCATCAGGAATGCGGCCGCCCCCATGACCGGCGGCATGATTTGGCCATTTACCGAGGAACCAACCTCGACCGCGCCCGCTTTCTCGGCGGAAAAACCGACTCTCTTCATGAGCGGGATTGTGAAAGTACCGGTCGTGACGACGTTGGCGATGGAAGAACCGGAAATCAGGCCGGTCATCGCCGAGGCGACCACGGCCGCTTTCGCCGGGCCGCCGCGCATATGCCCCATCAGGGAAAAGGCGACCTGGATGAAGTAATTGCCGGCGCCCGCCTTATCGAGCAAGGCACCGAACAGCACGAACAGGAAGACGAAACTGGTGGAAACCCCCAATGCGATGCCGAAGACGCCTTCGGTCGTGATCCAATGATGGTTGACGACTTCGGCAAGATTGTTGCCCTTGTGGGCGATAATCGACGGCATGTACGGACCGAGGAAGGTATAGACGAGAAACAGCGTCGCAACGATCGCCAGTGCCGGTCCGAGCGCGCGGCGCGTCGCCTCCAGCAGCAACAGGATACCGATGATGGCGACCACGAAATCCTGCGGGATCGGGGCGCCCACGCGTCCGGCGATCTCCCGATAGAACACGAAGAGATACGACGCCGACGCCGCGGCAAGCAACGCAAAGACAATATCGAGGATGGGAATGCGGTCGCGCGGCGACCCCTTGAACGCAGGATAGGCAAGAAAGGCTAGAAAAATCGCGAAGGCGAGATGAATCGAGCGAGCTTCCGTATCGTTGAAGACACCAATTCTGAAGGCGAAGGGCAATGGCGAAGCGAACCACAATTGAAAAAGGGCCCAAATTAGCGCCACGTAAAAAATAACCGCCGACGCTACCGGCCCGGGATTTCGCCCACCCGTATCCGTCGATGCAACCAATTCATCCAGGTCAGGTGCATCAGCGGATGACGCCGCATCCACATTTTGCTCGCTCATTTCGGCTCCCCCCAATTTCGCCCGAAGAGGCACCACCTCTTCAGCAGGCGGTCGGCGCTTCGCCCCCAAGGCCGACCGGTCGTATTTCGGAAATTATCCCCCGCCATATCAAGTGGCGGGGGATATCGGTTGGGCTTACTTCATCCAGCCTTTTTCCTTGTAGTACTTCTTGGCGCCCGCATGGAGCGGTGCGGACAAACCGCCCGAAATCATGTCGGACTCCTTAAGATGCGCGAATGCCGGATGAAGTTTTTTGAACCGGCGGAAGTTGTCAAAGACCGACTTCACCACCTGATAGATGGTATCCTCGGATACTTTGGCGGAACTGACGAAGGTCGCCTTCACGCCGAAGGTCTTAACGTCTTTCTTATTGCCCTTATACATGCCGCCCGGTATCGCCGCCGCCGCGTAATAGGCGTTCTTCGAAATGAGGTTGTCGATTGCCTTACCGGTCACCGGAACAAGGATCGCGTCGGTGGTCGTGGACGCTTCCTGGATCGAGCCGTTCGGATGGCCGACGGTAAATACGATGGCGTCGACCTTGTTATCGCCGAGCGCCGCGGACTGCTCCGAAGACTTCAGCTCGGAAGCCAGCGAGAAGTCCTTTTCGCTCCACCCCAGAGCGGCCAGAACCACGGACATCGTCGCGCGCTGGCCCGATCCCGGATTGCCGACATTGACGCGCTTGCCTTTCAGATCACTGAAAGTCTTGATGCCGGAATCCCGCCGGGCCACCACCGTGAAGGGCTCCCCATGGACCGAGAAGACGGCCCGGAGGTCCTTGAAGGCGCCGGATTTGGCGAATTTCGAGGTTCCATGATAGGCGTGATGTTGCCAGTCCGACTGGGCAACGCCCATGTCCTGGTTGCCGGCCTTGATCGCGTTGATGTTCGCGATCGACCCACCAGTCGACGGCGCCGTGCATTTGATACCGTGTTTCTTGGTGTTGCGGTTCACCAGCTTGCAGATCGACTGGCCCACGACGAAATAGACGCCGGTCTGGCCGCCCGTGCCGATGGTGACGAATTTGTCCTTGGCGCTCGCCATGGTTGCGCCCAAAGATGCGGAGGCTGCGAACGCCGCCGCAAGGCAGATGGTCGTTTTTTTCATCACGTAACTGTACTCCCGAGTTGTTTGATTTCACCCAATTGAGACGGGTACCCCCGCCTCAACATCTTTGACAGGATTCGTCCCCAGCAAGCCATGCCGGAACGGATCCCTCGTACTTCGAAAACAGCCGAACGACGCCGAAACTGGCGCGCCGCCTGCAATTTTGCCAATGGTGTCAATTGCGCCGCCGCTCGGCGGCAAAGCGCGTGGCACGCGCAAGGGTCGATCCCCAAGCGCAGCCAGGGCGGAATATCGTTTCCGATAATCCCCATAATTCGCAGCCGACGAACCACGACACGACACCTTTGCGGGTCTCCCGTGTGCTTTCGTTGGCATATCTCTCCGAAAAAGCGCCCCTAGACCTGCCCCAACTGGCCCGTCCGGCGTCAATGCCGTTCAATTGCCGTAACTATGCGCCGGTAATTTGCGGTCCGTCAACAACTTGCGCGACGTCTGTGGACTATGATACCGCCGCTATCGCCGCATCGATGGATGCACCCAATCGATCGACCAATTCGGCAACTTCCGGTCGCTGGATGATAAAGGGCGGCGCAAGGAGGATATGATCGCCGCGCTGCCCGTCGATCGTTCCGCCGCCGGGATAACAGATCAGGCCTCGCGCCATCGCTTCCTGCTTGATCTTGAGATGCAGCTTCGCGTCCGGATCGAATGGTTCCTTGGAGGCCCGGTCCTGTACCAGTTCGACGCCCATGAACAGCCCGCGCCCTCGGATATCACCGATATGACGATGATTGCCGAGCCGCTCGGTCAGCCGGTCGGACAACTCGGCACCCATATCCCGGACCTGTTCCAGCAGCCCCTCTTCCTCGATGGCGTGTTGAACCGCCAACGCCGCGGCACATGCGATCGGGTGTCCCATATAAGTGTGCCCATGCTGAAACATCCCGCTCCCGTCGCGGATGGCGTCGTAAATGGCGGCGGACAGCATTACCGCACCGATCGGCTGATAGCCGGCGCCAAGCCCCTTCGCCATGCAGAGGAGATCCGGGACCACATCGTCCTGCTCGCAGGCGAACAGGCTCCCGGTGCGACCCATGCCGCACATCACTTCGTCCAAGATTAAAAGCACGCCGTGTCGGTCGCAGATTTCGCGAACGCGGCGAAAATACCCCGGCACCGGCGGCACCGCGCCCGATGTTGCACCAACCACCGGTTCGGCGACAAAGGCGATCACGGTTTCCGGTCCCAACTCCTGGATCTTTGTCTCAAGCTCGTCTGCGACACGGAGTCCGTAGTCCTCCTCGCTCTCGTCATCCGCACGGAATCGGTACGGAAAGCACGGCGCGATGTGGTGCGACTCCACGAGCAAAGGCGCGAACTGCTCCCGCCGCCAGCGATTTCCGCCGGTCGACAACGCGCCGAGCGTATTGCCGTGATAACTTTGCCACCGGCCGATCAAGTGACGCCGCTGCGGTTGGCCCTTCTCGACAAAGTATTGCCGCGCCAGCTTGATTGCCGCCTCGACCGCTTCCGAGCCACCGGAGACCAGGTAGACGTAATCCAAGTTCCCCGGGGCCCGATCGGATAGATGCGCTGCCAGTTCTTCCGCCGCGGCCGATGTGAAAAAACCGGAGTGCGCGAAGGCGATTTGGTCGGCCTGCCGCTTAATTGCGTCGATCACGCGCGGATGGCCGTGACCGAGGCACGACACGGCCGCGCCCCCCGAGGCGTCGAGATAGCGCTTGCCGGTGTCGTCAATGATGTAGATTCCTTCACCGCCGGCCGCCCGCGGAAGATCCCAACGGGTGTGGCGGTGCAGAACGTGGGTCATTGCAGCGTCCTTTTTCGCTTTGCCTTGCGTTTTTCGCCGGTCTTTAGAGTCCAAACGACAATGGATTTCAAAGTTCGGCCCAACGCGGCATCGAACGCACCGATGATTTCGGACATCGTGTTTGCCTTCGCGCGGACGCGGCGCTCGAACGTTTGCGTCGCTACGATTTCACGCTGCGGCATCTTGACCAGCTTGATATTGATCCGAACCCGTGCCCATGGCGCGGCGGCGGACGGGCCCAATACCTTCGTCCCATCGGGCAACGGCTGATCATATTCCGCCTGGAATTCGCGCAGTTCCGTCTTCAAGACAAAATCCGAGCGAAGGCCGATTTGCTCGCGCCCGACAGAGACGATGCGTCCTGAATTTTCGAATGATTCGATAATCAGGGCTTGGACCATCTTCGGCGCAAAATCGGTCCAATTGGCAAGCTGGAAATAACGCAGCTCGATCGGGCTGTCCTGCAGGGCGATACGCGCCGTATTCAGCCCCGCCGGGGATATCGGCGATTCGACCAGTAGCTGCCATTTGACCGGCTTCAGGTTTTTCGGAAAGGTGCTTTTCGGCGTCAGCACATACAGCCTTGGCGGCTCATCCTTCGAGCCGGGAAGTTCGACGCAGGCGACGAACGCAAGGCACATCGCCGTCAACAGAAGAAATCGCCCGATTGTTCTATTGCCTGGTCCCATACCTATTTCACCTTGACGCCCGGCTGCGTACGACCAAAGAGGAATCGGGCCGGATCCCGTTCGATTTGTGCGGATATGCGTGACAGGGCGCCGACCAGCACCCGCGTTTCGGACAATAGTTGAGTTAACTCATAAAGTCCCGAGGAAGCGAAGGTATCGACCGGATCCCGGTTGGCGTCGATCAGATCGGATAGCACGAATGCCGCGCGGCGGAATTCGACGGCGGTCTTCCGGACTTCGGACAAGGCCTGCTTGGCCTCTCCGCCGACCCCGCCCACCTCCTTGTTCAGATTCTTTGTGAGTTTTCGCATATCGACGGCCAGTTCGCGCAGGTTGCGCATCGTAACGGACGCGTCGGCTGTCAAAGTGCCGGTATTTTTGTTGAGCGTGCGCATCGCCCCGGCGGCCTCATCGGACGCCGCGCGCAGACTTTTCATGGTCTCGCCGATATCCTGCGACCGCTCCGCCAGTACTTTTGAAAATACTTGCACATTCTCAATGACCTTCGAAAAATTTTCGCGGTTCCCGGGATTGAGTAGCTGATTGGCCCGCCCGACCAGCGCCGTGATGCTGGAGATCAATTCCGGCGCCGATTCGAATAATTCCTGCAATTGGGAGGTCTTGGCCGGGATTCTTGGCCGGTCTTCGTCCGGTTGTTTTGTCAACAGTTGCGCATCATGCGTACCACCCGACAATTGCACATACGCCACACCGGTGATGCCCTGGTACTCCAGTGACGCTACCGTATCGGTCTTGATCGGCGTGCTTACCGGCACCTCGATGGTCGCCCGCACCTGCTCGACATTGCTCGGGCTGATCATGATGTTGCTTACGACGCCAACCGGCACGCCGCGATACCGAACCGCGTTGCCGGGCTTTAGACCGGTCACCGACCCATCGAAATGGATATCGTAATAGGTGAATTCCTCCTGCAGGTTGACGCCCGCCATCCAAATTACGGCAACCGCGAAGATCAACATCACCAGCAGCGAAAACGTTCCGACAAGCAAATAGCTGGCACGTGTTTCCATATGGCCCCCCTGTTGCGGCGTCAGTCGTACGCCGAAACCGCACGTGCGCGCGGTCCGTGAAAATAGTCGTGAATCCACGGATGATCGTCGCGCAAGTGCTCGGCCATCGTACCCACGCGAACGCGTTTGTCGACGAGAACGGCAATTCGGTCGCAAATCGCGGCAAGGCTATCGAGATCATGGGTCACCATGAATACCGTCAAACCCAGGCTGGTCTTCATGTCGCGGATAAGCTGATCGAATGCCGCCGCGCCGATCGGATCGAGACCGGCGGTCGGTTCGTCGAGAAATAGAATTTCGGGATCCAAGGATAACGCCCGGGCAAGACCGGCTCTTTTCCGCATGCCGCCGGATAGTTCGGACGGGTATTTCATGCACGCATCGGAAGCCAGCCCAACCATGCCGACCTTTATCGCAGCCAACTGGTTCATCAGCGCCTGCGGCAACTTCAGATGTTCCCGCATCGGCACCTGTATGTTTTCGGCCACCGTGAGCGACGAGAACAGCGCGCCATCCTGGAACAGCACGCCGTACCGGGTTTGAACGTGGCGCCGCTCGGCGGCTGGCGCCCGGTGCGGAGAAACGCCGAGCACTTCGATTTCGCCCGCCGCCGGCCGCATCAAGCCGATGATGGTCCGCAGCAACACGGATTTCCCGGAACCGGACCC
>JAOTYV010000150.1 GCA_029861675.1 Alphaproteobacteria bacterium
TACGCGCTTCGCGGGACAGCCGTGGATGTCCGAATTTCCGGAAATGAGCCGCATCACCAATATCGAGATCGACGGCAAGCCGACCGGGTCGCTCGGCAGCGGCGAGCTGGTCTGGCATACCGACATGTCCTATCTCGACCTGCCGCCGACCGGCAGCCTGCTGCACGCGCTTGAAGTCCCGGAGAACGGCGGCGATACCGCTTTCCTGAACATGTATCTCGCGCTGGAAACGCTGCCGGCCGAGCTGAGCCGGGCCATCGAGGGCCGCAAGATCAAGCACGACCAGACCCAGAACAGTTCCGGCCGCGTGCGCGAAGGTTTGGAGGACATCGACTACAGCGATGTGCGCGAGGTGCCGGGCGCGGTGCACCCGATTGCCCGCACCCATCCGGAAACCGGCCGCAAGGCGCTCTATCTCGGCCGCCGCGCGCGGTCCTACATCATGGACATGGACGTCGGCGAGAGCGAGGCATTGCTCGACGCGCTGTGGGCGCATGCGACCGGCAATCCGGAACTCGGCTGGACGCAGCAGTGGCAGCGCGGCGACATGATCCTGTGGGACAACCGCAGCGCCATGCACCGGCGCGACGCCTTCGATCCCACACAGCACCGGCTGATGCACCGCACCGTTATTCTCGGCGACCGGCCGTATTGATCGGTTAACGTCTAGGCCTTGAGCACGATCGTCGTGCCGGCTTTGCCCTGCGACAGACGGAATTGATAGAGTTTCGGCAGCGGATCCGCCGGCGCGATCTTTGCCGCGCGGGCGAGTTCGGCGGGGGCTTCGGGGTCGTCCTGCATGACCATGCGATAGGCGCGGATATAGGCCTCGACCTGCGGCGTGTCGCTGGCCGCCTCGGACAGTGGTTCGAAGATATCTACCTGTGCGTCGCCATCGTCCCACCGCAGGCTGCCGATCGGCCGGACGATTATGTCGGAGGCGGCGCGGGCGGCCTCGACGCTGATGCAGATCCGCGTGCCGAGCGCCTTGTTCGCCCGTTCGAGCCGGCCGGCGAGGCTTACTGTCTGTCCGATCGCGCCATAGGCGAAGACCGCCTTGCCGCCGAAGTTGCCGGTGATCGCGTTGCCCGTATGGATGCCGAACCGCGTGTGGCCCATCTTGCCGATGTTGGTGACCCGGCGTTCGCGATAGGACAGCGCGAACTCGTCCATCGCCAGCGCACAACGGACGGCGCGGCTGCCGTGGTCGGGCCGCTCCAACGGGGCGCCGAACACCGCCACGACTGAATCCGTGTTGATGCGGTCGACGATCCCGTCATGTTCGGCGACGATGCCGCACAGGCCCTCCAGATAGCCGTTCAAGACCGAGATCAGTTCTTCCGGGCGGAGGTTGTCGGCGAGTTGTGAAAAGTCGTTCAGATTACTGATGACCACCGTCACCGCGTGTTGCGCGCCTTCCAGACCGGCCCGTTCGGGGCTGGCGACGAGTTGGCGCACCAAGTCGTCGGAGGTGCGTTCGCTGAAGCGGTCGCGCAGATAGTCGCGGCGGCTGCGGGTGAACCGGCGCACGGCCGCATTGGTTTGCGCATAGGAGGCGGCGAAGGCGAGGGCGGGCATCAGCACCGGCACGGCGATGCCCGTTGTCCAGGCCAGGCCGACATCCGCGATGATGAGCGCCGTCAGGCCGCCGCCGCCGAGTGCGAGACGGACCGGCGTGCGGAATCGCAGCGTGGCGAGCGCCGACGCGGCGGAGGCAAAGAAGAAAATGGCGAGCAGGGCGCTCAATTCGGTCGGGACCGCCGCGGCGCGGCCGGCCAGTAACTGGGCCGTGGCATGCGCCTGGATCGTCAGGTCGGAAAGTTGGCCGTTGTCGCCGCTTCCGGCTACCCGATGGATGCGGGCGGTAGGGTCGTCGACACCGATCAGGACCACCTTGCCGGCGAACCATTTCGGCGGAAGCCCGGCCGCCGTATGCAGCGGGATTGTCAGAAAAGGCAGGGTGTTCTCGTTCGGCACCCCATGAAAGGCGAGCCGGATAATATAGGTCGACGGTTTGACGCCGGCCCGGCCGGCTAGCGCGGCGGCGAAACCCGGATGCCATTTTCCGTTCAGATCCTCACCGGGATGGCTCCAGCGAACCGTCCCGTCGGCACTGTCGATGCCGAGTGTGTCGGTGCCGGTAATGAGTTGGTCCGTAAACTCGCGGGTGAATTTGCGCTGGGTTGCGGTCAGCGGGGTATCCGCCCCCGGCGTCGCGATCACGAGCGGTACCGCCGTTTTGCGCAGCACCTGTTGGAGGGCGGCGTCTTTATCCGGCTCGGTCGGCCCGGTGAATGTCTGGGCGATGCCGATTGCCCGCGGCCGGGCCGCGGCGATATTGGCCACCGCCCGCGCCAGCAGCGCACGGTCGACCGGCGTTTTATAGGGCAGCGTCTCGAAGGTCTCGGCGTCGGCGGCGACCACAACCACGTCCCGGCTCTGCGGTTCCGGCGCCCGCAGCAGGGCGGCGCGCCAGTCCTCGACCGCGTATTCCAGCGCACGGATCGGCGGCATCCAGTACGGCAGAAAAAACGCTACAATCGTGGTGAAGGCGACCGCCGCCAGCAGGCTCAGGATGAAGCTTTTATTAAGGAACCGAGCCATGGGCGGATGATCTGAATAGCCGTCTTGTTAAGGTCGGTGCTTTGATAACACGCAAGATATTCCCTAAAGATTAACGAATTGGGGCAAGGCTGTGGCATTGGGTGGCGCCCCTCGGAACCCATGATCTGGCGTTGAATCAATAGTTTGGCAGAAGACTCTAAGCCTAAGAAACGGCGCATTTTTTGATCAATCCGCCTTGACTCACCCGACCGCCTGTCCATGCTGTAGCCAGCGTAAAATGCAATGAGGGGTGGGCGCCGGGGCGATGATTACCGTATACGGCATTAAGAATTGCGATACCTGCCGCAAGGCGATGAAATGGCTGGCGGCGGAGGGGATCGAGGCCCGGTTTCACGATTTTCGGGTCGATGGGTTGCCGGCAGACGCGCTCGACCGGTGGGTTGCTGCGCTCGGCATCGAAACGGTGCTGAACAAGCGCGGCACGACCTGGCGCAAGCTACCGGCCGCCGAGACGGAAGCGGCGGATGAAGCGCAAACTGTCACGCTCATGCGGCAGCATCCGACCCTGATCAAGCGCCCGGTGTTCGACCTCGGCGGCAGTTACATTATTGGCTTCAAGACAGCGGAACAGCAGGCGCTTCTGGCGGCACGCTAACCAACGCACAACGGAATTCAATCAAACCAAAGCGGAATACGAAAGGGAGACACAATGGATTGCAGAATGGACGGGCGGGTGGCGTTGATCACCGGCAGCAGCCGCGGGCTCGGGCGCGCCATGGCGCTCAATTTCGCCGCATCCGGGGCGCATGTCTGCGTGACCGGACGGCGCGCGGAAGTGGTGGCCGAGACCGTCAAGGAGGTGGAAGCCGTCAGCGGCGGCAAGGTCTGCGGTTGTACCGCCGATGCGGGCAAGGCGGAAGACATCGAGAAGCTGGTCAAGACCGTGGAAAAGGAGCTCGGGCCGGTCGATATCCTGGTGAACAACGCGGGCACGTCGCGCCGTATGCCGTTCCTGGAGATCACCGATGAGCTCTGGGATCTGGATCTCGGGCTCAAATTCTATGGCGCGATCCGCGCGGCGCGGCTCACCATGCCTGGCATGGTCGAGCGAAAATGGGGCCGTATCATCAATGTGCTCAACACCGGCGCCAAGGCGCCTCCGGGCGGCGGTGCGCCGACCGCGGTGTCGCGGGCGGCCGGCATGGCGCTGACCAAGGTGATGGCGGGCGAGGGCGCGCCGCACAACGTGCTGGTCAACGGCTTGCTGGTCGGCCGGATCGAGAGCGATCAGTGGCGCAACCGCTGGGAGGCCAGCGATAAAACCGATAGCTATGAAGAGTATCTCGACAAGATGGCGAAGGACATGAAGCTGCCCCTGGGGCGGCTTGGCACTGCCGAGGAATTCGCCAATATGGCGACGTTCCTGTGTTCGGACGCCGGATCCTTTATCACCGGCTGCGCGATCAACGTGGACGGCGGCATGAGCCCGGTGATGTAACGCCGCGGCGGAAGGAACGACGACAAAGTTTTTGTCTTTCCGTAACCCCGCGCGCCAATTTGGGCCGTTATTAAGGATGTAAGCCTTCCTGGCTTTCTCCCTGAATACGAACTGCCCGCCGGGTGATAAATCCGGCGGGTTTTTTTTGCAATTGCCCCTCGAATTTATCTAAAAGTTGTTAATGCATTTTTAATAAATATTCTGGCAATGTTATCTATGGGAAGCCCCCTCGAGCGATTGGATAATATGGTCGCCGTTCTAAAGGGTGAACGAAGAGACCGCCGTAAAGACGCGCGTGTCAGAACGCTGCGGCGATGCCGTGCGTTTTTCGGAGAACAGACCAAAGAGATGCGTTGTTTTCTAATAGACGTATCGAAATCCGGTGCACGATTGCGACCCGTCGACGCGGCTGCGTTGCCTGAGTATTTCGATTTGGAGATCGAACATGGTCTGAATGTCAGCTGCAAGGTGGTGCGCCGAAGTGACATTGAAGTCTGCGTAACTTTTCAGTTCGGTAAATAGATTAGAATAATCGGATATTAGTGGTTCAAAACTTTTTCCGAAAATCTCTATAAAACATTGATAAATAGATGTAATAAATCCCACCGCATGAAGATCATAAAGAAAATTCCCTCACGAATTAATGGTGTTCTGGCGCTCAAGAAGGAAACTTTAATTCAATTTTAGCCATTCCAAATTTACGTTGTACCCATGACTGATCCATTGAGCAGACTGGACGATTTCATCTCGGTCCTGAAAGGGGAACGGGATGAACGGCGCGGCGATGAGCGTATCCGTTCGTTGCGGCGGTGCCGGCTGATCTATGGGGAGGGCGCGACGATGCGGTGTTTCGTAGTCGATCTGTCCGAATCCGGCGCTCGGTTACGGCCCGAGGACGCGGTATCGCTGCCTGAACAATTCGATCTGCAGCTTGAGCACAATTTGACGGTGCAATGCAAAGTTATCCATCGCGATGATACGGAATTAGGCGTAACCTTTCTCTTCTAGACGGCATACTCGGCGACAGCCGACGCACCGTCATTTTTAAAGATTCAGAGCCTGCCATCGTCTCCGGCGAAGTTGAACGGGGCAGTTGCTTCTATCGACATTGATTCACATCAATGCCGCGTTTCCGCCGTATCGGCAAATTCCCAAACAGGCCGCAAGGCCCTCCGAGTGTTGCAAAATTGGGGACGGGGAGGCGGTAGATCGCCTTCCCGCCCGCTTTGTTTGGACCCGGTATGGGGCCAAGTGTTCCGAGGAGCGAATTCCAATGACCGAAGGTGAAATTGCCTATCTGACCATGGTGCTTGTGCTGTTCGTCGCTTTCATCGTGGTGATCGGCGGCATTACCGCAGGCCAAAGCAAGCGCAAATAGGCGGTGGCCAAGATCAACTTATCTGCCTTTAAATGGAATCATTTAAAGGCAGATAAGTTGATCGGCTTCATAGAAGTGGAGCAGCTTGTGGGCGCCCGATTATGGCGCGCGCTGCTCTAAGCCGCTTCCCCCAATGCCTGCCGCAGCACGTAGTGCAGCATGCCGCCATGCTGGAAATATTCCACCTCGACCGCCGTATCGAGGCGGCACAGCAGCGTGATGTCCTCGGTCGACCCGTCGGCGCGGGTGATGCGGCAGGCCACGTCCATGCGGGGCGTGAGGCCGTCTTCCAGCCCGGTGATGTCGTAGGTTTCGCTGCCGTCGAGTTTCAGGCTTTGGCGATTCACACCATCCTTGAACTGCAGCGGCATGACGCCCATGCCGACCAGGTTGGAGCGGTGGATACGTTCGAGCCCCTCGGCGATCACCGCGCGGATGCCCAGGAGTTGCGTGCCCTTGGCCGCCCAGTCGCGGGACGATCCGGTGCCGTACTCCTTGCCGCCGATGACGACCAGCGGCACGCCCTCCTTGCGGTAGCGGAGCGCGGCGTCGAACACGGAGGTCTGTTCGCCGTCGGGCATGTGCCGGGTGAACCCGCCCTCGGTGCCGGGCGCGAGTTCGTTTTTGAAGCGGATGTTCGCGAAGGTGCCTCGGATCATCACCTCATGGTTCGCGCGGCGCGTCATGAAGTTGTTGAAGTCCTTCGGATCGACCTTTTCGTCGATGAGGTATTGGCCCGCCGAACTGTCCGGGCCGATCACGCTGACCGGCGAAATATGGTCGGTCGTGGTCATGTCGCCCGCCATGATCAGCGACCGCGCGCCGCGGATGTCGCGGACCGGCTCCAACGCGGGTTCGGTCTCCAGGAAGTAGGGCGGCTGGCGCAGATAGGTGCTGGCGGAATCCCAGTCGAAGGTGGCGCCGCCGCCGGCCTGTAGCGCATCCCATTCCGGGCCGCCGTCGAGGACCGTGGCATAGCCCGCGGAAAAGCGCTCGCGTGTCACCGCGTCGGCAATTACCTGCTGAATTTCCGCGCCGGTCGGCCAGATATCCGCAAGGTAAACCGGCTTGCCGTCTTGGTCCTCGCCCAGCGGGTCTTCGCGCAGGTTGATGTCGAGCGTGCCGGCCAGCGCATAGGCGACGACGAGCGGCGGCGAGGCCAGATAGTTCACCCGGCACAGCGGGTGAATGCGCGCTTCGAAGTTGCGGTTGCCGGACAGCACGGCGCCCGCGACCAGATCATTGTCGGCGATGGCCGCCTCGATGGCCGGATCCAGCGGGCCCGACGCGCCCATGCAGGTCATGCACCCGAAGCCCACGATCTGATAGCCGAGCGCATCCAGATCCTTTTGCAGGCCGGACGCCGCAAGATAGTCGCCGACGATGGTCGAGCCCGGAGCGAGCGAGGTCTTGACCCAAGGCTTGGCCGTCAATCCCTTGGCGAGCGCCTTCCGCGCCAGCAGCCCGGCGCCGATCAGCACCGCCGGGTTCGACGTATTGGTGCAACTGGTGATCGCGGCGATCGCCACCGACCCGTGGCCCAGTTCGAAATCGCGCCCGGCGACCGGCACCGGTTTCTGTGTACCGGCGTTGTCGCCGCGCTGTTCCGACAGCGCCTCGGCGAAGCTCGCGGGAACTTGCGCCAGCGGCGTGCGCTGGTACGGCCGCGACGGGCCGGCCAGGCTGGTTTCCACCGCGCCGAGGTCGATCTCGATGACATCGGTGAACACCGGTTCCGGTGCGCCGGTCTCGCGGAACATTCCCTGTTCGCGGGTATAGGCCTCGACCAGGGCGACCTGTTCCTCGGACCGGCCGGTCAGGTGCAGATAGCGGAGCGTCTCCTCATCGACGGGGAAGTAGCCCACGGTCGCGCCGTATTCCGGCGACATGTTGGCGACCGTCGCACGGTCGGTCAGGGTCAGCGTGTCCAATCCCTCGCCGCAATATTCGACAAATTTCTGCACCACGCCCTGCTTGCGCAGCGCCTGGGTCACGGTCAGCACCAGATCGGTCGCCGTCGTGCCCTCGGGCAGCTGTCCGGTCATGCGGCAGCCGATCACCTCCGGGATCACCATCGAGACCGGCTGGCCCATCATCGCCGCACCGGCTTCGAGCCCGCCCATACCCCAGCCGAGAATGCCGAGCGCGTTGATCATCGGGGTATGGCTGTCCATGCCGATCAGGCAGTCGGGATAGGCCGTCATCTCGCCGTCGACCTCGTCGCTCCACACGACGCGTCCGAGATATTCCAGGTTGATCTGATGCATGATGCCTTTGCCGGGCGGCACGATACGGATGTTCTTGTAGGTCTGCTGCGCCCATTTCAGGAAGGCGAAACGTTCATGGTTGCGCTCATATTCGACTTGCAGGTTCTTCTTCATCGCGTCGGCGGAGCCAGAGAATTCGGCGATGATCGAGTGATCGACGATGAAATCGATCGGCGTCAGCGGATTGATCGCAGTGGGATCGCCGCCGAGCCGCACCATCGCGTCGCGCATGGCGGACATATCGGCGAGCAGGGGAATGCCCGACGCGTCGGGCATGATGACGCGGGTCGGGTGATAGCCGATTTCCCGGTTCGACGTCTTCGTTGCGGTCCATTGTCCGAGTGCCTTGACGTCGTCGAGGGTGACCGCCTTGCCGTCCTCGTTGCGCAGCAGGTTCTCGGCGAGCACCTTGAGCGAATAGGGCAGGCGGGAAAAATCGCCGGCGCCGGCCGCTTGCGCCGCGGCGAGGCTGTAATAGGCGTATTTGGTGCCGCCTACCGTGAGGCTCTTTTTGCTCTTAAGGCTGTCGTTGCTCGTCATGGCAGGTCTCCCCGTAGGTCACGCAGGCGCGCGTTGATCGGATGCGGCGTCGATTTCGTGCTGAAGTCGTCTCGAACCGGCGCGATGTCCGGCCGGTCATGATCGCCGCGATAGCCGCTTTGGGCCAGAGGGAGAGATTGCATTATGGCGATAAATAAGTAAAATTAATTAATATAAGAAATAGATAAGATTGACTAATGAAAATTGGATTCGACGATCTGCGCGCCTTCGTCACGGTGGCGGAGCTGTCCGGCTTCAAGCTCGCCGCCGCCCGGCTCAATGTGACCCAATCGGCGCTGACCCAGCGGGTCGGCAAACTGGAAGACTATCTCGGCGCGCGCCTGTTCAACCGCACCACGCGCCAGGTCGAGCTGACCGAAATCGGCCGGACTTTCCTGCCGTCCGCGTTGCGGGTGCTGCATGAGTTCACCGGCTCGCTGTCGGATATCGAGGATGTGATTGCCAAGCGCCGGGGCGTGGTCTGTTTCGCCTGTCTGCTGACCGTCGCCTACGGGTTCGTGCCGCGTATCCTGGAAACCTTCCGGAAGGCGCACCCCAACGTGAAGGTTCGCCTGCTGGACGAGACCGGCCTGCGGGTTGCCGACCGGGTCCGGGCGGGTGAGGCGGAATTCGGCATCGACATGCGGCTGCAGGACGGCCCGGAATTCGACTTCGAGCCGGTCGCGGAAGAGCCCTATGTCATGGCCTGCAGCAAGGATCATCCGCTGGCGGGACGCGGGCCGCTCCGCTGGGCCGCGCTCAATCAGGGAAGCTATGTGGCCTTCGGCCTCGAAAGCGGCATCGGCCGCCAGCTCGCGACGCCGCAAGCGGCGCTGACCTGGGACTATGAGGTGCAGCATCTCGGCACCATGATCGGCCTGCTGCAGACCGGCTTCGGTGTCGGCGTGGTGCCCTATTCGGTGATGCACAACCGCAAGGATGCGGGGCTGGTGTCGCGCCCGCTGATCGAACCGCCGGTGACGCGGACCATCGGCATCATCAAACGGAAAGGCGCGGCCCTGTCGCCGGCGGCCGAATCCTTGCGCGAGATCGCCGTGCGCGAAATCCGCACCGCCTATGGCGGGTTGTCGAAACGGCGCGCGGGGTAACGCTACCCCTTCACACCTTCCAGATTCTTCTCGTCGCCGGGCTTGTGGCCGGCGCTGTGGGCGTATTTTTTTTCGACCGCGTCGGCGGGCAGGTAGCGGTCTTCCAGCTTGCGGACCGCGCCGATACCGGTGAATTCGTACCAGTTTTCGACCGGCCGGTCCTCGAACGCCTTGAGCTGTTTGAGTTCGTAGTCGATGCCTTCGCGCTTGAAGGCGTCGAGCGTGTCGATCATCGATTGCACGCCGGCGCGCAACGCCAGCAGCGGCAGGATGCAGAGGCTGTAGCCCATCTCCTGCACCTGTTCCAACGGGATCTTCGGCGTGGTGCGCTTCTTGGCGTAGCCGCCCATGTTGAACATCTTCAGCCCCGGCACCTCGCGGGCGAAGGTCGCGTATTCCTCGACCGACAGCAGCGCGTCGGGAAAGGCCATGTCGGCGCCGGCCTCGTGGTAACGCTGCGACCGTTCGATCGCCTCGGCCAGGTCGTGGGGGCCGCGCGCATCGGTGCGGGCGATGATCAGGAAGTCCGGATCGGTGCGCGCCTCGACCGCCGCCCGGATCTTGCCGCAGGCTTCCTCGATGGGCACGATCTCCTTGCCGGCGATCGAGCCGCAGCGTTTCGGGCTCACCTGATCTTCCAGGTGGATACCGGCGACGCCGGTCAGCTCGTATTCGCGCACCGTGCGGATCACGTTGATGGCGTTGCCGTAACCCGTATCGGCATCGCAGATCACGGGAATGTCGGATGCCAGCGCCATGAATCGCGCCATCATGGTCATCTCGCTCATGGTCAGCAGGCCGACGTCGGGCCCGCCGGTCAGCGTGTTGGCGACGCCGGAGCCGGTCATATAGGTCGCCTCGAACCCGGCATCGGCGACCAGCCGCGCGCTCAACCCGTTATGCGCGCCGGGCGCGACCACGAGGGTCCCACTGTTCAGCCTCGTCCGCAGTTCCCGGCGTTTGGTGTTGGCGTCTTTCATCGCTGCCTCGCTGGTTTTTTAGGATTAAGAATTGCCGTCACCCCGGATAAGCGGCGGCGCCGCGCCGATCCGGGGTCCAGAGCGGAAAGGGCCGGATCTGGCGTCCCTGGATCCCGGCTCTCCGCTGCGCTGCGGCCGGGATGACGCGTGCGGAATGCGCATCCGCCCTAATGCGCGTATTTCTCGTCCAGCTCCATGAAATGGGCAGTGTTTACGGCGGCCTCGCGATCCTCGAAGGTCGCCATGTGATCGGCAAGCGATTCCGTGTGGCCGTCCCGCAGGATTGCCTTGGCGGCTTCCTGCATGGCGTAGATCGCGGTGCGTTGCAGGTCGCCCGGCACGATCACCAGGTTGAACCCCAGTTCCTCGAGCTTGTCCTTCGGGACCACCGGCGTCTTGCCGCCCCAGAACATGTTGAGCAGTTTCGGATAGGGCAGTTCCTTGGCGACCCTCTCGATCTGTTCCATGTCGCGGGGCGCCTCGATGAAGGCGACGTCGGCGCCCGCTTCCATGTATTTGTGCATGCGCTCGATCGAGGCGTCGATGCCTTCGACGGCGAGGGAGTCGGTGCGTGCGATAATGACCATGTCATCGTCGGTCAGGGCGTCGCGGAGCGCCCGAAATTTGGCGCAGACTTCCTCGGTCGACACCACCGCCTTGCCCTCGTAATGGCCGCAGCGTTTCGGGAACACCTGGTCTTCCAGATGGAAGCCGGCAACGCCGACCCGCTCGTAACCGCGCAGCGCGCGCCGCGCGTTCAGCGCATTGCCGTAGCCGGTATCCATGTCGGCGATCAGCGGAATGGAGACCGCGTCGACCATCTGTTCCAGCCGGTCGGTGATTTCCTTGGGCGAGATCAGGCCCATGTCGGGAATGCCGGTGCTCCGCGCGATGCCGCCGCCGGTGGCATAGACC
>JAOTYV010000436.1 GCA_029861675.1 Alphaproteobacteria bacterium
GGCAAGGCGCTCGGCTTCGGCTGCGCGCTGGTCGGCGGGTCGGACATCGCCTACGCCACCGACGACTCCCGCTTCGCCCTGCCGGAAATGTCGCACGGCACCGCGCCGACGCTGGCCATGGCGGCGCTCGCCAAGGTCCATCCCAAGGTGCTGACCGACATGGTACTGTCGATGAAGGAGATCGACGCGCAAACCGCGCTCGGGGCCGGGTTGCTCAGCCGCGTGTATCCCGCCGATGCCCTCGAGGCCGAGGTGCAGGCGCTGCTCGACACGCTCGCCGGTTGCGACCCGATCGACATCCGCACGATCAAGCGCTTCCAGCTCACCGGCCCGCAACTGCACCCGGACATCATGTCGGATCTGGCGGGCTACACGCTCGCGACGGTGCGCGCGCGGGGAAATGCCTGACGCTGCGGAAACGCGGCCGCATGCTTCGACAGGCTCAGCATGAAGCCGCTACTTTCGTAATCTGACTGAATTGCACCGATTGATTTTCCTCAACCTGCGCCTGTCGAAGGATGCGGAAAATCATGCCGCGTCGGTGTTGGCAGGAATTAAACCGCGTTTCGCACTTGAGTGACGTCAACCGCCCTACACATTCCCCCGTGCCGCATGCAGGCCGGCGCGGCGGCCGAAGACGGCGCCGCGCAGCACCGACGTCGCGCCGGGGTAGCGGCCGTAATAGAGGCCCATGGTCTCGCCCGCGACGTAGAGGCCGGGGATGACCTCGCCGCTGGTATTCAGCACCTGGGCGTCGGGCGTCGCCTTGAGGCCGCCGAAGGTGAAGGTGTTCGAGCCTATCACCGGATAGGCCTTGAACGGCGGCGTGTCGAGCGGCCGCGCCCAGTTGGTTTTCGGCGGCGACAGATCGTCCGTTCCCAGCATGTCGACGGTGTGGGGATCGAACTTGCCGTCGCGGCACGCCGCGTTGTAGGCCGCAACGGTCGCCTGCAGCGCGTCCGCCGGCACCTTGATCTCGGCCGCCAGATCGACAAGGTCGCCCGCCTCGACCGGCGGCTGGTCGGAGCGCACGCAGCGCTGCCAGTTTTTGATTTCGTCCAGCTTGGCGTCCAGCAAACACCAGGCGAGGCCCTGCGGCTGCGCGTTGATGCGCCGGCAGATGTCCTCGTAATTCGCGTCGATCGGCCCCGGCGCCTCGTCGACGAAACGGTCGCCCTCGGTGTTCACCAGAATGCCTTGGGTGAAGATCATCACCAGCGGCTCGGTCGCGCCCGAGCGCGGGTCGATCGGCTGGGTGTGGATGTCGCTGTAATCGCCGGCGGGCGCGGCGCCGATGTCGAGCGCCATGCGGATGCCCTCGCCCTTGTTGTAATAACCGCCGCGCGCAACCGGGCGCAGGAACCGTCCCTGGCTGCCGAGATAATGCGCCACCATCTCCGGATTGCCCTGGAAGCCGCCGCAGGCGAGCACGATGCCGCGCGCCATCAGGTGCAGCGGCCGGTTGTTCGCGCCCGCCGCCTGGAGCCCGATTACACGTCCATCGTCGTCCCGGATCAATCCTTGCGCCGTCGTCTCGTAGAGGAAATCCGCGCCCTTTTCCTCGGCGACCGGCGCCATCGTCTCGACCAGCGCGAGCCCGCCGCCGGTGACGCCGATGCGGGGCGACGACCGCTCGGTCAGACCGTAGAACGCCATCTCGCCGAACTTCACGCCCTGCTCCTTCAGCCAGCCGATGGTCGCCGGCGCGGAATCGGCGAGCGTGCCGATCACTTCCAGGTCCATTGCGGGCATGGTCTTCACGATGGCCGGCCAGTTGGCGTAGTCGGCCGCCGTCTCGGCGACCATCAGCGGGTCCAGGTGATAGCCCGCATTGGCGGCGAACATGCCTTCGAAATCCGGCGAGATTTCGCTTTCGCTCGCCATTCGGATCGATGCGCCGGTGTAGCGCGTGTTGCCGCCGCGCTCCTCGACGGTTGCGCGTTCGACAATCGCGACCCGCGCGCCGCATTCCAACGCGGAGACCGCCGCCGACAGGCCGGCGACGCCGCAGCCCACGACGACGACGTCGTAGTCCCTTGTTTCCGTGCCCGCCATGGTGAATCTTTCCCTCCCCCTTGCGCCCCAGGCCCGGGGCCAAGTAAAGATTGTTTCGCCGCATGCAGCAACCGGGCGGCAACCGAAGCGGCAAAAACCAGGAGCATCCGATGGCCCACGACACCTTAAGAGACAACCCGCACACCCGCGCGATCGCCAATTTCGTCTCGGGCCTCGCCTATGACGACATCCCGTCGGACGTGCGCGACCGCATCAAGCTGCTGATCCTGGATTCGCTCGGCTGCGGCCTTTACGGCGTCGACCTGGAATGGACGCGGATCCTGCGCAAGACGCTGGGCGCACTCGACCGCACCAAGGACGGCTGCCGCATCTGGGGCACCAAGGACCGGATTTCCGCGCCGCACGCGGCGATGATCAACGGCACCATGATCCAGGGCTTCGAGCTCGACGACGTGCACCGGCGCGGCGTGCTGCATGTGGGCGCGGTGACGCTGCCCGCCCTGATCGCGGTGACCGAGAGCAAGGGCGGGCTCAGCGGCAAGGATTTCCTGACCGCCGCGGTCGCGGGCTACGAGATCGGGCCCCGGGTCGGCAATTGCATGGGCCAGGAACATATCGGCCAGGGCTGGCATTCGGGCGCCACGCTCGGCGTGTTCTCGGCCGCCTCCGGCGCGGCGCGCGGCCTTGGCCTCAGCGCGGATCAGACGGTCAATGCGCTCGGCGTCGCCGGTACGCAGGCCGCCGGGCTGATGGCCGCGCAGTACGGCGCGATGGTCAAGCGCATGCATGCGGGCCGGTCGTCGCAGAGTGGGCTGTACGGCGCGCTGCTGGCGGCCAACGGATTCACCGGCATCCAGGACGTGTTCGAGAGCGAGTATGGCGGCTACTGCACCACCTTCTCCCGCTCGCAGGACCGCTTCGACATGACCGAGCTGAGCCGCGGCCTCGGCACCGACTTCGAGACCATGA
>JAOTYV010000437.1 GCA_029861675.1 Alphaproteobacteria bacterium
CCCGAGCCGCATCATCAAATCCTGGCCATCCACATCGGGGAAGGAGACGTTGAGATTGCCGGCGACCCGGTGTTCCATGCCGCCATGCACATGGGTATCGGGAACCGCATCCCGCAGCCGCGCGAGGAAGCGATCCCGCAGCGCCGCCAAGCGCACGGCCTCCGTCGTCATCTCCTCGCCCGCGACCGCGCAGGCCGCCCCCATGCCCACCGCCAGCGGCGTCGGGATCGTGCCGACCCGGAGTCCCCGCTGCTGGCCGCCGCCGTCGAGCAGCGGCTCCAGCGGCACCCGCGGCCGGCGGCGCACATACAGCACGCCGATGCCCTTCGGCCCGTAGACCTTGTGTCCGCTGATGCTGAGAAGGTCGATGTTCATCGTCTTGACGTCGAGCGGGATCTTGCCCACCGCCTGCGCCGCGTCCGTATGCAGGCGGGCGCCCTGGGCGCGGCATATCCGGCCGATCTCGGTCATCGGATGGATCACGCCGATTTCATTGTTGACCGCCATGATCGATACCAGCGCGGTCCGCTCCGTCACCGCCCGGTCCAGCGCGTCGAGATCGATCGATCCGTCGCTTAGAACCGGCAGGTAGGTGACCTCGATGCCCTCGCGTTCCAGCCGCCGGCAGCTTTCGAGCACGCATTTATGTTCGGTAACGCAAGTGACGACATGCGGTCGGTCCGCGCGCATTGCACGGGCGCATCCCTTGATGGCCAGATTGTTGGATTCCGTGGCGCCGGAAGTAAAAATGATCTCCCGCGCCTGCGCACCGATCAGCGCCGCCACTTGCACGCGCGCCGCCTCCACCGCTTCTTCCGCTTCCCAGCCATGGCGGTGGTCGCGCGAATGCGGGTTGCCGAAACGCTCGCTGAACCATGGCAGCATCGCGTCCAGGACCCGATCGTCGACCGGCGTCGTCGCGTGATAGTCGAGATAAATCGGCATCGTTCCCGGCCGTTCCATAGTCGTGTGTTCTTTCCTCACCGCTACGCCGCATCTCGCGACGCACGCCGCGCCAAATCGATCCAGGCTTCGACGAACTGATCGATCTCTGCCTGCGTCGTGGCCGGCCCGAGGCTGACCCGGATGGCGCTTCCGGCCGAAGCCGCATCGGCGCCCATCGCTTCGAGGACATGGCTCGACTTTACTTTTCCCGAGGAGCAGGCAGCGCCGGCGCTCACCGCGACGCCGGCCAGATCGAGCGCCATCACCTGGGTCTCGGCGCCAAGGCCGGCCAGGCCGATACAACTCGTATTTCCAAGACGCGGCGCCTCGGCCCCGAAAATCCGCACCTCCGGCACAGCCTCGCCTATCCGTCGTTCCATATCGTCCCGCAGCGCCGCCACCGCACTCGCCCGCTCAAGACATTCCAGGACCCAGCCGGCGGCCGCGCCAAATCCCGCGATACCGGGCAGGTTCTCGGTCCCGCCGCGCAGGCCCCGTTCCTGCCCGCCGCCCCGCTGCAACGCCCGCAACGGCAAGTCCCGGCGTGTGATCAGCGCGCCGACGCCCTTCGGCCCACCCAGCTTATGCGCCGACAGGCTCATCAGATCGACATCGAGTGCCGCAAAGTCGACCGCGATGCGGCCCGGCGCCTGAACGGCGTCGCAATGAACCAGGGCGCCCGCCGCATGGGCCAGCGCGGCAACCTCGGCAACCGGCTGAATGACCCCCGTCTCATTGTTGGCCAGCATCACCGATACAATGGCCGGCGTCCCCTCCTCGGAGAGCAACCGCTCAAGCGCCCCGAGGTCGATCCGGCCCGTAACATCCACCGGAATGATCTCCGGGTCGGCGGTCGCCGTGAGAACCGATTCATGTTCGATCGCCGAGACCAGGACCCGCGCGCGGCCGCACCCGCGCAGCGCAAGGATATTCGCCTCCGTCGCGCCGCTGGTGAACACGATCTGTTCCGGCGTCACGCCAACCAGACGCGCAACCTCGCCCCGCGCGCTCTCCACAAGCGCCCGCGCCTGACGGCCGTATTCGTGAACCGAGGATGGATTTCCGGTCTGGCGCATCGCCGCCAGGACCGCTTCGGTGACGCAATCCGGCATCGGCGCCGTGGCGTTGAAATCGAGATAGGTCATATCGGAATTACCGTGTGGCAACGGGCACTTATTCCGCCGCCGCAGCCTCGCGACCCCGGTACAGGACACCGCTCATGCCCAGGACGCGCCGGTCAATTACATCGGCGAGCGTAATCGAGCTGAAATAAATATGGATCAAGTTGCCGAGCTCTTCCCACAAATCATGCGTGAGGCATCGCGCCTTGCTGCCGGTGCAGCCGACCGCCGAGCCAGGCAAACAGCGGGTCGCGCGGATCGGTTCATCGACCGCCAATATGATGTCCGAAATGCGCGTCTCGGACGCGGCCAGCGCCAGGCGGTAACCGCCGCCGGGGCCGCGCACGCTTTGGACCAGGGCTGCACGTCGCAGCTTGCCGAACAATTGTTCGAGATAGGAAAGCGAAATTTCCTGCCGCTCCGCGATTTCCGACAGGGCCACCGGCATCGTTCCACCGTTTTTTGCCAGTTCGACCATCGCCATAACCGCATATCGTCCCTTCGTGCTCAACCGCACCGTAATATCTCCCTCTGTTTAAGGCACCCGGCGCACTTTTTGACGCCAATATCGGTTGTCTGATTAGTTTGATCCGGCCTTGGGCGTGACGCCCACCGCCTCTTCCGGCTCGAATTCACCCGGCCGCACCTCCGTCGAGCTGCCTGCCTTTTCGGCTTCCAGCCGATCCAGCCGGGCCTGCAATAGCGAAACCTGTTCCATCAGGCCATCCATTCCGCGCGCGACCGGATCCGGCAGATCCCCGAGCGGCGTGCCATAGGGTGAAAACAGTTCCGGGTCGACCTTGCCGCGCGACGCGACGACGCGACCGGGGATACCTACCACCGTTACGCCCGCGGGCACGTCCTTCGTCACCACGGCGTTGGCGCCCACCCGGGCACCGGCGCCGA
>JAOTYV010000151.1 GCA_029861675.1 Alphaproteobacteria bacterium
AAGAAACGGACCATGCAAAAGCGCCGCTTGTCCCATCAGCAACAAGCCGCTTAACATCAACAAAAGATGAGCCAGATCCTCCGGTACGAGACATATTCAGACGGCCCAAACGTTTCGATGACGGACAATTTATATTTATATTTATATTTATATTATTAGTAGTAGTGGCTACTACTTTTGAGATTGCTGGGTAATTGAATGGGTTTTTTGAGCTTAAATTGGGAGCGGCGGAGCACGGGGCCTACCGCGAGGGTAAGGCGACGCAAGAGTCCGGACCACCACTCAGCAACTTTCAGTTTTCCCCAACAGCGGGCATGAATTAGCAGCGGCGGAGAGTCCGGTTATGAAAAATTAGGGACAGTATACAGTTATCCATCCTCTTTGCCGTAGGGGCCGCCGGAACGTTTCCAACAACCACGAAATTCGACGGGACACCGCTGCTCGAACTCCTGCATCCGTGCAAGGCGGCGGGCGAAGGGGTACATTGGGCGTTAGGGCCGTTCACCCGAAGGCCAGCGGATTTAAAAGCAAGGATACGAGGCAGAGCCGAAATGAAGGTTGCCGTACTCGACGACTACATGAAAATCGCCGGCAGTCTGGCCGACTGGACGTCGCTGCCGGATCATGTGCACACCGATTTCTTTTACGAGAAACTTCCCGAGGGAACGGACGCGCGCGCCGCGGCGCTGGCGGATTACGACGTGCTGGTGGTGACGCGGGAGCGCACGCCTTTGCCCAAGGAATTGCTGGAGCGCTTGCCCAAGCTGAAGTTCATCGCGTCGCCCGAGATGCACAACCGGGTCATCGATTTCGATTACTGTCGCGAGAAGGGCATCCCGGTTTGCGGCACCACGCCGCGCCCATCGCCGACGTTCGAGCTGACCTGGGCGCTGATCCTGGCCTTGGCGAAAAACGTCACCATTGACGACCGGGCGATGCGCGAGGGACAATGGCAGACCGTCGTCGGCACGGAGATCAGGAACAAGACGCTCGGCGTCATCGGGCTCGGCCGGATCGGCTCGGAAGTCGCCAAGGTCGGAAACGCCTTTGGCATGAAGGTTATCGCCTGGAGCGAGAATATGACGGCCGAACTGGCCGGGGAATGCGGCGCGACCCTCGTCTCCAAAGACGATCTGTTCCGCCAATCGGATTACGTTGCCGTATTGGTCATACAGAGCGACCGGACCATCGGTCTTGTCGGCGCGCACGAGATCGGCTTGATGAAGCCGGATGCCTATCTGGTGAACCCGGCGCGCGGTCCCATCGTCGACGAGGCGGCATTGGTGGACGCCTTGCGGAACAACCGTATCGCCGGCGCCGGCCTCGACGTCTACGACGAGGAGCCGCTGCCGGTCGATCATCCGTTCCGGGGACTTCCCAATACGGTGCTGATGCCGCATGTCGCCGGTTTTACCCGGGAACACTACGCACACTGGTACAACGGCATGCTGGAGGACGTGCGGTCCTGGCTTGACGGCACGGTGATCAACGAAATCCACGGCAGCGGTATCGTCGCGGTGCGGGTTTAAGGGTCCGCCATCTTCATCTCATGCTGCGCAAACCGTTACAGGCGCGCGCGGACTCTTAGAGCAAATCCCGAGCGAACCGAAACGGTTCGCGACGACGTATTTGCGAAAAAAATGGCCTAGAAAGAACACGATATGACCGATCTCACTGTACTGCTCGAAGGCTTGTATTTCGGCGAAGGGCCGCGCTGGCGCGACGGTCATTTATACCTGTCCGATTTCTATGCGCATGAGGTGTTGAAGGTCGATCTCGATGGCAACCGGGAACGGGTCGCGCATGTCCCCAATCAACCGTCGGGTCTCGGCTGGTTGCCGGACGGGACGATGCTGATCGTCTCCATGAAGGATCGCAAACTCTTGAAACTGACCGATGAGGGCCCCGTCGCCTATGCCGACCTGTCGTCCGTCGCGGGCTTCCATTGCAACGATATGGTCGTAAGTACCGAGGGACGCGCGTATGTCGGTAATTTCGGCTACGACCATTACAGCGAGCCGGAAGAGAAGACGGCGGATCTGGCCCGGGTCGATCCGGACGGGTCGGTGCATTGCGCGGCGACCGGCCTTAGATTCCCGAACGGCAGCGTCATCACGCCCGACGCCAAGACCCTGGTTGTCGGAGAGACGCGCGGCAACCGATTGACCGCCTGGGATATCGGGCCGGGCGGGGTGTTGGCGAACCGGCGGGTCTGGGCCGATCTCGGGCGCAACTTTCCGGACGGTATCTGCCTCGACGAACAGGGGGCCATCTGGGTTGCCGATCCCCGCCTCAAGGAAACCATCCGCGTCCGGGAAGGCGGCGAGGTCACCCACCGCATCTCGACCGGCGACAACGGGTCTTACGCCTGCATGTTGGGCGGCGAGGACCGCAGGACGCTTTTCATTTGCACCGCACCGGGCTCGGGTCCCGGCGCCGCCGAGGCGCGGCATGGCCGGATCGAATATTGCCATGTCGAGGTGCCCGGGGCGGGACTGCCATAAGAAGCAGCGAGCCGACCGACTGAGCGGCTTCGATCTGGATGCCAGATGTTTGCCTCTGGCGAAATTCAGATGCGACAGCGTTTCTGTCGAACTTCCGCTGTTTGGTTTTGCCCTGAATTAGTGGACATACAGCCAAATAGAACGAGACCGCGCGGAGGGGGCGGGCCCCGAAAGCAGTTTATGGATGTACATCATCACCGCGAGGCGGAGCCCCTCGGATGAGCGGTTGAAATTGCGGAAGCGATTCGTCATTCCCCGAGGCTACGGACTGACCGTTATTTTGCTCCGACACTGCCCCGCCGCGTCCGCTGCATGCCGAATTGTGGGCCCTGCAGTGGTCTCTCTGCCGTATACCGCAATTTTTCCAACCAGATCAGTTTGCAACAGGTAGGAAAGGATCGCTTGCTGCCAAGCTGGGCCAGCTGGGCGTCTCCGTCAATCGTCCGGCGCGCCGCCCTCCTGTTTCGCGAATTTCGGGTACATGTTGACGTAGCCGAGTGCGATGCGTTTCTGCGCATGCTCCTTTGCCAAGTCCCTGGAAATCGGGATGAACCCGTGCCCCTCGACCAGCCGCTGCATGAAACACATGCGCGCGGTTACGGCGATCGCGTCGTGCAGCGCTTTCTCGTCCCAGCCGGCATCGAACACCGCATCGGCATCGGCCTGGGTCATGTCGGCGGGAGACAGGGTGAGCTTCCGGACAAACGCCAGCACGGGTTTCAGCCGCGCATCGACCGGCGCGGAGTCGGGATCGTCGAGCAGCGTGTCGAGCAGGCCCTCCTCGATCCCCCAGGCGTGCGCCACCTCCGCATGCGCACCATAGACGAAGGCGCAGCCGGCCACGCCGGCGGCGTAGGCGAAGATCAGCTCGCGCTCGCCCGGGCTCAAAGGCGACGGCCCGTTCATGAGCGCCTGGCTCATCTCCGACCAGGGGCCGTAGAGCTCGGGATAGGTCATGAAAACGGTCGGGGGCGCGGCGGTATCCGGCATCGATTTGAAGAATGGCATATGCTTTCGGTCCTGTTGCTTCGGGAAGACGCGGACAGTGCGGCGATTGCGGTGGACGGTCGGCGCGCCGGCATCGCTCGCCAAACGGCCGCAGTAGTCTAAACTACCGCATCAGGGAAGACGATCTTCAGGGAGGAGCATACCGTGAGCAAGGGCGTGGGGCGCATTGGCGCACAGGATTTGAAAACGCAAACGCGGGATGGCGGCGAAATCGCCATTCTGGATGCGCGCGAAGAGATGACCTTCGGCAAGCGCCATTTGTTTCTGGCTTCCTGCGTTCCGCTCAGCCGGATGGAATTGTTGGTGGACGACCTGCTGCCGCGCCGCGACACGCGGGTCGTCTGGTGCGACGATGGCGACGGGCTGGCGGCACGCGCCGCGGACCGCATGGCCGCGCTTGGATACACAAATGTGTCCATCCTGGACGGCGGACTCGCCGCCTGGGAAGCCGCCGGCTATCGCATCTACAGCGGCGTCCATGTGCCGAGCAAAGCCTTTGCCGAGGTGGTCGAGCACGACGCCGGGACACCCTGGATCACCGCCGAGCAGCTTAAATCGTTGATCGACGGCAAGGCCGACATCGCGATCTATGACAGCCGGTCCTACGAGGAATACAACAACAACAGCATTCCCGGCGCGATCAGCGTCCCCGGCGCCGAACTGGTGTATCGTTTCACCGATCTGACGCCATCGCCCGACACCATGGTGATCGTCAACTGCGGCGGCCGCACGCGCAGCATCATCGGCGCCCAGTCGCTGATCAACGCCGGCTTCCGGAACAAGATCGTCTCGCTGAAAGACGGCACGATGGCCTGGCACCTCGCCGGCCTCGACGTCGTGAACGGCGCAACGCACACCCCGCCGGACGTCTCGGAAAAGGGGCTCGACGCGGCGTTGAGCGGTGCGGCGAAGGTGGCGGCGCTCTGCGATATCGCGAAAATCGACGCGGCGACCTTGAAGGCCTGGCGCGCCGAGGCGGACACGCAAACTCTATACGTGCTCGATGTCCGGACGCCCGCGGAATACCAGGCGGGTCATCTGCCGGGCGTGCGGTCGGCGCCGGGCGGCCAGCTCGTGCAGGAAACCGATAATCATATCGCCGTTTGGGGCGCGCGCGTCGTGCTCGTGGACGACAACGGTATCCGCGCCACCATGACCGCGTCCTGGCTGAAACAGATGGGCTGGATGGATGTCGCCACCCTGACGCTGGACGATGCGGGCGGCGCGCTGGAGAAAGGGCCGTACCGTCCGAAGGCGCTCGGGCTGGACCCGGCATCGCTGTCCAAGATCGACGCGGCCACCCTGCATGAACGCCTGGACGCGGGGAACGCCGTTGTCGTCGATTTCGATTACAGCCGGCAATACCGGGCCGGCCATATTCCCGGCGCGACTTTTTCGACGCGGGCCGGTCTCGACAGCGTCCTGCGGAAACTGCCCAAGGCGGACGCCATCGTCTTCACGTCGCCGGACGGGTTGCTTGCCGGTCTGGCGGCGGCCGATGTCGCACAGGAGGCATCCGTGCCGGTGCTGGTGCTGTCCGGCGGCACGGCGGCGTGGACCGGCGCCGGTTATCCGCTCGAGGAAGGACCCATGCCCGAGGGCGCCGACGACGTCTGGCTGTCCGCCCGCGAACTCAGCAAGAACCGCGAGGAAGCGATGCGCGCGTATCTTGCCTGGGAAATCGACCTGGTGAACCAGATGGCGACGGACGACGACCATCGATTTCAGATCCAAAAGGCATAACGCGGAATTTACTCAAGCCGCACTCGCCTCGGCCGCGCCGCCGCGCTACCGCAACAAATCGATCAGCGCCGACACATTCTCGACGTCCCGGAACCCGTGAATGACCTCCAGGCTGGCTTCGACCTGCTGGCTGCTCAGCGGCGCGTTCGGAGCGAGGGTGCGGTATTTGCCGTCGATGGTCGCCCAGTCGATGCCGAGGCAGCCGGCGCCGTTCGGTACTTGGACGGTGTTGGTGACCGTCTTTCCGTCGGTGGTCTCGATGGTCACGGTCGCGCCCTGGCGGTAGGCCGCGACGTTTTCGGTCGGCTCCGGGCCGACGCGCACCTTGTCGATCAGCGCGTGGATCACCGGATCGCCGATCTTCTCCGGCGTGGCGTGCGCCCAGGTGAACTCGTGGTCGGCGACGCCGGCGGCCATGAAGTAGGCGGGGCTGTGCGCCATGTCGATCAGATCGGCCGGGTGCAGCGGGCCGGACAACGCGGTCATGCCGGGCCGCGACAGGGTGATGGACGCCACGTCCTTGGCGGCGATCTTACCTTCGCGCGCCGCATTCGCCGCCGCTTCGGCCAGCGCGTGATGCGGGTGGCCGCCCGGCACCAGCTTGATCGCCATGTCGGTGACGATGTCCCACTCCCGGCCCATGTCGCGGGTGATGCTGGCGCCGTCGGTGCCGCCGAAGACCGCGCAGAAGCCGTGGTCGGCTTCGAGAATGGTTTCTTCGCCGGTAAATCCCCGCTGGGCCGCCAGCGCGGCGTCGATGCCCGCATTGTTGGCCACGCCCGCATGGTATTCGCGGGAGACGCTGGTGTTGGCCGCGGCGTGCAGCCCGCCCATCGAGGTGGCGCAGAGCGCAATCGTATGGGCCATTTGATCCGTGTCGAGCCGCAGCAGCCGTCCCGCCGCCACGGCGCTGGCGAAGCTGGCGACAAGGCAGCCGTGAAATCCTTGGGCGAGATATCCCGGCGTGATGGCCTCGCCGATCCGGCCGGCGGCTTCGTAGCCGAGCACCATCGCCGCCAGCACGTCCGTGCCGCTTGCGCCGGTATATTCCGCCATGGCGAGCGACGTGGCGGTGAGTTGTGTGCCCGCATGCACGATGTTGCGCAAGTCGCTGTCGTCGGAGGCGGCGGCATCGCTGGTCACCGCATTGGCGCGCGATGCGCCGGCGACCGGCAGTTTGGGGCCTTTATCGAACCAGACCGAGGCGTCGGGCCGCCCGCCGCGGTCCTGCGCCAGCTCGCGGATGATCACCGCCGATTGGATGCCGGTGCCGCAGGCGGCGCTGGCGATCGTGCTGGCGATCTGCATGGCCGCGTGATCGACCGCCTGCGCCGGCAGGTCGGCGTAAGTGGTTTTTGTGAGGAATTCGGCCAGGGTGCGGGCAATCGTCATGGGTTTTTCCCCTATTGTCGGTGCGGTCTACGGATCGATAGTGCGGATGAGGTGTGCGGCGTGCCGGTCCATCATATTCGCGCGCCCGCCGCTTGGACAATGGCGCGCGCGCTCGGCGCTCTAGGGAGCGGCGGGGGCCGGCCATCAAATGCGTCATTCCCAAAACACCGATGAACCGGAGGTATCTGGGCATTACGCAAAACGCTCAAGCAGGGTTTCGGGCGACGGCCCGAATATGTCGGTGCGCTGAGCCGTGGAAGGACGAATGAAAGGTACCTGTGCACTTTGTGTATCGAAATCATAGCCAAGTAATATTTCCGATTCGTCTGCTGCAATCGCAAAATCTCAACGGTCGGGTAGGGACACGCCGCCCGACCTTCGGAGGAAACCGCGAAAACAGGAGTAAAAATCATGAGAAAATTACTGACCCTCGCCAGCATCGTCTTTGCCCTTACGGTTGGTCCGGCTAGCGCCGCGAGTTGCGCCGACATGTTCACCAAGGCCGAGCAAATGGTCGCACAGAAAACCAGCCTCTCGACGGAGAAAAGGGTGGCAGCGTTTCAGATGGCCATCGGCGGTTACAACATGTGCACGAAAGGACTGGCAATGGCCGATGGTACTGAACGCACCGCCATGCTGAAAGACGCTGAACGTGAGTTCAAGAAAGCCTATCGCTACATAGACGAAATCGAATAGCCGACGCGCCGTCTGCGGCACGATGCACCGGACCCCGGGTGTGTCGTGCCGCGGATTTGCCGGGTTCCCTAAAGGCCCTTATGCCAGTCGTATGACTGTGCGAGCTGGGCAAATATCCGCAGCGCCGGCGTGAATTGTCGCCCCGACACCGTTACCAACTTAATCTCACGCGTTACCTGGGGTGCATCCAGAATGCGGGTTCGCAGACCCGGAAACAGCGGCATGTATTCGGGCATGAAGGAGCATCCCATTCCAGCCAAGATCATCGCCTGGATCCATTCTTCGCGTTCGCTCCGATACCGCACCCGCAAATTCGAATAGGGTCGATCGAGACCGAAGGCTTCGAAATTCGATGAGAACTCGCAACTGGCTCTTTGCAAATAGCTCTCGTCCGACATCTCCACCATTGGAACCGTTGTCATGTTTTCGAATCGATGGCCCGGAGGAAACGCAACGACGTATCGTTCCTGATAAAGCGGAATTGAATTGAGGCGTTCGGGCAGATTGGGCAAGCCAATGATCGCGACGTCGAGCTCGCCTTTCATCATCTCCTCGACGAGCGCCGTTCCTTTTTCCTCATGAAGGAAGAGTTCTAAGTTCGGTACACGCGCTTCCAGCATCGTAATCAACCGTACGAGCCGGGTCGGGCTGATCGTGCACATGATGCCCAGCCGCAAAGGAGCCTTTTCCCGCTTTTCGAATTTCGCGGCTTCGTCCGTCGCGGCTGCGGCCGATTCGTAAACCCGTTGCAAATGTGGCCGCATCAAGCGTCCGAGGTCCGTCAAGTGCGTCAGCCGCCGCTCGCGGCGGAAGAGTGCGCCGCCCAATTCCTCTTCCAATTTCTTGATGGCGCGCGTCATCGACGGTTGTGCGACATTGCAGCATTCCGCCGCACGCGTGAAGTTCAAGGTGTCACAGACGGCCAGGAAGTATCGAATTTGATACATTTCCATTGTCGGTTCCCTTCCCGGAACAGATTAGTCGTACCCAATATCGCAAGGAGTATCGGCATAGGTTGGAATAAGCCTAACAATTTCGATTGAGATAGGCGAACCGGAGGGACCGCTGTGTGTCGCCACGTAATTGTCATTTTCACAATCCCGCCTCTAGTCATCCACGTTGGGTATCGAAACAATCAGCCATCGGTATTGGCTTGTGAAATTGTTCAGGTAGTACGGTTCCCGGTACGCACATGAATTTGTGCGGTTGCTGAATTTGGACGCTCGAAATCGATCGCCGAACATGTTGGGAGCCCGTATCGAACGGGTAGCATTTATCAAAGCGGTGCGGTCTCGATTTCCGCACTCCGTAGCTTCGGCATTTAGCCGGATCATGCATTCGGCTTCCAAACGAAGGGAAAATGTCATGCTGAACGAAATTCAAGAACAATGGTGCAAGCAAAACCAATGGGATTTATCCGGGATCAAGGCGCTGTTCCTGAATTGCACGTTGAAACGGTCGCCGGAGATGTCTCATACGGACGGGTTGATCGCGTTGTCGCGCGAAATCATGGAAAAGAACGGCGTCGATGTCGATGTTCTGCGTCCCGTTGATTACGGCATCGCCTATGGTGTCTGGGGCGACATGACGGAACACGGTTGGGAGTCCGACGCATGGCCCGAAATTTACGAAAAAGTGAAGGCCGCCGATATTCTGGTCGTGACGACCCCGATCTGGTTGGGCGAGAAGTCATCGATCTGCACCAAGGCCATCGAACGCCTCTATGGCAACTCCGGTGACTTGAATGAGCAGGGCCAATACGCCTATTACGGCAAATCTGGCGGATGCCTCGTCACTGGCAATGAAGACGGCGTGAAGCATTGCGCCATGGGGATTCTCTACGCGCTCCAGCATTTGGGATACACCGTTCCACCGCAGGCGGATGCAGGATGGATTGGCCCGGCCGGTCCAGGGCCGTCCTACATGGATGAGGGGTCGGGCGGTCCAGAGAACGAGTTCACCAACCGCAACACCACCTATATGACGTGGAATCTCATGCACCTTGCTCGAATATTCCGGGACATCGGCGGATTCCCGGCGCACGGCAACCAGCGGAATCTGTGGGATGCCGGATGCCGGTTCGATTTGCCCAACCCGGAACACCGGTGAGGCAGCGGTTGCAGGTCGTGGGCGCGACAGGCAGGGCCTGAACCGCTAAGCTGCCCGCAGCAATAAGGAACGAAGGGGGTTGGGGGGACATGCGGGCGGATTATGTGGTCGTGGGCGCCGGGTCGGCCGGATGTGTTCTGGCAAACCGGTTGAGCGCGGACGGCGCGCGCGTAGTGCTGCTCGAAGCCGGGCCGCCCGACCGTCACCCGATGATCCATATTCCCGCGGGCATTCGGACGCTGTTGCAGCATCCGGTGTTGAACTGGAATTACCATACGGAAGCGGACGATTCGACCGGCAACCGGGAAATTCACTGGCCCCGGGGCAAGACGCTCGGCGGCTCCAGCTCGATCAACGGCATGCTGTATGTGCGCGGCAACCCCGCCGATTACGACGGCTGGGCGCAGCGCGGCTGCCGCGGCTGGTCGTATGACGAGGTGCTGCCGTATTTCATGCAGTCGGAGGATTACCGCGGCGATGGCGAGCAGGGTTATCGCAGCCGGGGCGGCGTGCTGGCGGTCGAGGATTACCGCACCATCCTGCCGCTGACCCACAAATTCGTCGAGGCGGCGCAGCAGGCGGGATTTCCCTTCACGCCGGACTACAACGGCGCGCGGCAGGAAGGCGTGGCCTATTCGCAGATGACCCGCAACAAGCGGTTTCGCGCATCGACGGCGCGGACCTTTCTGGCCGATGCGAAATCGCGCGGCAATCTCCAGGTGATAACCGAGGCGATCGGCACCGGGCTGTTGTTCGAGGGCAAGCGCTGCGTCGGCGTTTCCTATCGCCAGGGCGGGCAGGACCGCGAAGTGCGTGCCGACCGGGAGGTGATCGTCTCCGGCGGGGCGATCAATTCGCCGCATCTTTTGCAGATCTCCGGCGTCGGCCCGGCCGACCATCTGCAATCCATCGGCGTTCCGGTGCACCACGACCTGCCGGGCGTCGGCGACAATCTGTCGGATCACTTCGTCACCCGGATTTCGCACCGGGTGAAGGACATGATCTCGCTCAACCAGTTGTCGCGCGGCCTCCACTTGGTGCGTGAAATATTCCGCTACGGGCTGTTCGCCAATGGCGCGCTGACCTTCGGCGTGACCAGCGCGATGGTGTTCTGCCGCAGCCGCGAGGGGCTCAGCAGCCCGGATTTGCAGTTGTTGTTCACCCCGGCGAGCTATAGCGCGGTCGAGATCAAGACCTTCGACAAGGAGCCCGGCATTACCGTCGCGGTCTGTCCGGTGCGCCCGGAAAGCCGCGGGACGATCATGGCAAGCAGCGGCGATCCCCTGCAGCCGCCGGCGATCCGCCCGAACTACCTGTCGGCGGAAGGCGACGCCCATGTGCTGCTGTCCGGATTGCGCAAAACGCGGAGTATCCTGGAATCGCCGGCGCTGGCCGCCCATAGCGTGGGCGAAATCGCGCCGGGTCCCGACGTGGATTCGCTGGAGACCGTGCGCGAGTACGGCCGCAATTTCGGCAACACGATTTACCACCCGGTGGGCACCTGCAAGATGGGCGAGGATCCGATGGCGGTGGTCGATTCCCGGCTGCGGGTGCATGGGCTCGCGGGGCTGCGCGTGATCGACGCGTC